>JBKBXP010000053.1:0-14918 GCA_046314035.1 Pseudorhizobium sp. | reverse complement strand
GATGGCGCCGAGGTCGTCCCGGGCATCACCAGCATGGCGGCCTTCGGCCACACGCCAGGCCACATGATCTTCAACGTCGAATCCGACGGACGCCGCCTGATCCTGGCCGCCGATACGGCCAATCATTACGTCCTGTCGCTGCAGCGTCCCGACTGGGAGGTGCGCTTTGACATGGACAAGGCAGCCGCGGCGGCCACCCGCAAGAGGGTCTTCGACATGATCGCGACGGATCGGGTGGCCTTCCTTGGCTACCACATGCCGTTCCCCTCGGTCGGCTATGCGGAAAAGCTCGAGACAGGCTGTCGCTTCGTGCCAAAATCCTACCAGTTCGAGATCTGATCGGGGCATCGATGACGAATCCCGGAGACCTGGTGCTCCGGGATTTTGCTATTCACATCCTGCCATGAACGTGGTACCAGCCCTCGCCAACTTCCCATTCCTGAAGATCGTTCCCGGTCATCCTCCCGCCGGAACGAACTTCCTTTCATTTAAGGAAATTGGCCATGGCTCGCATTGTAGAATCCGCAACCGGCGCAGACGCGCTGACCTTTGACGACGTGCTCCTGCAGCCGGGACACTCCGAGGTGATGCCGGGTCAGACGAACATCGCCACCACCATTGCCCGCGACATCGATCTCAACATGCCGATCCTGTCTTCCGCCATGGATACGGTCACCGAGGGGCGTCTCGCCATCGCCATGGCCCAGGCCGGCGGCATCGGCGTTATCCACCGCAATCTGACGCCCGTCGAACAGGCCGAAGAGGTCCGCCAGGTCAAGAAGTTCGAGAGCGGCATGGTCGTCAATCCGGTGACCATCGGCCCGGACGCGACGCTGGCAGAAGCCCTGGCGCTGATGAAGGCACACCGCATCTCCGGCATTCCGGTCGTCGATAATGGCGGGAACGGCGGCCACAAGACCGGTCGCCTCGTCGGCATCCTGACCAACCGCGACGTCCGGTTCGCCTCCGACCCGTCGCAGAAGATCCACGAACTGATGACCCACGAGAACCTCATCACGGTCAACGACAGCGTCGACCAGACCGAGGCCAAGCGGCTGCTGCACATGCACCGAATCGAGAAGCTTCTCGTGGTGGACGGCCAGGGCCACTGCATCGGCCTGATCACCGTCAAGGACATCGAGAAGACGCAGCTCAACCCGAATGCCTCCAAGGACGCCCAGGGCCGCCTGCGGGCCGCTGCCGCCATCAGCGTCGGCGATGACGGCTTCGAGCGCGCCGAGCGGCTGATCGAGGCCGGCGTCGACCTTCTGGTGGTCGATACCGCCCACGGCCACTCGCAGCGCGTGCTGGACGCCGTGGCGCGGGTCAAGAAGCTCTCCAACTCCGTGCGCATCATGGCCGGCAACGTCGCCACCTATGATGGCACGAGGGCGCTCATCGATGCCGGCGCGGATGCGGTCAAGGTCGGGATTGGTCCCGGATCGATCTGCACGACCCGCATCGTTGCTGGCGTCGGCGTGCCGCAGCTCGCCGCCATCATGGCGGCTGTCAATGCTGCCCGCGACCAGAACATCCCGGTCATTGCCGACGGCGGCATCAAGTTCTCCGGCGATCTGGCGAAGGCCATTGCCGCGGGCGCCTCGGCCGTCATGGTCGGCTCTTTGCTGGCCGGCACCGACGAAAGCCCGGGTGAGGTCTATCTCTACCAGGGCCGCTCCTTCAAGGCCTACCGGGGCATGGGCTCGGTAGGCGCCATGGCGCGCGGCTCTGCCGATCGCTACTTCCAGGCGGAAGTGCGCGACACGCTGAAGCTGGTTCCGGAAGGTATTGAGGGCCAGGTTCCCTACAAGGGACCGGTCTCGGCCGTATTGCACCAGCTGGCCGGCGGCCTGAAGGCGGCCATGGGGTATGTCGGCGGCGCCGATATTCCCTCCTTCCAGGAGAAGGCGACCTTCGTGCGGATCTCCGGAGCCGCCCTTCGCGAAAGCCACCCGCACGGCGTCACCATCACCCGTGAAAGCCCGAACTATCCCGGCGGCGCCTGATCTTGACGGCATCGGCAGTCGACGATTGCAATTGCCGATGCCACGGTTTCCTCTAGTCTTCAGGCGGCCAGCCGTTTGCCGGTTGCCGGTTGCCTGAGGCGGGACGTTGAGTTGCAGGACTGAGTTTACGCGAGAAAACACATGACCTTCAGCAATATCATGATCTGGCCGATGATCGCCCACGCCTTCCTGGTGTTCGGCCTCTACTACCTTCTCTCCAGCAGGCGGATCGGTGCCGTCCGCTCCGGAACCGCCAAGGCGGAGCAGTTCAAGGAGAACCGGGACGAGCCGATTGAAAGCCTCCTCATCCACAACAACCTCAAGAACCAGTTCGAGCTGCCGCTGCTCTTTCACGTGGTCTGCCTGTTGCTCTATCTGACTACGGCGGACAATGTGGTGACGGCGCTTCTCGCTTGGGGCTTCGTGCTGTCGCGCTACGTCCATTCCTACGTCCACATCACCAACAACCGCCTCCGCCACCGGCGCCCCATCTGGATCACCGGCTTCTTCATCCTGATCGCGCTCTGGATCTGGCTCGCCGTCTGGCTGGCACTGGACTGACATCTTTGAGGTGGATCAACGCCCCGTCTGCCGCTCCGTAGTAGGACCCTTCGAGCCACACGACCGCAAGGACGCGGTCTTCGTTCGAAAAGGGTCCAGCGATGTCAGCAATGATGAAAGCCGCCGTGGTGCGGGAATTCGGCAAGCCTCTGGTGATCGAGGAAACGCCGATCCCCGAGCCTGGCCCGGGGCAGATCCTCGTCAAGTATGAGGCAACCGGCGTCTGCCACACGGATCTCCATGCCGCCAACGGCGACTGGCCTGTCAAGCCGAAGCCGCCCTTCATTCCCGGCCACGAAGGCACGGGCTATGTCGCCAAGCTTGGTGCGGGCGTCACCCATGTCAAGGAAGGCGACCGCGTCGGCGTCGCCTGGCTGCACACCGCCTGCGGCTGCTGCACGCCATGCCGCACCGGCTGGGAAACGCTCTGCGGCAGCCAGCAGAACACCGGCTATTCCGTCAACGGCACCTTCGCTCAGTATGGGCTCGCGGATCCGGACTTCGTCGGCCGCCTGCCGGACAATCTGGAATTCGGCGCCGCAGCGCCGATCCTCTGCGCCGGTGTCACCGTCTACAAGGGACTGAAGGAAACCGAAGTGAAGCCCGGCGAATGGGTGGTCATCTCCGGCATCGGTGGTCTCGGCCACATGGCGGTGCAATATGCCAAGGCCATGGGCATGAACGTCGTGGCCGCCGACATCTTCGATGACAAGCTGAAGCTCGCCAAGGATTTCGGCGCCGACGTCATCGTCAACGGCAAGGATGCCGATGCGATCGAACAGGTGCAGAAGGCAACCGGCGGCGTGCATGGCGCGCTGGTGACGGCGGTCTCGCCGCAGGCCATGGAACAGGCCTATGGCTTCCTTCGCTCCAAGGGCACCATGGCGCTCGTCGGCCTGCCGCCGGGCTTCATCTCTCTGCCGGTCTTCGAAACGGTGCTGAAGCGCATCACCGTGCGCGGTTCCATCGTCGGCACCCGCCAGGACCTGGAGGAATCGCTGCAGTTTGCCGGCGAAGGCAAGGTTGCCGCCCACTTCTCCTGGGACAAGCTGGAAAACATCAACGCCATCTTCGACCGCATGAAGGACGGCAAGATCGACGGCCGCGTGGTGCTCGATCTGGCGGCCTGATCTCCTCACGTAGATGTGTCACCCACTGGCGGCCGGATGATCTAGCTTTGCTCATCCGGCCGCTCCGCGTTTGCGTGGATCTGCCTATCGGACCCGCCAGAGGAGCACGTCGTGGAAAAGCCGAAGATCACCCAGGCAATGATCAATGCCTATGATGAATATACGCATCTGAGCCTCGACCGCCGCGCTTTCATGGAACGGCTAACGATGCTGGCGGGATCGGGAGCCGCAGCGGCCGCCATCGCGCCCATGCTGGCCGCGAGCGGCGCCCAGGCGCAGATGGTGCCGGAGAGCGACGATCGTCTCGTTGCGGAGGAAGTCACCTATCCCGGATCCACGGGCGAGATGAAAGCTTACCTCGTCCGCCCAGCCGATGCGGCTGCCGATCTTCCCGCCGTCATCGTCATCCACGAGAACCGCGGCCTCAACATGCATATCCGCGATGTCGCTCGCCGCATGGCGCTCGAAGGCTTCGTCGCGCTGGCGCCCGACTTCCTGTCGCCTGCCGGCGGAACGCCCGCCGACGAGGATCAGGCACGGCAGCTGTTCGGCTCGCTCGACGCCGAGGCGACGGCGGCCGATGCGGAGGCAACCCGCGTCTATCTCGCCGGCCTCGACGGCACGAACGGCGAAGTGGGTGCCGTCGGCTTCTGCTGGGGCGGCGGTCTCGTCAACCGCATGGCGACGAAGTCTCCGGAGCTTGGTGCCGGTGTGGCCTATTATGGTTCGCAGGCGCCCGCAGAGGACGTGCCCGCCATCGAGGCACCGCTGATGCTCCATTACGCCGGCCTCGACGAGCGCATCAACGCCGGCATCGACGCCTACCGCGCAGCCCTTGAGGAGCACGGCAAGACCTTCGAGATCCATATCTACGAGGGCGTCAACCACGCCTTCAACAACGACACCTCGGCGGCCCGCTACGACAAGGCGGCGGCCGATCTCGCCTGGGCGCGGACGGTGGAATTCTTCAAGACGCACTTGTCCTGATCATGGTCAGCAACCCGGCCTCTGTCGCGGGGCCGGGTCGTCCGAGCGGGACCGGGGCGCAACTGGCGACGGCTTCAGCCAGGGCGCTCATCTCGTCGCGCCGTCCGCTCGACTTCCTCCAGATCAGCCCGATCTCCCGCGAAGGCGCGGGCTCCGCGAAGGGCACGATGCGGATGTCGTTGCGGGCCGTTTCGGTCGGGATCGCCATCTCCGGGATCAGCGTCATCCCCATGTCGTGGGAAACCATCTGCAGGAGCGTCGTCATCGAAGTCGCACCAAAGGTGACAAGGCTGCGCTTGCCGGCCGTGCCGCAGACGGAAAGCGCCTGTTCGCGCAGGCAGTGCCCTTCCTCCAGCAGCAGCAGCCTGTCGACGTCCACCTGCGTTTCGATCAGCGGCGACAACAGGATCGCATCGGCATTGTTGGCCATCGCCATGAAGAACCGGTCGACGAACAGCGGAAACGCCTCAGTTCCGGCTCCCTCGATCGGCAGCGCCGCGATCACCGCATCCAGCGTCCCCTCCTGTAGGTCGAGGATCAGCCGGTCAGTGACCGCCTCCTTGAGTTCGATCTCGATCGAGGCATAGCGCTCGCGCAGGCAGGGAACGAGCTTCGGCACGAGGTAGGGCGCAACCGTCGGGATGATGCCGATCCGGACCGGACCGTCGAGCATCCGGCCATTGCTGCGCGCACCGCTCTCCAGTCGCTCGACCTGCTCCAGGATCGTCCGGACCTGCGCCAGCACCTCCTCGCCCTGGCGCGTCAGGAGGATGCCGCTGCGGTTGCGCTCCACCAGCCGAACCCCCAGACCTTGCTCCATGTCGAGGATCTGGGCTGAGAGTGCTGGCTGGCTGATGTGCACGGTTTCCGCCGCGCGCCCGAAGTGTTTCTCCCGGGCCAGCGCCTCGAAATACCGCATCTGCCGCAGCGTCAAGGTCATCAGTTTTTCCGATCGTCGATCGCAGTAAATAGTATTGGAAACTATGGAACTATGGTGCGAAGGTCAAACCGAAAGCCTAGAACGGTTCCAGATTTCGAAAAGGGGAGACAGCCATGTCCGATCGTCCGACGATGACGACGACTGCCGGCGCACCAGTGCCGGACAACCAAAACACGATGACCGCCGGCCCGCGCGGTGGCGTCATGCTGCAGGACTACCAGCTCATCGAGAAGCTGGCGCATCAGAACCGCGAGCGTATTCCGGAGCGCGTCGTCCACGCCAAGGGCTGGGGCGCATTCGGCACCCTGAAGATCACAGGCGACATTTCGAAGTTCACCAAGGCCAAGTGTCTGCAGCCGGGCGCCGAGACGCCGATGCTCGCCCGCTTCTCCACCGTCGCCGGCGAAATGGGTGCCGCCGACCACGAGCGCGACGTGCGCGGTTTCGCCCTGAAGTTCTACACGCAGGAAGGCAACTGGGATCTGGTCGGCAACAACACGCCGGTCTTCTTCGTTCGCGACCCCTACAAGTTCCCCGACTTCATCCACACCCAGAAGCGTCACCCGAAGACGAACCTGCGCTCGGCAACCGCCATGTGGGATTTCTGGTCGCTTTCGCCCGAAAGCCTGCACCAGGTCACGATCCTGATGTCGGACCGCGGCCTGCCGGTCGACCCGATGCACATGAACGGCTACGGCTCGCACACCTACTCGTTCTGGAATGATGCCGGCGAGCGCTACTGGGTCAAATTCCACTTCAAGACGGAGCAGGGCCACAAGCACTTCACCAACGAAGAGGGTGAAGCGCTGATCGGCAAGACGCGCGAAGGCTACCAGGAAGCCCTGTTCGGCGGCATCGAGCGTGGTGAGTTCCCGCGCTGGAAGGTGCAGGTTCAGGTCATGAACGAAGCCGAGGCCGAGACCACCTCCTACAACCCGTTCGACCTGACCAAGGTCTGGCCGCACTCCGAGTTCCCGCCGATCGACATCGGCACCATGGAACTCAACCGCAACGCTGAGAACTACTTCGCTGAGATTGAGCAGGCAGCCTTCTCGCCGTCCAACATCGTACCCGGCATCAGCTATTCGCCGGACAAGATGCTGCAGGCCCGCGTGTTCGCCTACGCCGACGCGCACCGCTACCGCCTCGGCACCCACTACGAGAACATCCCGGTCAACCAGCCGAAGTGCCCGGTTAACCACTACCATCGTGATGGCCAGATGAACACCTACGGTGGCATCCGCACCGGCAACCCTAATGCCTACTACGAGCCGAACTCGATGAACGGCCCGGTCGAGGATGCGTCTGCACGGGAACCGGCGCTCGCCATCGAAGGCGACATGGCGCGCTTCAACCATCGCGAAGGCAACGACGACTACGTGCAGCCGCGCGCACTCTTCAATCTCTTCGACGCGGGACAGAAGGCACGTCTCTTCTCCAACCTTGCGGCAGCCATGGGCGGCGTCCCGGGCGAGATCGTCGAGCGGCAGCTGGCGCACTTCAAGCTCGTGCATCCGGATTATGAAGCCGGCGTTCGTGCCGCGCTCCAGCAGGCGCACGGCTACGAGGCCGACACCATCTCGGCGCAGCCTACCGCTGCCGAGTAAGTCTCAGGTCTGCAGAAACGAAAACCGGGGCCTCGGCCCCGGTTTTTTCATGTCTACCAACTGGTGGCCATTTGACCGGCCCGCACCTTGGGCGTTCGCCCGATTCCCTGTGGCCCGGCGTCCAGATCGTCCGGCACTACCGCCGGCGAAATGTTGTCGAGGCAGGCGGCGATGTGGTCGGTGATGGCGTTCATCAGCGATGGCGAGAGGCCCGGCCGTTTCATCAGGCCGATCTGCACCGGTGGCAGCGGCGGGAAGCCATCGGCGGAGGTCAGCACCTTCATGCCGGGCCGCAGCGTCGATTCCGGCAGCACCGAAACGGCCATGCCGGCCAGCACCGCGGCCGCGACCACGGTCGACGACCAGCTCGTGAACAACACCTGGTATTCGCGACCGTCCGCATCGAGCGCCGAGCAGGCAAGCTGCCGCCACAGGCAGTCGCGGCGACCGACCGCCAACGGAACCGGCGCATCGTCGCGCAGCGGGTGGTTGGCCGAAGCAACCCAGCAGAGCGGTTCGGTTCGCACCACGTCCGACATTCGGGCGCGAGGATTGTGGGTGACGAGCGCAATGTCGAGCTCCCCCTTGGCCATGCGTTCCGCCAGGCTCGCCGAGTTCTCGCATACAATGTAGAGCTCGACATTCGGATGGGTCTTGGCGAACCGCCCGATGATTTCCGGCATGTAGCGGTCGGCGTAATCGTCCGGCGTGCCGATGCGCAGCGTCCCTTCGAGCCGGTTGTCGTCGAAGGCGGCGATCGCCTCGTTGTTCAGCCGGATGATGCGGCGCGCGTAGTTGAGAAGCTTCTCGCCTTCGGTCGTCAGCCGGTTGCCGCGCCCGTCCTTGGCAAACAGCTGCTTGCCGACCCGCTCCTCCAGTCGTCGCATTTGCATCGATACGGCGGACTGGGTCTTGAAGACGCGATCGGCGGCTTTCGTGAAGCTGCCGGTGTCGATGATGGCGAGGAAAGTCTGAAGTTGGTCGATATCAAGAGGAGCGGACATGAAGATCACCCATCAGTTTGTCTGATGCCAATCATTAGAAACATTCGTTGGACTGATCAATACGCTTTCCGGCATAACCTGAGTGTAATCAGAAGAACGGGCACTCCCTGCGCCCGCAGAGTTTTTGCCACCCCTCCGCGAGATCTCCCGCGGAGGGGACGGCTTTCTCGTGCCGACCGGAAAGGACCAGATCATGCGCACGATCCAGACAGTTGAACTCGACCTCATTCGGAAGCAGACGGCCGTGCGCGGACCGTTCGGCGCCATGGCAGGTATCGCGAAGTCCGTCTGGCGTGTGCTGAGCAACCGATGGGCCGCCAATCGCCTGCACGAACTGGATGACTACCAGCTCGATGACATCGGCCTCACCCGGCATGACGTGATGCAGGCGACGCATCGCTCCGGCGTCTTCGACGATCCGGCAGCCTTGCTGGCCGAGACGGTGCGGCGCCGCGGCAAGGACAGGTTCGAGCGCCTTCGGCGTAGCTGATACGATTTTTCCCCGCAGGGTGATAGCCAATAGCCCTGCTGCTTGCCCGGCCCGGATCTTCCTGGCCGGGCCTTTTTTTGTCAGGCCTTCGGTGGCTCGGATGCTGCCTGGCTCGCCGTCGTGCCCTTGAAATAGGTGTCGAAGATCGCTTCCATGTTCTTCTGGTATGTCTTCTGGACCTCAAGGCCGCTGTCGAACATGCTGTTCAGCGTCTCGACGTAGGGATTGGCGGTAGCCTCCGCGCTGGCCTGCGTGGATGGTTTCGCCGAGGCTGCATGACCGAAGTTGCCGGACATCATGTCCTGGACAGCCTTCATGAACGGATTGTCTGCAAACATGGCCGCCGACGCCTGCTTCTGCGGCGAAGCCCCCTTGTCCATTCCCCAGGCCGATCGCATGGTCTGCATGAAGGGATTGTCGAAGACATCCATCGGGTTTTGACTGGACGCCTGCTTCGGTTGGAGCCCGAGGCTGTCCAGCCATTGCTTGGTCATCTGCCCCATCGGCGTCGCAGCGAAGAGTTCGCTGCCTTGCTGCATCTGGCCGGTGGCCTGCTTGAACATTCCACCCATCATCATGTCGGCCATAGCCGGCATCATCTTCTTGAGCACTTCCTGGCCGACGCCTGTCAGTTGTTCTGCCTGCGCGGCAATGGCACGCGAAACCTCCGGCGAGCCGAACAGCTTCTCCAGCACCGCATTACCGTCCGAAAGTCCCTGTGGCGTGAAGGTCTTGCCGAGATCCTCGAAATACTTGGCATAGCTGCCCGACATCATCGTGTTCATCAGCGCCCCGAAGTCATAGGGGTTGGCCGCCGTCCGCTTCAGGCCCGAAGAAAAGGCGGGCGTCAGCGCAGCCATGGCCTGGGCGGCCTGCTCCTGGGCGAGATTGAACTGCTTGGCCATTGCGTCCATGGCCGCCCCGTTCTGTGCCTTCAGCATCATGTCGAACAATGGCAGCATGGAGCATCCTCCCCGATTGGCGTGATGGGCCAATATATCTGGAAAGTGAGCAACGGGAACCGGTTTTTGCGCCGGCTCCCAATCAGTACTTGTACTGGTCGAAAATCGGCTCGACGGATCCCTGCCAGCGCCCGTGGTAGAGCATCAGCAGATCGTCAGCCATGGTCGCCTTCTTGGCAAGAACCTCGTCGAGGGTGGCCAGGAAAACGGTCTCGTCCTGGCCTTCGCCATTGAGGCGATTGCGGGAGGCAAGACCCGCACGCGAGATGTTGACTACCTCCCGTGCGACATCGAGCAGCGAACGCCCGGCGATCTGCGCCTTCAGCGCCTTTGCCGGAACGTCATTGCGCAGTGCCAGGACGTCCTCGTATGTCCAACTGGCCGTCAATTCTTCGGCGGCGGCAAGCGCGCCCTCGTCGTAAAGCAGTCCGACCCAGAACGCGGGCAGGGCGCAGATACGCCGCCACGGCCCGCCGTCGGCACCGCGCATCTCGAGGAACTTCTTCAGTCGCACGTCCGGGAAAAGCGTCGAGAGATGGTTGGTCCAGTCCCCGAGCGTCGGCTCCCAGTCGGCGATCTCGCCCTTGAGCGCGCCGTTCATGAACTGGCGGAAGGTGACATGGGTGCAGTCGTGGTAGCGCCCGTCGCGGACGACGAAATACATCGGCACGTCGAGCGCCCACTCTACATAGTCTTTGAAGCCGAAGTCGGCATCGAAGACGAAGGGCAGCAGGCCGGACCGATTGTTGTCGGTGTCGCGCCAGATGTCGCCACGCCACGAGAGAAGCCCGTTCGGCTTGCCTTCGGTGAACGGCGATGAGGAAAACAGCGCGGTTGCCAGCGGCTGCAGCTTCATGGAGACACGCATCTTGCGCGCCATGTCCACCTCGGAGGAGAAGTCGAGGTTCACCTGGATGGTGCAGGTGCGATACATCATGTCGAGACCTTGGCTACCGACCTTCGGCATGTAGCGGCTCATGATCTCGTAGCGCGATTTGGGCATGCGCGGCGTCTCGGCGAGTGTCCATTTGGGGCTGCCGCCGATGCCGAGAAAATGGATGCCCATCGGCTCGGCCACCTCGCGCAAGACGTCGAGATGCCGGTTCGATTCCGCGCAGGTCTGGTGAATAGTCTCGAGCGGCGCGCCGGAAAGCTCGAACTGGCCGCCCGGCTCGATGGAGATCGCGCCCATGCCGGAGCGTTCGCCAAGCCCGATGATGTTGTCGCGATCCATGATCGGATCCCAGCCGAGCTTCTGCTGCATGCCGGTGAGGAGCGCCGAGATGCTGGCTTCGCCCTCGTAGGGAACCGGGCTGTTGTCGGCAAAGAAGAAGGCGAATTTCTCGTGCTCGGTTCCAAGCCGGAATTCGTCTTCGGGGCGGGCGCCGCTGGCAAGGTAGTCGGAGAGCTCGGACACCGAATTCAGGGGTGTCTCGTCGGTGGTGTCACGGGCCATGGGAACTACCTTGTAGGACCGACAGATCTGTCGCGTCCGGCTGCTTTAACCGGATTGAAGTGCGGTGCAAGTGAATTTCTTTCAAGATGCTTTCAGAAAAAGAACGGCTTCCGTTCAGCGCCAGTCGCCGATCGTTGCCTGGATGACAGCAAGCGCCGCCACGGCTGCCGTGTCCGCCCGCAGGATGCGCGGCCCGAGCGGGATCGGCGTGACGAAATCGAGGCTGCGCAGCAGATCGCGCTCCTCTTCGGAGAAGCCGCCCTCCGGCCCGACGAGCAGCGCCAGCCGCTTCTCCTGGATGGCGTTAAGCGCCGCCAGCGGGTTCTGGCTTTCGTCGCCCTCGTCGCAGAAGATGATGCGCCGGTCGGCCGGCCAGCCCTCCAGGATGTCGCGCAGCTTCTTCTGCGCAGCAACTTCAGGGATAGACAGGATGCCGCACTGCTCGGCAGCCTCCACGACATTGGCCTGCAGCCGGTCGAGGTTGGTGATCTTGCCCTGGACGTGCTGGGTCATCACCGGCTGCAGCAGGCCGGCCCCCATCTCCACCGCCTTCTGGACGATATAGTCGAGCCGGCCCACCTTGAGCGGGGCAAACAGATACTGCAGGTCTGGAGCCTGGGGCTGCTCCCGCACCTGCTCGACGGCCTCGATCACCAGCTTCTTGCGTGACGGGAAGATCAGCCTCGCGCTCCACTCGCCGTCCTGCCCGTTGAAGACGAGGATCTGCGATCCCTCCGTCAGCCGCAGCACGTTGACGAGGTAGTTGAACTGATCGGCGGCTGCCTCGACGAAGGCGCCCGCAGAAAGCGGTGCATTCACGAAAAGGCGCTGCATCCGGAAGTTGGCACGCATGTCAGGTTTCCCAGGCCATCAAAGGAAGAGCAGAGACATAACCCAATAGAGCAGCGCCGCAAGTGCGCCGGCGGCAGGCACGGTAATCACCCAGGCCGCAACGATCGTCATGAAGTGCGACCGGCGCACCAGGTAGCGGCGGCGAAGCTCCTCTGCGTTGCGCTCTGGCCGGGGTTCGATCTCCCACCGGTCCGCCTTCATCCGCATGTAGTCCATCCTCCGCCTGGAATTGCGGGTGTACCACTCGCGAAAGAAGCCGACGCCGAACACGGCGCCCACCGCGATGTGAGTCGAACTGACCGGCATCCCGAGCCATGAAGCGACGATCACCGTCAGTGCCGCCGATAGCGAGACGCAGAAGGCACGCATCGGGTTGAGCTTGGTGATCTGCTCGCCGACGAGCTTGATGAGACGCGGACCGAACAGGAGAAGACCGACCGAAATCCCGACGGCACCGATGACCATGACCCAGATCGGGATGGTCACCGCATTTGTGACGCTGCCGCCCTGCGCCACCGATACGATCGCGGCCAAGGGGCCGATGGCATTCGCCACATCGTTGGCGCCATGCGCGAAGGAGAGGAGCGCAGCTGAAAAGATCAGCGGCATCTTGAAGAGCTTTCGCAGGGACTGGTTGCGATTTTCCAGTCCCTCGGACTGTCGCCGGACAAGGGGGATGCTCAGGCCCCAGGCGAGGATCCCCCCGCTGAGGCCGATCGCCGAGGCCGTGCCAAGCGAGACGTGGAAAAGCTGGCGCAGGCCCTTCAGAGCAAGATAGGCGGCGAAGGCACCGGTCATGATGCCGATCAGAACCGGGACCCACCGCCGTGCCGATCCGATCTTGTCATGGCGGTAGATGATGAATTCCTTGATGAAGGCAAGGAAAAGGGCTGCAATGACGCCGCCCATGATGGGTGAGATCACCCAGCTTGCAGCGATCCCGGCCATCTGGGGCCAGTCGACGGCGGACGCTCCCGCTGCCATGATGCCGGCACCCAGGACGCCGCCTACAACCGCATGCGTGGTTGAAACCGGCGCACCGACCCAGGTCGCCAGGTTGACCCAGAGCGCCGACGACAGAAGTGCCGCCATCATCGCCCAGATGAACATGTCCGTTGACCCGAACAGTGCCGGATTGACGATCCCCTTGGAGACCGTTTCGACGACGTCGCCACCTGCGATCAATGCGCCGGCAGTCTCGAACACGGCTGCCAGCGCCAGCGCCAGCCCCATGGACATCGCCTTTGATCCGACGGCCGGACCGACGTTGTTGGTGACATCGTTGGCGCCGATGTTCATCGCCATGTAGGCGCCCACGACTGCAGCCGCGACGACGATCACGGCCCCGGGCTTGCCGATGACATAGACAGCGGCAAAAGTCGCTGCGGCGACAAGGAAGATCAGCGCGATCCCGAGCCCGGCAAAACCCCGTGAGACGTTCTGTGTCGCCGCCTCTACGGAGGTTATCTTGTCCAGGTCCTTGTCGAGCGTCTGCTTGACGAGGCGCGGAGTCTGCTGGGCCATTAGGGGTCCTTTGTCCGAAAACGGTCACGGCTGACCGCTCTGCCACGCGTCGATGTCCAGGTCGCGGGCGATAACCATGTTCGCCTTCGCCTACTGGGGTCGCCGGCGAATTGCAATATGACAGTTATGTGACAGGAGGCTGTTAGCCGCTTGTTCCTGTCCTTGGTGCCACTTCGGGTGGCCGCGTGGCGAATGCCGAGAAGAGAGCCTTGAGTTCCGGCTCGTTCACCCTGCTGGCAGCTTCCTCCAGCGATACCCACTCCAGCTTGCGGCTGCCCTTCTCGGGGAAGTTCTTTGCGAGCTCCTGGACCTCGAGGGCATGCACCTGCACGCGCACGGGGATTTTCAGCCCGGTCCTGAGTGACTTGTTGTAGTGGTAATGCCCGAGAGGCTCTTTCTCGGCTTTACCTCTCACGCCGGCTTCTTCGTACGCCTCGCGTTCAGCAACGGTATGCGCCTTCTTGTCCGCCATCGGCCAACCTTTCGGAATGACCCATCTGCCCGTGTCGCGGCTGGTCAGCAGCAGAACCTCGAGCCCGACCTGCTTCTTTTTTGTTCGGTAACAGAGCGCAGCATACTGCTGCTTCGGCGGACGCCGCAGCATCAATCCGAGGTCTGTCTTGAGGCGCGAGACGAAGTTCAAGATGGTCGAGTCCTTTTCAGAATTTTCCTTCTTCATGTACAGGCGTCGGTGTCGCCGCGAACGAAGCGCGAATCATTTTATTTCCCCGTTCAAATATAATCCTAAACTGCAGACTTTGCAGGATTGACAGCGTCAAAAGTGACGGCTTTTTGAGCCCTGCTCACACAATCGTGCCGGTGGAGGGGCAGGAGGATTGGCCTTGCTTCATCAGCCATGGTAAATCCTCTGTGTCGAGGTTGCCAAACCTCGGCGGCACTGTGACCCGGGAGGAAGAGCCGTGTCGGAAGCAATCAAGTTCCTGGAGCCCCGCGCGGGTGTCTTGGCACGCCGCGCCGCAATCATTGCCGATCTCGTGGATCTGCTGCCCGCCGAATGCGTGGTGCATGAGGCGCGAGAGCTGGTGCCCTTCGAGACGGATGCCTTCGTATCCTACCGCCGTCTGCCGCTGGCCGTCGTCCTGCCGAAGACGACGGAACAGGTGGCGGCCGTCATGAAATACTGCAACCGCTATGGCATCCCGGTGGTGGCGCGCGGGGCGGGGACCTCGCTGTCGGGCGGCGCGATTCCGCAGGAAGACGCGGTGGTGGTCGGCCTGTCGAAGATGACCCGTATCCTCGAAGTGGACCCGGCCAACCGCACCGCCACTGTCCAGGCAGGCGTCACCAATCTCAGCATATCCGATGCCGTCAGCCCCGAAGGCTTCTTCTACGCGCCCGATCCGAGCTCGCAGCTCGCCTGCACCATCGGCGGCAATAT
>JBKBXP010000052.1:0-15013 GCA_046314035.1 Pseudorhizobium sp. | reverse complement strand
GCCAGCGAGGTGCCGTGGTGGCGGCACTCGTCGCAGAAGGCTTCGATAGCCGGATTCGCCTTCGCGGCATCCCGTGCCATCGGGTGATCGGCGGCGATCGCCAGGAATGAGGCGCCGAACAGCGTGTCGGGGCGGGTGGTATAGACGGGGATCTCGTTCTGGCCGATCGGCGCCGTCCCCGGCACGACCTCCCAGCGGATCGTCATGCCTTCCGAGCGCCCGATCCAGTTCTTCTGCATCAGCCGGACCTTCTCCGGCCACTGGTCGAGGGTCTCGAGCGAATCGAGCAGATCCTGGCTGAAGTCTGTGATCTTGAAGAACCACTGGATGAGGTCGCGCTGCTCGACAAGTGCTCCCGAGCGCCAGCCGCGACCGTCGATCACCTGTTCATTCGCCAGCACCGTCTGATCGACCGGATCCCAGTTCACCTTGGACTGCTTGCGGTAGACGAGGCCCTTTTCCATCATGTCGAGGAAGAGGTGCTGCTGACGCTGGTAGTATTCGACGTCACAAGTGGCGAATTCGCGCGACCAGTCCAGCGACAGCCCCATGGCCTTCAGCTGCAGCTTCATCGAAGCGATGTTCTGGTAGGTCCACTCCTTGGGGTGAACCTTGTTGTCACGTGCGGCGTTTTCCGCCGGCATGCCGAAGGCGTCCCACCCCATGGGATGGAGAACATTGTATCCCCTCGCCCGCTTGTAGCGCGCCACAACATCGCCCATCGCATAATTGCGGACATGGCCCATGTGGATGCGTCCCGAGGGATAGGGAAACATTTCGAGGACGTAGTACTTTTCGCGCGGATCGGCGTTGTCGGCCTCGAAGACCTTGGCACCCGACCACTTCTCTTGCCAGCGTGGCTCGGCCTCGCGCGGATTGTAACGTTCACTCGCCATATCAATATTATCCGGGAAAACTTCAGAAAGATTGGCCAGACCTTCACCACGAAAGCCTGCAAGCGTCAAGTTTTACAGGGATATTGGCAATGGAAGTTGGCCGCGTTGGGGCAGCGCACCTCTTGGCATGCCGCGCCTTGCGGCCTAAGTCGTCTGCAATCAAACGCGAGGGAAAAGCATGACCGTCGAGGATAGGCTGAAGGAAGTTCGCGCCCGGATGTTGGCAGCCGAACGTGTCGGGAAACGTCCGGAAGGATCCGTCACCCTCGTTGTCGTCTCCAAGACCTTCGAGGCCGATGCGATCCGGCCGGTGCTCGAGGCCGGCGAGCGGGTGTTCGGCGAGAACCGCGTTCAGGAAAGCCAGGGGAAGTGGCCGACGCTGAAGGCGGAGTTCGAGGGTATCGAATTGCACCTCATCGGGCCGCTGCAATCCAACAAGGCGGCCGACGCCGTCGCGCTGTTTGACGTGATCGAAACGGTGGATCGCGAGAAGATCGCCCGCGCGCTCGCCGACGAGATGAAGCGGCAGGGGCGGTTTCCGCGGCTCTACGTTCAGGTCAACACGGGCATGGAACCGCAGAAGGCCGGCATCGCCCCGGATGAGACCGCAGATTTCGTGCGCCTCTGCCGCGATGAACTGGGGCTCTTGGTGGAGGGCCTGATGTGCATCCCGCCTGCAGACGAAAATCCGGGTCCGCATTTTGCTCTGCTTGCCAAGCTCGCCCGCGAGAGTGGCGTGGAAAAACTCTCGATGGGCATGTCGGGAGATTTCGAGACGGCCATCGAGTTCGGTGCGACGAGTGTGCGTGTCGGCTCGGCCGTGTTTGGCAATCGCTAAGCGGCCCTAGCCCTTAAGTCTGGCTTTCCAGTCTCTTCTGGCTCATCCTACAAGTGTCCCTGAGGCTGCGCTGGGACCATGGGAGGAGCAGATGCAGAACACTTATTTCGACGTCTATGCCAAATGGCAGGCGGACCCGGAGGCTTTCTGGCTGCGGGCGGCCGAAGCGCTGGACTGGTTCAAGCCGGTCGAGCGGGTGTTTGACCCCAACCAGGGCGCCTATGGGCGCTGGTTTGTCGGCGGTGAAACGAACACCTGCCACAACTGCCTCGACCGTCACGTGAAGGCCGGTTTGGGAAGCCAGAGGGCGCTGATCTACGACAGCGCGATGAACGGCACGAAGACCAGTTTCACCTATGACGAGGTGCTGGCCGAGGTACAGGCGATTGCCGCGGTGCTGCGCAACCACGGCGTCGGCAAGGGCGACCGGGTGATCATCTACATGCCCATGGTTCCGGAGGCGGTTTTCTCGATGCTGGCCTGTGCGCGGCTCGGGGCGGTGCATTCGGTGGTCTTTGGTGGCTTTGCGGCCCATGAGCTGGCCAAGCGCATCGACGACAGCGGCGCCAAACTGGTGGTCAGCGCCAGCTGCGGCCTGGAGCCGGGCCGGGTGGTGTCCTACAAGCCGCTGCTCGATCATGCGGTCGACATGGCGAAGGTAAAGCCGGACTTCTGCCTCATCCTGCAGCGCGACGAACTGCATGCGCCGCTGCGCTACGAGCACGGCGACGTGGATTTCCGGCAGGCGGTCGAGGTGGAGAAGGTCAACGGCACCGTCGTCGACTGCGTGGCCGTCGCCGCCACCGATCCGCTCTATATTCTCTACACATCCGGCACGACGGGCCAGCCGAAGGGCGTGGTGCGCGACAACGGCGGGCATATGGTGGCGCTCCAGTGGACGATGGAGAACCTCTATGGCGTGAAGCCCGGCGAAGTGTTCTGGACGGCCTCCGACATCGGCTGGGTAGTTGGCCACTCGTATATCGTCTACGCGCCGCTGCTGTCCGGCAGCACGACGGTCCTGTTCGAAGGCAAGCCGGTCGGGACACCGGATGCGGGCGCCTTCTGGCGGATCGTGTCCGACTATGACGTGAAGGTGCTGTTCACCGCGCCGACGGCCTTTCGTGCCATTCGACGCGACGATCCGGATGGCGAGCACGTCCGGCACCATGATCTCAGCGGCTTGCGGGCACTGTTTCTCGCCGGTGAGCGGGCCGATCCGGAGACGCTGAAATGGGCGGAGAGCGTGCTCAAGGTTCCGGTGATCGATCACTGGTGGCAGACGGAGACCGGCTGGCCGATGGTCGGCAATCCGGCTGGCCTCGGCCTCTTGCCCTTCAAGGCAGGCTCTCCGACCATGCCCATGCCCGGATATGCCATCGAGGTGCTGGACGATGCCGGTCATCCGGTGCCGCGCGGCACGCTGGGCAATATCGTGGTGAAGCTTCCGCTTCCGCCCGGCTGCCTGGTCAGTTTCTGGAACGCCGACGAGCGGTTTCGCCAGTCATGCCTGGAGGAATTCCCGGGCTACTACAAGACAGCCGATGCCGGGCTGATGGACGACGAGGGCTATCTCTTCGTGATGGCGCGGACGGACGACATCATCAACTGCGCCGGCCACCGGCTTTCAACCGGGGCGATGGAAGAGGTTTGCGCCATGCACCCGGACGTGGCGGAATGCGCCGTCGTGGGCGTCGCGGACGCGTTGAAGGGTCAGGTGCCCTGCGGTTTCCTGGTGCTGAAGAACAGGGTTTCGCGCGATCAGGGCGTCGTGGAACGAGAAGTCATCGATCTCGTCCGCAGCGAGATCGGTCCCGTGGCGGCGTTCCGCACCGCCATGGTGGTGCAGCGCTTGCCGAAGACCCGGTCCGGCAAGATCCTGCGCGGCACGATGCAGAAGATTGCCGACGGGATGCCGTGGACCATGCCGGCCACCATCGACGATCCGGGTATCCTCGATGAGATCGCCGAGATCCTGCGGCAGCGTGGATATGCGCGGGTGGCGCCGGCGATCCGACAGGACGCATAACGAGAAAACCCCGGCAGGACCGGGGTTTCGAAGTGGTGCAACGATAGCGGAGATCAGAAGCGGTTGTCGTCCTCGTCTTCGTCGCGCGGGGCGGACTTCAGCGAGCTCAGCTTCGCGAAGACGGCGTCGGCGTCGATTTCCTTCTCTTCTTCGCGATCATTGCGATAGTTGAAGTCGAGGTTTTCGGTTTCCGATGCGGATTGCAGCGTCGCGCCGAGTTCGGCTGCCGTGGGAAGCGGCTTGCCCTTGGAGGCGCGCTCGACTTCCAGGTCGAGGTCGATCTGGCTGCAGAGGCCCAGTGTTACCGGATCCATCGGCGACAGGTTGGTGGCGTTCCAATGGGTGCGGTCACGGATCTGCTCGATCGTCGATTTGGTGGTGCCGACGAGACGCGAGATCTGCGCATCCTTCAATTCCGGGTGGTTGCGCACCAGCCAGAGAATGGCGTTGGGGCGGTCCTGGCGCTTCGACACCGGCGTATAACGCGGGCCGCGGCGCTTTGATTCGGGAACGCGGACCTTCGGCTCGGACAGCTTCAGCCGGTGGTTGATGTCGGCTTCGGCGCGCTGGATCTCGTCGCGCGACAGCTGCCCGGTGGCGATCGGATCAAGGCCCTTGATCCCCTGTGCTGCTTCGCCGTCAGCGATTGCCTTCACCTCCAGCGGGTGCAGCTTACAGAACTGCGCAATCTGGTCGAAGGAAAGTGCCGTGTTGTCGACTAGCCAGACCGCAGTCGCCTTCGGCATAAGCAATTGTTGAGCCATGGATATAGTTCCTCTGTCCGTCCGCGCCGGTGTCGCGGGCCGTGGGTATCAACCACCATTTCCGGGAATTCGACGCGTCTATATCCGGAAAACGGCGGAAATGCAAATATCACGCAACATGAACCGTTTGTCTAATTGCTGGTCCGGATCCACCTGATATGTATGCTTGATGATCCGGAACTTTAGTCCGGCTTCGTCGTGACGAAATGGGGAGGAGACCATGTCCGAGAAGGTTTATCCTGTGTCGCGTGCCACCAAGAGCATGGCGCTGATCGACAAGGACAAGTACGAGAAGTGGTACGAGGAAAGCGTCGAGGATCCCGACAAGTTTTGGGGCAAGCACGGCAAGCGAATCGACTGGTTCAAGCCCTACACCAAGGTGAAAAACACCTCCTTCAAGGGAAAAGTGTCGATCAAGTGGTTCGAGGACGGGCTTACCAACGTCTCCTATAATTGCATCGACCGCCACCTGAAGACGCACGGCGAACGCACCGCCCTGATCTGGGAAGGTGACAATCCGTATATCGACAAGAAGATCACCTACAACCAGCTCTACGATCAGGTCTGCCGGCTCGCGAACGTCTTGAAACAGCGTGGCGTCAAGAAGGGCGATCGCGTCACCATCTACATGCCGATGATCCCCGAGGCCGCCTATGCGATGCTCGCCTGCGCCCGCATCGGCGCCGTCCATTCGGTGGTCTTCGGCGGTTTCTCGCCCGAGGCACTGGCCGGACGCATCGTCGACTGCCAGTCCTGTTTCGTCATCACCTGCGACGAGGGTGTGCGCGGCGGCAAGCCGGTGCCGCTCAAGGAAAACACCGACAAGGCGATCCACATCGCGGCGCGCCAGTATGCGACCGTCAACAACGTGCTGGTGATCCGCCGCACCGGGGGCAAGGTCAACTGGGCACCGGGACGGGATCTCTGGTACCACGAGGAAGTCGCCAAGGCGAAGCCGCACTGCGAGCCGGTGAAAATGAAGGCCGAGGATCCGCTCTTCATTCTCTATACGTCGGGCTCGACGGGCAAGCCGAAGGGCGTGCTGCACACCACCGGCGGCTATCTCGTCTATGCGGCGATGACGCATGAATACGTCTTCGATTACCATGACGGGGACGTCTACTGGTGTACGGCCGACGTCGGCTGGGTGACGGGGCATTCCTACATCGTCTATGGACCGCTGGCGAATTGCGCCACTTCGCTGATGTTCGAGGGCGTGCCGAACTTTCCCGACCAGGGGCGGTTCTGGGAGGTCATCGACAAGCACAAGGTCAACATCTTCTACACGGCGCCAACCGCCATCCGTTCGCTGATGGGTGCCGGTGACGACTTCGTGAAACGGTCATCGAGGGCCAGCCTGCGGCTGCTTGGCACGGTCGGGGAGCCGATCAATCCGGAAGCCTGGGAGTGGTATTACAAGGTGGTCGGCGACAGCCGCTGCCCGGTAGTCGATACCTGGTGGCAGACGGAGACCGGCGGCCACATGATCACACCGCTGCCGGGTGCGACCGCACTGAAGCCCGGCTCGGCCACTGTGCCGTTCTTCGGGGTGAAGCCAGAGCTCGTCGACAACGAAGGCAAGGTGCTGGAAGGCGCGGCGGACGGTAATCTCTGCATCGCGGATTCCTGGCCAGGCCAGATGCGTACGGTCTACGGAGACCACGAGCGCTTCATCCAGACCTATTTCTCGACCTACAAGGGCAAATACTTCACCGGTGACGGCTGCCGCCGCGATGCGGATGGCTACTACTGGATCACCGGTCGCGTCGACGACGTGCTCAATGTTTCCGGGCACCGTCTCGGTACGGCGGAAGTGGAGTCGGCACTGGTGTCGCATGACATGGTCTCGGAAGCGGCCGTCGTCGGCTATCCGCACAGCGTCAAGGGTCAGGGCATCTACTGCTATGTGACGCTGATGTCCGGCAACGAGGGGGACGATGCGCTCCGCCAGGAGCTGATCAAGCATGTCAGAAGCGAGATCGGGCCGATCGCCACGCCCGACAAGATCCAGTTCTCGCCGGGTCTGCCGAAGACGCGCTCCGGCAAGATCATGCGGCGCATCCTTCGCAAGATCGCCGAGGACGACTTCGGCGCGCTGGGGGATATCTCGACGCTGGCCGATCCTGGCGTCGTCGAGGACCTGATCGAGAACCGCCAGAACAAGGCCGTCTGATCCAAAAGAAGGCTGCCCTCATTCGAGAGGGTGGCCTTCACCAGCCGATCCTGGACTGGATTTCTTCCACCTGCGTGCGACTGCGGCAGAGATTTTCGCACGGGATGCCGTCCTTGTCGGCATCGGCCCTGCGATATCCACCGCACCATCTTTCCACGGCTTCCTCGCAGCTGTCCATCTGCTTGCAGGTCCGCCCGGATCCTTGCGCCGGTGCTTCAGAGACAAGCGAGACCAAGATTGCTACCGAAATGAAGAAGGATCTCATCGCATTCCGCTTCGCGAGAGGAATATGCGCGAACGCTAACATCTTTGAGAGGTGAAGCAAGGCTGGCGAACGCTCATTCCGGTTCGCAGAGCACCGGAGCCTTTCGCCCGCCGTCATAGCTTTGCGCCAGCCCTGCGAGCAGCATGTAGTCCGCCGCCTGCACGCCACCGTCGAGCGTCACATCCGCAACCACCCGACCGAAATATTTGTCGCCGGAGATGCGGCTGAGCTGGATGCGCGACGACGTCGGAGCCAATAGCTCCAGAGCCCGCCGCGCGGTCTCGCCCGCCTGGCGTATGTTGAGGCATTTCGACCGGATCTCGGGCGTATCGATGCCGCGGATGCGGACGTAGACTTCGACTTTCTGCTGCGGCCAGGGCCTCGCTTCGACGAGCAGCGTGTCGCCGTCGATGATGCGCAGGATCTCGGCTTCCACAGGTCCCGCAATCTCGTCACGTGCCGCTGCTTGCGCGACCGCGAAAGGCAGGAGAAAGAGAAGTGTGGAGACAATGCTTCGCATGATGAGGAATAAATTCCTTATCATGGTAGAAGTCAATAGGACTAATAGCCTCTAGAAGTCGATCGCGCGGCCGTTGATCTCCCAGTCGCCAAAACGGGAGGGGTCGGCGCCACCGCGGCCGCCGAGTTCGGTCGGCAGATTGGCCTGGGCTTCCGCCTTGCGGCGCTGCTCTGCTTCTTCAAGCGCGCGCTGTGCGGCCGGAGACAGCGGCTTCTTCAAGGCCGGCTCGCTGTCCGTCGTGCTGCTGTTGTCGTTGTCGGGTTCCTGGATCATTCACGCCGCCGTGGGTCATATTGAAAAGAAAAGCGGGATAGACCACATCATAGACTGTTCGACCCCGGCGATAAAGCCATCTGGAGACTGACAATGAACATGATGCGCACCGCGATGCTTCTGGCCTTCATGACGGCCCTGTTCATGGGCGTCGGTCTGCTGATCGGCGGTCGCGCCGGCATGATGATCGCCTTCCTCATCGCTGCAGGCATGAACCTCTTCTCCTACTGGAATTCCGACAAGATGGTGCTGTCCGCCTATCGGGCGCAGCCAGTGGACGAAGGCAATGCCCCTGAACTCTACCAGATGATGCGGACGCTTTCGGCCAACGCCGGACTGCCGATGCCGAAGGTCTACGTCTATGACAGCCCGCAGCCGAATGCCTTTGCGACAGGCCGCAACCCGCAGAATGCTGCCGTGGCCGCGTCCACCGGCCTTCTGCAGCGGCTGACGCCGGAGGAGGTCGCCGGCGTGATGGCCCACGAGCTTGCCCACATCCAGAACCGCGATACCCTGACGATGACTATGACCGCGACGCTTGCCGGTGCGATCTCGATGCTCGGCAACTTCGCCTTCTTCTTCGGCGGCAACCGCGACAACAACAATCCGCTGGGCTTCATCGGCGTCATCGTTGCCATGATCGTCGCGCCCCTCGCGGCCATGCTGGTGCAGATGGCGATCAGCCGGACCCGCGAGTATTCGGCCGACAAGCGCGGTGCGGAGATCTGCGGCAACCCGCTGTGGCTCGCGTCCGCGCTCGGCAAGATCGCCGGCGCTGCGCAGGTGATCCACAACAACGATGCGGAGCGCAATCCGGCGACGGCGCATATGTTCATCATCAACCCGCTGTCGGGAGAGCGGATGGACAACCTGTTTTCCACCCACCCGAACACCGACAACCGGATTGCTGCCCTCCAGAAGCTGGCGGGCGAGATCGGCCGCGGCGGGTCGACGCCCGGCTTCGGTGCTGCTAGACCGACGCGCACTGCGCGCACCGTTCCTGAAACCGGCTCGGGCCGCGCCCCATCCGAGCCGCGCAAGGGACCCTGGTCTTGAACCAAGAGAAAAAGAACAAAAAATCCTACCACCAGCCAAGACAGCCCGCATCGGAGAATGATCGCCAGGCGGCAGCGCCCCATCCGGACAAGGCCGGCTTCGAGGTTCGTGCCACTGCTTCCAAGACCCTGGCGGCCGCGGTCGACCGGAAGATCCCGCTCGACGGGATGCTGGACATGGTCCATGGCAATGCCTCCTACAAGCAGCTGAGCGATGCCGACCGGGCGCTGGCGCGTGCCATTCTGAATTCCGCGCTGCGGCACCTGCCCCGGCTGGAGGCAGCGATTGCGCTGCTCCTCGACAGCCCGCTGCCGGAGGGTGCCCGCGCTCTTCACCACGTGCTCGTCGTGGCAGCGGCGCAGATCCTGCATCTCGATGTGCCCGCCCATGCGGTGGTGGACATCGCCGTGGAGCAGGCGCATCGCGACCCCCGCAACCGACGTTTTGCCAAGCTTGTGAATGCGGTGCTGCGCCGGCTGGTCCGGGAGAAGCAGGATATTCTCGACCAGACCTCGGCCGTTTCGCCGGTGCCCGACTGGTTCATGGCCCGGCTCGTCTCCACCTACGGCAGTGACGAAGCGCAGCGGATCGCCGAGGCGCAGCTCATCCCGCCGGCCATCGACATCACCGTCAAATCCGACCCCCATGGCTGGGCGGAAAAGTTCGGCGGCCGTGTGCTGCCGACCGGAAGTATCCGGCTCCCGGTCTTCCAGGGCTCGGTCGCGTCCCTGCCCGGCTACGACGAGGGCGAATGGTGGGTCCAGGACGTGGCCGCCAGCATTCCGGCGAAACTGTTCGGCGACATCAAGGGATGGCGCATTGCCGACCTCTGCGCTGCCCCCGGCGGCAAGACCGCCCAGCTCGCCGCGGCAGGTGCCACCGTCATTGCCGTCGAGCAATCCGCAAACCGGCTGGTGCGCCTGAAGGAGAACCTCGGCCGCCTGAAGCTGAATGCCGAACTCGTCCAGGGCGATCTGTTCGAATTCCATCCCGAGGTCCTTCTCGACGGCGTTCTTCTGGACGCGCCCTGCTCATCCACCGGCACGACCAGGCGCCATCCCGATGTTCTGTGGACCAAGGGCCCGGGCGATATCGCCAAGCTCGCGGCGCTGCAGGCCAAGATGCTTCGGCATGCCGTGACGCTCGTCAGACCGGGCGGCCTGATCGTGTTCTCGAACTGCTCGCTCGATCCGCTCGAGGGGGAGGAGCTCGTGGCGGATATCCTAAACCAGGATCCCGGCCTCGAAAGGGTCCCGGTCGATCCGGCGCAGTGGCCGGGTCTCGAGACTGCGATCTCGCCACTGGGCGAATTCCGGACGACACCTGCCATGTTGCCTGCGGCAGACGGGCTCACAGGTGGCATGGACGGATTCTTCGCATGCGTCCTGCGGCGCCGGTAAGCTTTTCTTTACCATAGCAGCGGATTATATTCGAAGAGGCTAAAGGGGTAGCGATCGCGCAGCGCGACGGTCGATCCTGCGGAGTGTCCCAAATTGATCATGCAGTTCGCGGATCGCCGACGGCTCGCGGCGTTCGGCCTACGGGAGATCCTCCGCCGTTTGTACCGGCGGACAGCGCGCTTGCGGCTGATCCTCTCGCCGTTCGCCGCTCAGGTCCCCGATCGACTTGTCGTCGCTCCCACCGACCTGCGCGCCATCGACCCGTTCGTCGCGCAGGAAATAGCCGAAGGCCGCTTTCCGCTGGCCGGCTTCTCGCTCGATACGCAAGGGGCCTCGCCCTTTGCTGCCGAATTGCCGTCGAAGGCCTTTGCTGAACGCCTGCATTCCTTCGCTTGGCTGCGGCACATTCGCGCGCAGCGCACCGAAGTCGCCTGCGCCCACACACGCACTCTCGTGGCGAGCTGGATCCTGCTGCATGGGCGCCGGACGAGCGGCATCGCCTGGGAGCCGAACGTCGTTGCGGAGCGGGTCATCGCCTGGCTGTCGCATTCAACGGTGGTGCTGCAGGGAGCGGAGGCAGGCTTCTATCGCCGCTTCATGAAGAACCTCAGCTTCCAGGTTCGTTACCTGCGGCGGATCGTGCGTGGCCTGCCGATGGACGAGACCCGGTTGCGGATCCGCATCGCGCTCGCCATGGCCTCCGTGTCGATGCCGACGCGCAACGCCTTCATCAAGCGCGAAGGGGGACGACTCGACCGGGAGCTGGAGCGTCAGATCCTGCCGGATGGGGCGCATGTCTCGCGCAATCCGCGCGCCATCCTCGACCTGCTTCTCGACCTGCTGCCGCTGCGCCAGACCTACATCAACCTGGGGCATGACGTGCCGCCGAAGCTGATCCCCACCATTGACCGGATGTATCCGGCGCTGCGCTTCTTCCGGCACCAGGACGGCGATCTGGCGCTTTTCAACGGCGCCACATCGACGCCAGCGAGCGAGTTGATGTCGGTGCTGCGCTACGACGAAACGGGCGGCAAACCGTTCAAGTCGCTGCCCCACGCGTGCTATCATCGGCTGGCGGCGGAAGGCGTGGCGGTCATCGTGGATACGGGGAAGCCGCTTTCGCCGGATCTGTCGCAGCGCGCGCATGCAGGCTGTCTCTCGTTTGAAATGTCATCGGCCCGGCATCGGTTCATCGTCAACTGCGGTGCGCCGAAGTTTGCCAGCCGCAGTTACCGCCGGCTCACCCGTTCAACTGCCGCGCATTCGACGGTAACTCTGAACGAGACATCCTCAAGCCGGATCATCCGCTCGCCTTTCTGCCGCGCCTCGATCCTTGCCAGCGCCACAGCTGTCGAGGTCGAGCGGTCCGAAGATCAGCATGGAAACGACTGGCTGCGAGCCGTTCACGACGGCTACCTGCAGGAGTTCGGCTATCTGCACGAACGGGAAATCGGCCTCAGCAGCAAGGGCAACAAGATCAAGGGACACGATCGCCTCTTCGTGCCGGATGGCCAACGTGCCAAGGACGGCGAGCTTTCAGCCGAAGCACGGTTCCACGTCCATCCGGCGATCGCGCTTTCGCGACAGGATCAGGAGAGCGTGATGATGGTGGCGCCCGATGGCGAGGCCTGGCAATTTTCGGCACCGGGCCTCTCCATCACCATCGAGGAGGATATCTTCTTTGCCGACGCCTCTGGCTTGCGCCAGAGCCAGCAGATCGTCATTGCCTTCTCGGCACCAAGCTCGCCGGACATACGGTGGATGCTGAAGCGGGTGGAATAGCCGTTTCTTCCGACGAAAACCTATGCTACGCGGCCCCAACTGCCCTAGCCGCGTGGCGGCATAATCCGGAGAAGCAAGCCGATGGCCGTCGTATCCAAGAAGATCCCCGCTCCAGATCAGGTCAAGATCCGCACGGCGCTGCTTTCGGTGTCCGACAAGACCGGGATCGTCGAGCTGGCGCAGGCGCTCGTGGAGCAGGGCGTGCGGCTTCTGTCGACCGGAGGAACGCACAAGGCCATCGAGGCCGCCGGACTGGCAGTCACGGATGTATCCGCCGTGACCGGCTTCCCGGAAATCATGGACGGCCGGGTCAAGACCCTGCACCCGAATGTTCACGGTGGCCTGCTGGCCATCCGCGACGATGCGGAACACGTCGCGGCGATGAAGGCACACGGCATCGAGGGCATCGACCTTGCCGTCATCAACCTCTATCCTTTCGAGGACGTTCGGGCGGCAGGCGGCGACTATCCGACCACGGTCGAGAACATCGACATCGGCGGTCCTGCCATGATCCGTGCTTCTGCCAAGAACCACGCCTATGTCACGGTCGTCGTCGATCCTTCGGACTATCCGGCGCTGATCGAGGCGTTGCGGACCAACGAGGGCCGGACGGTCTATGCCTACCGCCAGAAGCTGGCGGCCAAGGCCTATGCCCGGACCGCAGCCTACGATACGGCGATCTCCAACTGGTTCGCCGAAGCGCTCGACATCGAGATCCCGCGGTACCGGACTATCGGCGGAGTGCTGAAGGAGGAGATGCGCTATGGCGAGAACCCGCACCAGAGCGCCGGCTTCTATGTCACCGGAGAGAACCGGCCAGGCGTTGCAACCGCCAAGCTGCTGCAGGGCAAGCAGCTGTCCTACAACAACATCAACGACACAGATGGCGCCTTCGAGCTGATCGCCGAGTTTTCGCCGAGCCAGGGCCCCGCCTGCGCGATCATCAAACACGCCAATCCGTGCGGTGTCGCTACCGGTCCGTCGCTGAAGGAAGCCTATCTGCGGGCGCTCGCCTGTGACTCGACATCGGCGTTCGGCGGCATCATCGCGCTCAACCAGCTGCTCGACGCCGAGACGGCGGAGGAGATCGTCAAGCTCTTCACCGAAGTCATCATCGCCCCCGAGGTGACCGACGAGGCGAAGGCGGTGATCGCCAGGAAGCCGAACCTGCGCCTCCTGGAGACCGGCGGCCTGCCGGATCCGCGTTCGCGCGGGATCACCGCCAAGACAGTCTCGGGCGGGTTGCTGGTCCAGACCCGCGACAACGGCATGATCGAGGATATCGACCTGCGCGTCGTGACGACGCGGGCTCCGACCGACCGCGAGCTGGAAGACATGAAGTTCGCCTACAAGGTGGCCAAGCACGTCAAGTCGAACGCCATCGTCTATGCCAAGGGCGGACAGACGGCCGGCATCGGCGCGGGACAGATGAGCCGCATCGACTCGGCCCGGATCGCCGGCATCAAGGCGGAAGAGGCGGCGCAGGTGATGGGCTGGCCGGAGCCGATGACGAAGGGATCAGCGGTGGCCTCGGAAGCCTTCTTCCCGTTTGCGGACGGGCTGCTGTCGGCGATCGCCGCAGGTGCCACCGCCGTCATCCAGCCGGGCGGATCGATGCGCGATCAGGAGGTCATCGACGCCGCCAACGCGCACGGCGTGGCGATGGTGTTTACCGGCATGCGGCACTTCCGGCACTAGCTGTCAGCGATCCGGGCGGTTGGCCGGATAGGGCGTGCGCAGGAGAAGCAGCAGGCCTGCCACCAGGAAGAGGATGAGCGTTGCCATGCCGAGCCGCGCCGAGCCGCTGGCATAGGTGACCATCGAGAAAAGCAGGGTCGCCATGAAGCTGGTGGCCCGACCCGAGAGGGCATAGATGCCGAAGTAGCGACCGGCATCGCCAAGGCTGACGCTGCGCGACAGATAGGAGCGGGAGGAGGCCTGCACGGGGCCGAAGGCGATGCCGATCAAAAGGCCGAACAGCACATAGGCCTTTTCCGCGGCGGTGCCGAACAAGCCCCCCGAGTCCTCCAGCCCAAGCGGCAGCAGACCGAAGAAGACGTAGCCTGGGCCGGTGGAGACAATACCGACCGTGGCGGTCAGCAGCAGGACGAGGCTGATCACGACCACCGCCTTCGATCCGAGGCGCAGATCGAGCCGTCCGGCAACGAAGCACCCGAAGATGGCGATGACGTTCAATAGGATGCCGTAGACTCCGATCTCGATCGTCGCCCAGCCGAACATGCCGGCGGCGAAGGCGCCGCCGAGAATGAGCAGCCCGTTGACGCCGTCCTGATAGAGCATGCGCGCGATCAGGAATTTGGCTATCCCCGGCTTTTCTCTCAATTCGCCGATGGTGCCGCGCAGGTCGCGCAGGCCGCTGCGCACAGCCTGGCGCATGGGTTCGCCTCTGGTGGCGTCCGGCGTGAACAGCAGCATCGGCAGGATGAACAGGAGATACCAGACCGCGGCAATGGGTCCGGTGATGCGGGCGTCCTCGCCGAGGGCCGGATCGAGCCCGAAAAGCGGTTCGATGCCGATCAGCGTCAGTCCCGTGTCCGGGCTGCCGGCAAGCAGGGTTACCACCAGGATCAGTACGATCATACCGCCAAGATATCCCAGGCCCCAGGCGATGTTCGAGACCCGACCCACGTCATCCGGGCCGACCAGCCGCGGCATCATGGAATCGTTGAAGACGATCGAGAACTCTGCCGCGATGGAGGCAAGGATCATCAGCACCAGTGGCCAGATCAGGGGCGAGCCGGGGGCCGCAAACCAGAGCAGAGACAGACAGATGATCTTCACGGCTGCAAAACAAAGGATCCAGGGCTTGCGGGGCCCGGACCGATCGGCAATCGCGCCCAGGACGGGAGACAGGATCGCGATCACCAGCGACGAGATCGTGGCCATGTTGGCCCATGCTGCCTGCGCCGAAACCGGGTCCTGCGTCAGGCGGGCAACGAAATAGGGGCCGAAGACAAAGGTGACGACGACCGTGAAGAAGGGCTGCGCCGCCCAGT
>JBKBXP010000051.1:0-15459 GCA_046314035.1 Pseudorhizobium sp. | reverse complement strand
CGAGCGCGTTCCGATAAGCACGCTGATCTCCCTGTTCCGGGACGATCAGCATTTCCGGCGAGACGGTGCTATCCGTGGTGCTCGTCATCAGGGGACCTCCTTGCCGATCGCCAGGGTGTAGAGCTCGAACCATGTCTGCCGATCGAGTTCCACCTTGGTCGCGTCTGCCAAACTGCGGATGCGGTCGAGGTTGTTGGTGCCCATGACGGGGAGGATCTCAGCGGAATGGCGCAGCAGCCAGGCAATCGCCATTGCACTCGGCTCGACGCCCTGTTCGGCAGCGAGCGCCGTGAGCTTGGCCTGCAACTCGGGGCGGTCACCCGAAAACAGCGCGCCGCCACCGAGCGGGGACCAGGCCATCGGCGCAATCACCCGCTCCTGGAGATAGGCCAGGTCACCGTTTGTGAAGGCGTCGGTGGCGAGAAGGCTCACCTCGATCTGGTTGGTGACGAGGTTTGTCTCCATAGACGATTGCAGCAGCGAGAAATCCCAGGGCCGGAAGTTCGAGACGCCGACTGCACGCACCTTGCCGGATGCCACCAGTTCATCGAGCGCCGTTCCTGTCTCGTCGGGGTCGATCAGTGGATCGGGGCGGTGAATGAGGAGGAGATCGATGTAATCGGTCGCCATGTCGCGCAGGGACGCTTCGACCGAGGCGGTGATATGTGCAGCGCTGGTGTCGTAATGCTTGACCCGTGACGCGGAATGACGACCGGCCGGAACAACGATGCCGCATTTGGTGATGATCTCGAGTTTTTCGCGCAGATGCGGTGCCGCCTTCAAGGCCCCGCCGAAGATGGCTTCCGCGGTGTAGCCGCCGTAGATGTCCGCCTGGTCCATGGTGGTGATGCCTTGCCCCAGGCACGCCTCGACCTTTTCCTGCACATGGGCGGGCGAGGTGTCTGCAGCGTCGCCCAGCCGCCACATGCCGTAGATGATGCGGCTGACGGTGAGGTCTGGTGAAAGGGAAATGCGGTCCATCAGTGGCGTTCTCCAGTGCCCAGCGGTGTCGCTGGGGTTTCTTTCGGGACGCGGCCGTAGGCGTGTGGCAGCGAACAGGTCTTCAGATGCGGAAGCACTTTCGTGCCGAAGTGTTCCGCCTCGTCGAGATGCGGATAGCCGGAAAAGATGAAGGCGCGAATACCCATCTTCCGATAGGCCTCGATTTCCGTCAGCACCTGATCCACGGAGCCGACCAGGGCTGCACCGCAGCCGGAGCGGGCGCGGCCGATGCCGGTCCAGAGGTTGGGCTCGATATAGCCGAACTGATCTGCCAGTTCGCGGGCCCGCGCCTGGTGTGCGACGCCCAGCGAAATGCTGTCGTGGGCCCTCGAGCGGATCAGCTTACCGTATTCGTCATCCAGCTTCGAGACGAGATGCTCGGCATACTCGCGCGCCTCCTGCTCGGTATCGCGGACGATCATGTGGACGCGTAGACCATAGTCCAGCTTGCGTCCATGCACCTCGGCCCGCGCGTGGACCGCGCGCATGCGCTCCGCCAGCTGCTCTTTCGGTTCGGGCCACATCAGATAGACGTCGCACTGGGCGCCGCACAATTCCAGGGCATCGGGCGAATAGCCGCCGAAGTAGAGCAGCGGGCCGCCGTTCTGCTGGTAGGGCCGGGCCGGCTCGGTCGACACGCCGCTGAACTGGTAGACTTCGCCGTCGTGGTCGATCGTGTCGCGCGTCCAGGCCTGGCGCAGGATCTGCACGACCTCATGGCTGCGTTTGTAGCGGAAGGCGCTGTCGGCCACTTCGCCCGGAAAATCCGAGCTGATGACGTTGAGCGTCAGCCGCCCCTTCAGCATGTGGTCGAGGGTGGCCACGGTGCGCGCCAGCATGATGGGCTGCATCTCGCCGCAGCGGATGGCGGCCAGCATGTTGATCCGATCGGTGATCGGCGCGCATCCGGCAACGAAGCTGAGGGTATCCTGGCCGACCTGATAGGAGGAGGGGCAGAGGATGTTGCGGAAGCCGAGAGCTTCCGCCTTGCGGACGATGCCGGAGCAGTGCTCCCAGCTCGATCGCAGCTTCCCGTCCGGCACGCCGAGATATTCGTAGTCATCGGAACAGAGGGCCGCGAACCACGACACTTCCGCGGCATCAAGGTCGGCAGAACGAACCGGCACGACTGTCATGAAAAATCTCTCCCGATCACGATTTTCCTCTTGCGTAGCATCCGCCTTGATGTAAATCAATAGTGTATCAATTTGGTGAGCCCGACAACCAGCCCTGACAAGCCTCATGAACCAGCCCGCCGGCAGTCTTCCGATCTATCTTCAGATCACCGAGCTTCTGATCCGCGACATCGCGGCAGGGCGGCTGATCGATGGAGAGAAGCTGCCGCCGGAACGGGAGATGGCGGAACGGCTGGGGATCGCCATCGGCACCCTCCGGAAAGCGCTGTCGGAACTGCAGTCGCGCGGAATGCTGGAGCGGGTTCAGGGGTCCGGAAACTATGTGCGCGCCGTCAGCGATCCGAAGAGCGTCTATGCCATGTTCCGGCTAGAACTGCTGGAAGGCGGCGGGCTTCCGACAGCTCAGGTGCTGAGCGTGGAGCGGCTTTCCAAGCCTGCGGATCTTCCGGAGTTCGGGACAAGTTCCGAAGGCCATCGAATCCGTCGCCTGCGCCGACTTTCCGGAAAGGTCGCGGCCATCGAGGAGATCTGGCTGGACGGCGGCTACGTCGATCATGTCGCCTTGGAAGACCTCTCCGAATCCCTCTACCTCTACTACCGCACCCGGATCGGCCTGTGGATTGCGCGGGCGGAGGACCGGATCGGGCTCGATGCCGTCCCGGACTGGGTGCCGGATGGCTTCGGGCCGGAGCGGGGGGCTCCGGTCGTCCATATTCTCAGGATCAGCGAGGCGCAGGACGGCAAGCGTGCGGAAGTATCCCGCACCTGGCTTGACCATGCTGTCGCTCGCTATGTGTCGCGGCTCAAATAGGGTGTCTGGAAGATGAAGTTGAACTACGGTGTCATCGGTTGCGGCATGATGGGTCAGGAGCATCTGCGCAACATCGCCCTGCTGCGGGATGCGGAGGTGGCGGTCATCCTGGAGCCGGACGCCACCATGCGGGCGCGAGCTGCGGAAGCCGCGCCTGGGGCGGTCTTCGTCGATACCATCGAGGAGCTTCTGGCTGTCGATGCGGTGAACTGCCTGCTGATCGCCAGCCCGAACCAGTATCATTTGGGGCAACTGGAGACGGTCGCGTCGATCCGGCCGCTTCCCGTGCTCGTGGAGAAACCGCTTTTTACCCATGCGGAGGAGATGCGGCGGGTGGAGGTACTTCGCCACGCCTATTCGGCGCCTATCTGGGTGGCCATGGAGTATCGGTACATGCCGCCGGTGGCACGGCTGATCAGCGAGGCGGAGGCGGCAACCGGCGGCATCCGCATGCTCACCATTCGCGAGCATCGTTTTCCCTTTCTCCAGAAGGTGGGCGACTGGAACCGCTTCAACAGCCAGACGGGCGGCACGCTCGTGGAGAAATGCTGCCATTTCTTTGATCTGATGCGCCACATCCTGAGGTCGGACCCGGTGCGGGTGATGGCCTCGGGCGGGCAGGCGGTCAACCATCTGGACGAGGTGCATGAGGGTCGCACGCCGGACATCTGGGACCATGCCTATGTTATCGTCGATTTCGCGTCCGGTGCGCGGGCCATGCTGGAGCTTTGCATGTTCGCCGAAGGCGCCCGCTACCAGGAGGAAATTTCGGCGATCGGCCCCAAGGGCAAGATCGAGTGTAAGGTTCCGGGCCCCGGACGGTTCTGGCCGGAGCATCTGGGCGAGCCGCCGGTGGCACAGGTGATCATCTCGCCGCGTGAGCCCAGAGGGCCGAAGAAGGTTGAGATCCCCGTCGATCCGCAACTGCTGGAAGCCGGCGACCACAACGGCTCGACCTTCTACCAGCACCTGAGGTTTGCGAGAAAGGTGCGCGGCGAGGGGCCGATCGAGGTGACGCTCGACGATGGATGCTGGGCCGTGAAGATGGGGCTTGCTGCGCAACAGTCGGCCATGACCGGCAAGGCTGTGGAATTCTCCGCCATGAAGCTTGCGGCCGCAGGCTAGGACCAAGTCTCCTGCGGATGCCGAAGCTCAGTCTGGCTGCTGGACCAGATGGGCAAACTCCGCCACGACCTTGTCGTAGACCGTCCGCTTGAAGGGGATGATCAAGCCGGGCAGATCCTGCATGGGTTTCCATTCCCAGGCGTCGAACTCCGCCGAATGGCCGCCGGGCGGCGGGTTGATCTGGATCTCGTCCTCGCTGCCTTCAAACCGGAAGGCAAACCAACGCTGGGTCTGGCCGCGGTACTTGCCCTTGAGGCCGATGCCGATCATGTTCGGTGGCAGGTCGTAGTTGATCCAGTCGCGCGATTGGCCGATGAGCTTGACCGTGCGCATTCCGGTTTCCTCGTAGAGCTCCCGGTAGGCCGCCGCCAAGGGGTCCTCGCCCTTGTCGATGCCGCCCTGCGGCATCTGCCAGAGCTGCGGCGAGCCATCATACTCGCTGTTGCCCTCGGGGATACGCCTGCCGGCCCACACAAGGCTCTCCCGGTTCAGGATCATCACCCCGACGCAGGGGCGGTAGGGAAGTTCCTCGGCTTTCAAGGGCTGTTTGCTCATCATCAATCCTGATCAATAGTCGGCCGGGTCGTCGACCAAAGCCGAAACGCCGACAATTTCAATGCCGCGGTTGCCCGCCTCCTCGACCCACTGGCGGATCGCCTCCACGCTTTCGTCGAAAGCGGAGGCGACACCGATGGCGCTGCCCTTGCGCAGGGCCAGCCGCTCCAGATCGTCCAGCTTCTTCAGGATCGCCGTTCTTTCCAGCTGGGCATCGAGCGTCATGTCGGCAAAGCTGTGGGGGAGTTCGATGGCCTTGGCAATGGCGCCGCTGGTGGATTGGGCCGATGTTCCGTCGTCGAGGAAGAGCAGGCCACGCCGGGTCACGTCCCGCAGCAGAGGCTCCAGCGTATCGGCATCCGACAGAAGCTGGCCGCCAAGGTGGTTCATGATCCCGGTATAGCCGGTGATCTTGCCCAGTGCTTCATGCAGCCGTCCCAGGTTTTCCTCGGCCGGAAGCCCCGTCATGAGCGTCGCGGGATCGGCATTGGCGTCGGGCGCGCCGAACGGTTCCATGGGCACCTGGATCAGGATCTCGTGTCCGTCGCGGCGTGAGACCTGCATCCAGCGCTGCAGGCTGTTGCCGCTGACGGCAAAGGCGAGGGTGACCTCTGCAGGCAGATCATCGATCGCCTTCTGGGTTCCCGTCTGGCTGAGGCCGAGGCCGCCGACGACGATGGCGATGCGTGTTCCGCGCGCACCCGACCATGGACGGGCATACTGGTCCATGGGGCGCAGGCCGTCTTCGCCGACAATGGGAAGCTGGCCGTAGGGCGATTCTTCCAGAAGGTCTTCGTTGGGAGTACCCGCAAGTCGGGGATCTTGACCGATGCGCGGCGTTGCGACGATCACCGGGCCATCGCCGTCGCGCGACCGCGGCGAATAGGTCGTCACGACACTGCCATCGTCGGTCAGCGTCCGCTCGACATTGGCGCCCGACTGGGGATTGGCCTTGCGCAGCCCTTCGGCAGACGGCGAAGGATTTGACGCTTGGGACACAACCTCTGCCGTTTCAGTGAGATCCGCCACCGCAGCTGTTTGTGACGGCTTGAGAGCCGGCTCGCCCATCATGGAATAGGCAGAAATTCCGGCGATCGCTGCGACAGACGTCAGTGAAAAAAAGAAGAGCGGAGAAAACGTCAGGCGACGCCGTTTGCCGGCCGGCCTCTTTTGTCCGAGCGGTGCGTGAAGATCGGTGCCCAAGAGGTAATTTCCGTGGGTGAAATGCAATGAAGAAAGGGAGCCGGCGATGCGGCTCCCTTTCCAGGTTCGTTACTGCTTGGCGGCAGCCTTGTCCGGGCTCGGCGGGAAGCTCGCGTCCGTCTTGTTGCCACGCAACAGGTCGAGCGCGTAGTTGAGCTGGATGTCGTCCTTGGCTTCCGGCGGAACATAGGCGACGGAGCCGGAGCCCTCGTCGGTCTCGTTCTGGCCCGGAATATGGCCGCGAAGGCTGGATTCGCCTTCGGCGCGGACCTTACCCTGCAGTTCTTCGGGCAGCGGCTGTTCCACCAGGATGTCCGGCTTGATGCCGGTGCCCTGGATGGAGGTGCCGGACGGGGTGTAGTAGAGCGCCGTCGTCAGGCGCAGCGCACCGCTTTCGCCCAGCGGGATGATCGTCTGGACCGAGCCCTTGCCGAACGAGCGGGTGCCAACGACAGTGGCGCGCTTCAGATCTTGGAGAGCACCTGCAACGATTTCCGATGCAGAAGCCGACCCACCGTTGATCAGCACGATCACCGGCTTGCCGTCGGTCAGATCACCCGGTCCGGCGTTGAAGCGCCGGGTCTCGTCGGCATTGCGACCGCGCGTCGATACGACCTCGCCGCGCTCGAGGAAGGCGTCGGAGACGTTGATGGCCTGGTCGAGCAGACCGCCCGGGTTCAGCCGCATGTCGAGCACGTAGCCCTTCAGGGTATCTTCCGGAACCTCGGCCTTGATCTTCTCGATGGCCCGCTCGAGGTCATCGTAGGTCTTCTCGGTGAAGGAGATCACGCGCAGGTAACCGACGTCGCCTTCAACGCGCGACTTGACCGCCTGCACGGCGATGATGTCGCGAACGACGGTGATGTCGATCGGCGCGTCGGCGCCTTGGCGGATGACGGTGAGCTTGATGGGCGTGTTGACCGCGCCGCGCATCTTCTCGACGGCTTCCTCGAGCTTGAGGCCACGCACTGCGGTGCCGTCGATCTCGGAGATCAGGTCGCCCGACAGAATGCCCGCGCGCGAGGCCGGCGTGTCGTCGATCGGTGCTATGACCTTGACGAGTTCGTCTTCCATGGTGACTTCGATACCAAGCCCGCCGAACTCACCGCGGGTCTGCGTGCGCATGTCTTCGGCGTCTCTGGCGTTCAGGAAGCTCGAATGCGGATCGAGCGAAGTCAACATGCCGTTGATGGCATTCTCGACCAGCTTTTCCTCATCCGGCGGCGTCACGTATTGGGCGCGCACACGCTCGAAGACATCGCCGAAGATCGACAGTTCCTTATAGGTTGAAGGGCCTGCAGCTTGCGCAGGCACTCCGGCCGAATAGATGACGCTCATGGCCGTAGCACCCATCAGCGCACCGACGATCACAAGAGAAGCCCTACGAATCATTTCGTGCCCTTCCGCTTTCTTTGGCAGTCCACCAGGGTTTCGAATCTACCGGTGAACCGTCCTTCCTGAATTCAATGTAAAGTGTTGGCCGATCTGTTTCCAGCGTCAATGCAGCAGCGCTGGCCACCTTTTTCTCACCCATGACGGCCACCGGCTCGCCCGACAGCACAAACTTGCCTTGCCGCGTCCTGACATCGTCCATGCCTGCAAGGACGATGTGGTAACCGTCCCCGGCGTTCAGGATGATCATCTGTCCGTAGCTTCTGAAAGCTCCGGCAAACACCACCAAACCATCGGCCGGTGCCGTCACCACTGAACTCGGGCTGGAAGCCACTGTCATGCCGACGGCAGTATGTCCCGTTCCGTCTGCGTCCCCGAATTGCCGCAGTATATCGCCGGTTACGGGTAGCTCAAGCGTTTGCCTGAGAGTTGAAAACGCGTATGCGGGGGCAATGCGGTTTTTGTCAGGCAATGCGTTCTGGGCTCGCTCCCGGGCGCGCTCCCGCTCAACCTGAGACAGCTGACGCAGTCGCTCCTCTTCCCGTCTGGCCTGCTCCACGGCATCGCGTACGGAGGCAATCTCGCCCTCCAGCGATTGCACGAGGCCTTTCAGGCTGGTCGCCTGTTCCGCCAGTTCTTCCGACCGGCGGCGCTCGGCATCCAGTTCCGCGGTGCTGCGGAGACTGAGTTTCTCGTTTTCGGCCAGCAGCAGGTCCATGCGTCTCTCTTCCTCGAGGCTCTCGGCAATGGTCGCCGATACCGAGGTTCTTTCCGCCAGAGCCTGCGCCTGCAAGGTGGTCAGCGCCTGCAGATCCGCATAGAGCCGTTCCGCCTGGGCCCGCATGCCGGGGACCACTGCTCCGAGCAGGATCGCGCTTCTGACGGAGGCCAGCGCGTCGTCCGGCGTCACGAGAAGCGCCGGCGGCGGATTGCGGCCCATTCTCTGCAGGGCTGCAAGAACTTCGGCCAGAACGTTGCGACGATCCCGCAGCGAACTGCGGATCTCACTCTCCCTCAGACGAAGTCTCGCCAGCGTCTCCTCGCTGCCGCGGATCGTTTCTTCCAGGTTCTTGCGTCGGGCCGCGGAATCGATCAGCGCCTGCCGCAGGTTAGCGGTCGTCTTTTCTAGCTCGGCGATGCTCTGCTCGATGGACTCGGCCTTGCCGACCGAGAGGCTGATCGTGCCGCTGAGATCCTCGAGCTCCCGGCGTGCCTCATCGCGCTTTCGCTCCAAGTCTAGCGCCGGATCGGCAGGATCGGCGGGTTGCTCGACAAGCTGCGCGTAGGCCTTGGTAGAATGCCATGATGCGATTGGCGAAAGAACAAGCGCCGACGCCGCTGCCCAGAGGGGCAGTCTCGAGCGAAAAGAATGGCGTGATCGTTGGCTCATGTGCGTTCCGGTTGCCGCGCCAACCAAGCCTAAGCTGATTTGCGCCTGATGACCACAAACAAGCACGTGTTCCAGATCGACGGGTCAAACACGATGGTAGGGGTGGCCCGAGAGGATGGTGACGGCACGGTAGAGCTGTTCGGCGATCAGGATGCGCACCAGCTGGTGCGGCCAGGTCATGCTGCCGAGATTGAGGACCATGTCGGCTCTGGCGTAAAGGGCGGGATCCAGTCCGTCGGCACCGCCAACGGCCACCATCAGATCGCGCTTGCCGCTGTCGCGGAAGCGACCCAGGGTGTCTGCGAAGGCTTCACTGTCCAGGGACTTGCCTCGTTCGTCCAGAAGCAGGAGCAGGGCGCCTTCGGGCAAAGCCTTTTCCAATGCTGCGGCCTCGTCGCGCTTGCGCGTCTCCGCATTCGACGCCTTGCTTTCCGGGACCTCCGTCACGCGGACCAGTTCCAGCCCGATCGCCGGGCCCGCCTTGGCGAACCGGTCGAGGTAGCGAGACGCCAGATCCTTCTCCGGTCCGGCTTTCAGCCGTCCAACGGCGAAGAGGCTGATGCGCATGTCTGTCCCGCCGGCGTCCGGCCCGTCGTCTGCTGGACGGCGTGCGCGCAAGGCGCAGCCGCTCGCTTATCGCTCTTACCGGCAGCAGGGTTGGCCTGCGCTCGGATCAGTGCCGTGTTTCTTCCTCAAGGTCGGGAGCGGACCACATCTTTTCGATGTTGTAGAACTCCCGGACTTCGGGGCGGAACACATGGATGATGATGTCACCACTGTCAATCAGCACCCAGTCGCCCGCTTCGAGACCTTCGACGCGGGCGGTTCCCAGGCCTTCGTCCTTCAGGTCGGACATCAGGTGATCCGAAATGGCTGCGACGTGACGGTTCGAGCGCCCGGACACTACGACCATGTAGTCTCCCAGTGCGGACTTGCCGGCGATGTTGATGGTGACGATATCTTCTGCTTTGGAGTCCTCGAGGCTGGCGAGGACGACTTCAAGAGCGCGGGCAGCGGCATCGGCGCCACGTTCTGTGCTCTGTGGGAGGATGGCGTGCATCTTTCCCTTGGTGTGTACTGTTGTCAGGGTTCGTCCTTTCTTGGAGGTAACAGCTACAGCACTGTCCGCGAATCCGATTTCCCGGCCGCTGATCAAAAGTGGCATCGAAACGTAAATCTTTCAAGATATCTGCAGAAAACGTGATTGACGCTCGCAGTACCGTCAGGTCGTGCCAAGCCGGAGGCTGGTGGAGCTCAGGGCGGAGCGAGGACCATGAATGAAAGTCCAGGCCGGCGCCGTCTTTCTTCCCAGCGCTGCGGCATCATCCTCGTCGATGCGGGCGTGGTCGAAGGTCCGGGTCATCTTCGATGAGAGGAAGGAGAGCGTCGAACCGGGGCGGTCGATCACAGCGATCGGGAAGGTGTGGACGATGGACTGCCACTTCTGCCAGCGATGGAAGGTGCGAAGGCTGTCGGCCCCCATGATCCAGACGAAATGCACTCCGTGATTTCGGGCGGCAATATGCGACAGCGTATGGGCCGTATAGGGACTGCCCAGCGTCTGTTCGAAGGCCGTGATCTTGACGCGGGGATCGTGCACCAGCTTCTCGCTCATGGCGATCCGGTCGTTCAGGGACGCGAGCTCGGATAGGCTTTTCAGCGGATTTCCCGGAGTCACCATCCACCAGAGCTGATCCAGCCCCAGGCGCCGCAGAGCGATCTCGGCGACCAGAAGGTGACCTTCGTGGGGCGGATTGAAGGAGCCGCCGAACAGGCCGACGACCATGCCGGGCTGGACATGCGGCATCGAAAGGTATTGCCGATCCACGCGCTCTTCCGTCACAGCGGCTAGGGCCGGATCTGGCCGGTGCCATGCACGCGGTATTTGAAGGATGTCAACTGTTCGACGCCCACCGGCCCGCGCGCGTGCATCTTGCCGGTCGCGATGCCGATCTCTCCCCCCATGCCGAACTCGCCGCCATCTGCAAACTGGGTCGAGGCGTTGTGCAGGAGGATAGCCGAGTCGATCTCGTTGAAGAAGCGTGCGACGACCTCCGGGTCTTCCGCGATGACGGCTTCCGTGTGGCTGGAGGAATAGGTGTTGATGTGGGCAATGGCGCCGGAGATGCCGTCGACGATTGCAACCGAGATGATGGCGTCGAGATATTCGGTGCGCCAGTCCTCTTCGGATGCGGGCTTCAGGCCAGGAAACGCCTTGAGGACAGCTGCGGATGCGCGCACCTCACAGCCGGCCTCGGTCAGCGCCTTGAGGATCGGCGTCAGATGGCTGCCGATGGCGGCGCTGTCGATGAGGAGCGTTTCTGCCGCTCCGCAGATCCCGGTCCGGCGCATCTTGGCGTTGACGACAATCTGCACTGCCATGTCGAGGTCTGCGGATGCATCCACGTAGATGTGGCAGAGCCCCTCGAGGTGGGCAAAGACCGGAACGCGCGCTTCGCTTTGGACGCGAGCCACCAGGCTCTTGCCACCGCGCGGCACGATCACGTCGATCGCGCCATTGAGGCCGCCCAGCATGGCGCCGACGGCCGCGCGGTCGCCGGTCGGGACGATCTGAATGGCATGCTCCGGCAAGCCGGCGGCCTTCAGCCCCGCGACAAGGCTGCGGTGAATGGCGCGCGACGAGTTGAGCGAGTCCGAGCCGCCGCGCAGGATCACGGCATTGCCGGCCTTCAGGCACAGAGCTCCCGCATCGGCCGTCACATTAGGGCGGCTTTCATAGATGACGCCGATGACGCCGAGCGGCGTGCGAACGCGCTCGATCTTCAGTCCGTTGGGACGGTCCCAGGCGGCGATGACGTCGCCGACGGGATCCTTCAATGCAGCGATCTCGCGAAGCGCCTGGGCCACGCCCTCGATCGATCCTTCCGTCAGCGTCAGCCGGTCGATGAAGGACGGCTGCAGGCCTTTTCCCTCGACCTGCCTCAGGTCTTCGGCATTGGCGGCGAGGATTTCGTCCTTCGCGTCCAGGATGGCGTTGGCCATGGCCTGAAGAGCTTCATTCTTCTGATCGGACGACGCCGTCGCAAGAGCGCGGGCCGCAGCCTTCGCCTGCAGACCGATCCGGTCCATGAGGACCGTGATGTCATCTGCCGCATGGGCCACCAGATCAAGCATGGGCGGCTTCCTCTTTCGAACCCTGTTCGTCTTCGTCCTGTCGTCCCGAGCGCGTCACGACCATATCATCGCGATGCACCATGGCGGCCCGTCCGGCGTAACCGAGAACGGCCTCGATGTCCGCCGATTTGCGTCCTGTGATCCGGCGCGCTTCATCGGCGTCATATCCCGCCAATCCGCGGGCAATCTCGCGGCCATCGGTGCCGATGATGGCGATGGTGTCGCCGCGGTGAAAATTGCCGGCAACCGACACGACGCCGGCCGGCAAAAGGCTCCTGCCATCGTCGAGAGCCCTCTGGGCTCCGGCATCGACAACCAGTTCGCCAGCCGGCTGCAACTGCCCGGCAATCCACGTCTTGCGGGCCGTGACGGGCGTGGCGGAGGGGGCAAACCAGGAAAACCGGGCGCCGTCCCCGATGGCCTTCAGCGGATGTTCCGTCTTGCCGGAGGCGATGATCATGGCGCAGCCGGCGCTGGTGGCGATCTTGCCGGCGTCGATCTTCGTGCGCATGCCGCCGCGCGACAGTTCGGATGCGGCGCCGCCGGCCATGGCCTCGATTTCCGGCGTGATCGCGGCGATCGTCTCGAGGAACCGCGCGTTGGGATCAAGATGCGGCGGTGCGGTGTAGAGGCCGTCGATATCCGAGAGAAGCACCAGAAGGTCTGCTCCCGTCATGGTCGCCACCCGTGCGGCGAGGCGATCGTTGTCGCCGTAGCGGATTTCCGAGGTCGCCACCGTATCGTTTTCGTTGATGATCGGAATGGCACCGATCTTCAGGAGCTGGTTGATGGTGGCGCGGGCATTGAGATAGCGGCGGCGCTCTTCCGTGTCGCCCAGCGTCAGCAGGATCTGCCCGGCGACGATGGCGTCGCGCGACAGGCTGCCGGACCAGGCGCGTGCCAGCGCAATCTGGCCCACGGCCGCGGCCGCCTGGCTCTCCTCCAGCTTCAGCGCGCCGGACGGCAGGTCCAGCACCGTACGCCCCAGCGCGATAGCGCCCGATGAGACGACCAGAACATCGACGCCCTTGGCTTTCAGCTGTGCGATATCAGTGCAGATCGCGTCGAGCCATTCCGTCCTGAGGCCGCTCTTGCGGTCCACAAGCAGAGCCGAGCCGATCTTGATGACGATCCGGCGGTGGCTGGCAAGCGATCGGCGCGATGCGCTCATCCGGCATCGTCCTCGGAGGCGTCGTCGTCCTGAAGGAACCGCGCACTGCGGTCGGGCAGCGCCGTGTCGCCGCCCGCGTTGACGATAACATCGCGCAGCGCCCGCAGCACATCGGTCATGCCCTTGCCGGTGGCGGCAGAGATCAGGAAGGGCTTGCGGCCGCAGGCCTTCTCCAGCTCCTTGGCCTTCTTCTTCAGCTCCGTCTCGTCCAGCACGTCGATCTGCGACAGCGCGACGATCTCCGGCTTGTCGATGAGGCCGCCGCCATAGGCTTCCAACTCATGCTTGACAGTCGTATAAGCCTTGCCGACATGCTCCTCGACACTGGAGACCAGATGCAGGAGCACCCGCGTCCGTTCGACGTGGCCGAGGAAGCGGTCGCCGATGCCGACGCCTTCGTGGGCACCCTCGATGAGGCCCGGAATATCGGCCAGGATGAATTCGCGCTCGTCGATGGTCGCCACGCCGAGGTTCGGGTGCAGCGTCGTGAACGGATAATTGGCGATCTTCGGCCGGGCGCGGGTGACGGTTGCGAGAAACGTCGACTTGCCGGCGTTGGGAAGCCCGACCAGGCCGGCATCGGCGATCAGCTTCAGCCGCAGCCAGATGGTCTTTTCTTCGCCTTCGAGGCCCGGGTTTGCCCAGTTCGGGGCTTGGTTGGTCGCTGACTTGAAATGAGTGTTTCCAAAGCCGCCGTTGCCGCCCTTGGCGAGCCGGAAACGCTCACCTTCCTTGGTCAGGTCGATGATCAGCGTCTCGTTGTCTTCCTCGAAGATCTGCGTGCCGACCGGCACCTTCAGGGTCACGTGGTCGCCGTTGGCACCGGTGCGGTTGCGGCCCATCCCGTGGGTGCCGATCGGAGCCTTGAAATGCTGCTGGAAGCGGAAGTCGATCAGCGTGTTCAGGCCGTTGACCGCCTCGACCCAGACATCGCCGCCGCGGCCGCCGTCGCCGCCGTCGGGGCCGCCGAACTCGATGAACTTTTCCCGCCGAAACGAGACGGCGCCTGCGCCGCCATCGCCGGAGCGGATGTAAACTTTCGCTTCGTCGAGAAACTTCATCTTACTGCCATCAGTCTTGTGTTACCGGCAACGCCATTGTCATAGACATTGTCCGGGTTCGATATAGGCCGTGCAGGCGGAGGTCAAAGATTATCATGAAATTGGTAAGCTATAATATCCAGTACGGCATTGGCCTCGACGGTCGCTACGACCTGAAACGGATCGCCGACAGTATCGCCGACGCCGACATCATCCTGCTCCAAGAGGTGACCCGCGGCTTCTCCCGCAACGGTGCGGTCGACATGGTGGCTGAACTCCAGGCGCTGTTTCCGCGCCACTTCTCCAGCTTTGCCGCACCCTGCGACGTGCTGCTCGCCGTCGACGAGGTGGAGGGGCGTTCGGTGGAGCGGCGCCTGCAGTTCGGTAACATGGTCCTGTCGCGCTGGCCTATGCTGGCGATCCGCCACCTGCTTCTGCCGCGTAGCCGCACCTTCGAAAAGCTCAACCTGCAGCGCGGCGCCGTGGAAGCGGTGATCGACACACCCACTGGCCCGCTGCGGGTCTATTCCGTGCATCTCGACCATGTCTCTCCGGACGAGCGGATCGAGCAGATCCGCTTCCTCAAGGCGCGGGCGCTGCACTATCTTGCCGAAGGCGGCGCCCTGACGGGGGCGCAAGAATTCGGCTTTGCCAATCCGCCGCTCCCGGAAGACTTCGTGATGATGGGCGACTTCAACATGACGCCGGAATCGGCTGAGTATGTGGAGATGGTGGGCAGGACCGACAGCTACGGCGAGCGGGTGTCTCGCGCCAACCAGGTCGTCGATGCCTGCGCGCGACTGGGGGTGATCACGGCCGACAGCTATACCTGGGTCAAATCGCCGGGCGACGGAACGGAGCGGATGCATCTCGACCATTGTTTCGTCAATCCGAAGTTGGCGGCGCGGCTTGCGTCCGCGCGGGTGGACCATCGAGCGCAGGGCTCCGACCATTTTCCCGTCTGGCTGGAACTGGCCTGATGGGTGGGCCGGCGGTCGAACCACCGGCCTACCCTCGCTCTTCAAGGGCGGCGAAAGTCCTCCGGGCGAAGCTTGGTCTCCACATGCGGCACCATGGCATTGCGCGACAGATTGAAGAGGTCGCTGCAACCGGTGATCGTGAAGCCCAGCTTCTGCTGGATGCGCAGGGACGCCGGATTGTCGACGAAGACGCCGGAGTGGAGTTCGATGCCCGGCATGCGCCGCAGGAAGCGGTCGACGGCTGCCCCGACCGCTTCCGTCATGATGCCCTTGCCCCAGTAGAACCGGTTCAGCCAGTAGCCTAGGTGCCAATGGTGCCCGCGCGGCTCCAGCCCGACGACGCCGATGTGGACGTCGTCACCGGTGGTGATGGCCAGTGCCCAGCCGGGCGTGGAACTGGCAAGATGCAGTTGCAGCCAGTCCAGCGCATCCTCCCGGTGGTAGGGCTGCGGGATGCGCGCCAGCATCCCAGCGACCGCATAGTCCGAGAGCGATTGCGCCACCGCATCGGCATCTCCC
>JBKBXP010000050.1:0-15487 GCA_046314035.1 Pseudorhizobium sp. | reverse complement strand
ATGCCGGCACTGCGGCGCGTGGTGGGCGGCCTCATTTCAGCACTGCCGGGGATGACCTCCATCCTGGTCCTGATGGCCATGCTGTTCTACGTCGCCGCGGTCATGGCGACCAATCTCTTCGGCCGGAATTTCCCCGATTGGTTCGGCACCCTGACGGCATCGCTTTACACGCTCTTCCAGGTCATGACCCTGGAAAGTTGGTCCATGGGCATCGTCCGGCCGGTCATGGAGGTTCACCCTCAGGCATGGGCCTTCTTCGTTCCTTTCATCCTGTTGTCCACCTATGCGGTCCTGAACCTCTTCATCGGTGTGATCGTCTCCGCCATGCAGCAGGATTCCGAAGCCTCCGCGTCCGCTGACCGTCAGACCCTGCACGACGATGCCGCCACAGTGCTCGCCGAAGTGCGGGCTCTGCGGACAGAAGTCATGTCCCTGCGCGATGAACTGGGTGCCAGACAGGGGGCCGGTGGCAACTGACACGGGTAGGCCTCTCGAAGCCGTTCGGAATTCCGAATAGCAACCCGTACCGTTCGGATTTCTGAACGAGAACTCGCTGATCCGATCGGAAAAAGCCCGTAACTGCAGGCTTTTCCAAACTGGCACGCCTCTTGCGATCCGATAGTGGATAACAAGAGGAAGACATGCCGTGAGCTTTGAGTGGAGCATACTGATCGCATTGGCCGGCGCAGCAATTGCGAGACCGGTCTCGTCACTGATGGGGCGCCATACCGGCTGGGTGATGAGCCTCATCCCGCTGTTCATCTTCGCCTCGTTTCTGATGCAGCTTGCGCCGGTGGCGGAGGGAGAGCTGCTGATCGCGCAGCTTGCCTGGGTGCCGTCACTGGGCGTCGAACTCACCTTCAGGCTTGATGGCTTCTCGCTTCTTTTCGCGCTGCTCATCAGCGGCATCGGCACGCTGGTGGTGATATACGCAGGCGCCTATTTTGCCGAAAAGCCGAGCGCCGAGATCGGCCGCTTCCTCACCCTCATCATGCTGTTCATGACTGCAATGCTGGGAACGGTGCTGTCGGACAACCTGATCGTCATGTTCGTCTTCTGGGAACTGACGAGCCTCGCCTCCTTCCTGCTGATCGGCTTCGACGGTCACAAGGAAGCGGCGCGCAAGTCGGCCCTGCAATCCCTCATCGTCACCGGCGGCGGCGGGTTGGCGCTGTTTGCCGGCGTTCTCCTCATCGGCATGACGCTCGGTACCTTCTCGTTCACGGAAGTGCTGGCGCGGTCAGATGAGCTCGTCGCAAGCCCCTGGGCCGGAACGATCGCGGTGCTGATCATGATCGGCGCCTTCACCAAGAGCGCGCAGTTCCCGTTCCACTTCTGGCTGCCCAACGCCATGGCCGCCCCGACGCCCGCCTCGGCCTATCTGCATTCGGCAACCATGGTCAAACTCGGCGTCTTCCTGCTGGCGCGCTTCGATGGCGTGTTTGCCGGCATGCCGGCCTTCGGCCACACGCTGGTGGTCTTCGGGTCGCTGACCATGATCATCGCTGCGCTGCAGGCGTTGCGCGCCGAAGGCTTCAAGGCAGTTCTTGCCCAGTCCACCGTCGCCTCGCTCGGCATTCTGGTGATGCTGATCGGATTGACCGGCGAGGTCGCGGCCGTCGCCACGGTCGGCTTCATCCTGACCCATGCCCTCTACAAGGCGGCGCTCTTCTTCTGCGCCGGCACCGCCATCCATGCGACAGGCGAAGCCCGACTGCACAAGCTGGCCGGCCTTGCCCGCTTCCTGCCGATCACCGCCGTCGCCGCGGTCCTTGCCAGCCTCTCGATGGCCGGGCTGCCGCCTTTCGTCGGCTTCATCTCGAAGGAATATCTGTTTGAGGCGCAGCTTGCCAACGACTGGAATATCCTGCCCATCGCCGCTGCCGTTCTTGTCAATGCCGTCATGGTTGGCGTGGCGGGCGTCGTGTCGATCCGACCCTTCTACTTCAAGTCGGAGACCGTGCGCGAGATCCATCATGGCGAGACGCCCGGTCTCCTCGCGGGGCCGCTGCTTCTGGCAGCCGGCGGCATTCTGATCGGCCTGGTGCCGGCACCGGCGGGGCAGTGGCTCATTGGTCCTGCCGCCTCCGCGCTTCTCGGACAACCGATCGACGTCTCCTTCCAGCTCTGGCACGGCCTGACGCCGATGCTGGTCCTGTCGATCCTCGTGGTCTCCATCGGCGCCGTCATCGTGATCCAGTGGACCCGGATCCACAACGCACTGCGCCGCCACGACACGCTGTACGCCTTCCTCGGCGACCGCTTCTACCACAAGGCGCTGAACGGCATACTGGCGACGGCACGCCTGTCGACACAGGTCCTGCAGAACGGTGATCAGCATCGCTACACCACGCTTGTCTTGCTGACGGTCACCGCCGGCCTGGCGATCGCCTTCCTGGCTGCACCGTCGGGCGATTTCCTCGCGTCCGAAGGCACCATCCGCATTTCGGTCGCTCTCGTGCTGCTGCTGACTGTCGTCGGCGCCGTGGCGACGATCATCGTCCGTTCGCTGATCGCCGGGCTCGTTTCGGTCGGCATCGTCGGCTTCGGTTCGGCCGTGATCTTCATGTTGAACGGAGCCCCGGACCTGGCGCTGACGCAGATGGCGGTCGAGACGCTGATCGTGATCTTGATGACGGCAGTCCTCCTGAAGTTGCCGTCCCGACGCCGGCACTCGCGCACGCTCTCCGAGCGTCGTCGTGACGGCCTGATCGCCGGGGGCTTTGCCGTGATGATGTTCATCGCACTGGCCTCCATCGGCGTGACGCCCATCGACCTGCGCCTTTCCGACTACTTCGGCGAGACGAGCTACCTGGAAGCCTACGGCCGCAATGTCGTCAACGTCATCCTCGTCGACTACCGCGCCATCGACACGCTCGGCGAGATCGTCGTCGTCGCACTCGCCACCATCGCCGCCTGGGGACTGCTGCGCGGCTCCCTTAAACCCGCTCGCAACAAGGAGTGACCGGTCATGTCCGTCATCTTTTCAACCATGTCCCGCCTCTTCTTCGTGCTGATGCTCGCAGCCGCTGTCTACATGCTGTTTCGCGGCCATAACGAGCCTGGCGGAGGCTTCATCGGCGGGCTGTTTGCCGCCCTCGCCTTTGCGCTGATCGCGCTGTCCGACAGTGTGGCCAAGGCCCGCAAGGCACTGATCGTTCATCCGGTCGTGCTGATCGGCACGGGCCTTGTGCTCGCCTTCGTCAGCGGCCTGCCCGGCCTGTTCTCGGACGGCTCCTTCCTGACCCATTGGTGGTTCGAGCTCGGCTCCACCCATCTGGGCACCGCAACCGCATTTGATATCGGCGTCTTCATGGTCGTGATCGGCGGCGTGCTCTCCCTGGTTTTCCGTTTTTATGAAGGAGTGGAGCAGTGAGCCTGATCTACGCGTTTGTCGTCGCCGCCCAGATGGGGGCCGGCATCTACCTTCTCCTGTCGCGCCATATGATGCGCATCCTGTTCGGCGTCGTTCTCCTGTCGACGGCCGCCAACCTGCTGATCTTCGTCGCGGGCGGGCTGCAGTTCACCGCCCCGCCGGTCATCCAGCAGGGATCGCAGACGCTGGCGGAAGGGTCCGCGAACCCGCTCCCCCAGGCGCTCATCCTGACGGCGATCGTCATCGGGTTTGCGCTCGTGTCGTTTGCCGCCGCTCTCGTGCTCAAGGCCTATTATGCGCTCGGTTCGGTCTTCACCGACGAGCATACCGACGCCGAAGCCCTCGGCTCCCCCTTCGACAAGGAGGCCACCCGCAATGGCTGACACGCTTCTTCTGTGGCCCGTCGTCCTGCCGCTGCTTGGTGCGGCGCTTGCCGCCGCCTTACAGTCGCGGCCCGAGGTGCAGCGCATCATCGCGCTCTCCATCATGACCCTGACGCTCGGCACATCCCTGCTCCTGGCCAATGCGGTGATGGCGGGAGACATCCTCACCAAGGCCTTCGGCAGTTGGATGCCGCCCTTCGGCGTCGTCTTCGTTGCCGACCGCTTCAGCGTCGCCATGGTGGTGATCTCGAGCCTTCTGGCGCTCTGCGCCCTAATCTTTTCGGTGGCCGACCTTCGCCGGCGCCAGATCCGTGCAGGCTTCTACCCGCTGTTCATGGGACTGATGATCGGTGTCAACGGCGCATTCCTGACCGGCGACATCTTCAACCTCTATGTCTGGTTCGAAGTGATGCTGATCGCCACGCTCGGCCTGATCACGCTGGACCGCACGCGCGCCCAGATCGACGGGGCGATCAAATACGCCGTCCTCAATCTCTTCTCGACCATCCTGTTCCTGATGGCAATCGGACTGTTGTACGGCGCGACCGGCACGCTGAACATGGCGGACTTGGCAATCGTCCTGCCGCAGACGCAATCCTCGGCGGCACTGACGCTCTCGGCGATGATGTTCCTGCTCGCCTTCGGCATCAAGGCCGGCTTCTTCCCGATGTTCTTCTGGCTGCCGGCCTCCTACCATACGGCGTCCATCATCGTGTCGGCAGTTTTTGCGGGCCTCCTGACGAAGGTCGGCGTCTACGCCCTCTTTCGTGTCTTCACCCTGCTCTTCGAGGTGGACGACGGGATGCTGAAGCCGATGATGGGCGTATTTGCCGCCGGCACCATGCTGTTTGGCGTCTTCGGTGCGGCGGTGCAATGGGACGTGCGGCGCATCCTCTCGTTCCACATCATCAGCCAGATCGGCTACATCATGCTCGGCCTGGCGATCGCCACGCCGCTGGCGCTGGCCGGTGCCGTCTTCTACATCATCCACCACATCGTCGTGAAGGCGAACCTGTTCTTCATCGCCGGTGCCATACACCGGGCGACCGGAACCTTCGACCTGCGCAAATCCGGCGGCCTGATGAAGTCTTCGCCCATGCTGGCGGTGCTGTTTGCGATTCCGGCGCTGTCGCTGGCGGGCATCCCCCCGCTCTCCGGTTTCTGGGCCAAGTTGATGATCGTCGATGCCTCCTTCGAAGGGGATGCGGCATGGCTTGCCGGCGTCGCGCTTTTCGTCAGCCTTCTGACGATCTTCTCGATGAGCAAGATCTGGATCGAGGCCTTCTGGAAGGAACCGGTGCGGAAGCTCCGGGCACGTCCGGTGCCGGTGGCCATGATCGCTCCGATCGCGGTGCTGGGCGTCATCACCCTCGCCATCGGCTTTTATCCCGAGCCGCTCGTCGTCTTCTCCAACCTGGCGGCCGACAGCATGAGCGATCGAACCGAATTCATCGGAGCCTTCTTCGACCAGAACTCGACAGCAGGAGTGAAACCATGACCCTTTTCAGCCGCCTTGGCATGTCCCTGACTTTGGGAGCGGTGTTCATCAGGGAACTCGTTCTCTCTTCGGTCGCCGTCGCGCGCCAGGTTCTCGGCGACAGCTCGCTGCTGAGGCCGGCGATCATCGCCGTCCCGCTTGATCTGCGCAGCAAGGTGGGGATCACGACGCTTGCCAATTGCGTGAGCCTGACCCCCGGCACGACCTCGCTGCATGTCAGCGAGGACCTCAATACACTCTACGTCCACGTTCTCGATGCGCCCGACCCGCAGGCCGTCGTCGAGAGCATCAAGGACACGTTCGAGACACGCATAAAGGAGATCGAAGCATGATCGAGTTTCTGGACGGCTTTCTATCGACCTTTGCCGCCATCATGATCGCGATCCTGATGGTACCGCTGACCCTCGCCGCCATTCGCATGGTGACCGGCCCCGGCTATGCCGACCGCTTCGTGGCGCTCGACATGCTGACCGGCATCGCCGTGGCCATCGCCGCTCTGACGATGATCGTCACCGGCCGGCGGGAGTTCCTCGACGTCGCCTTCGGAATCGCCCTGATCGGCTTCCTCGCGACCTGCTCTCTCTCCGCGCTCCTCGAGAAGAAGAAGGAGGACCAGTGATGCTCCCCATCCTTTCGATCCTGTTCAAGTTGGCTGGGGTGGCATTCCTGTGCATTGCAGCGCTTGGCGTGATCAGGCTGCCTGATCCGTTCCAGCGCATGCATGCCGCCACGAAGGCCGGGACGCTCGGGGCCGGCCTCGTCATCATCGGCAGCGTGATCGCCCACGGCGCGGTCGATGCCACGATCATGGGCATCTTCACCGTCGTCTTCCTGCTGTTGACCGTGCCCGTCGCCGGCCATCTCCTCGGTCGCGCCGCCTATGTCTCCGGCGCAAGGCTTGCCCTGTCGGGCGACGATGCCCTCGCTGGTGTGCTGCCGCGCGCTGGGCAATCGCTCGGCGAGCGAGGCGCCTGGACGGTCCCCGCGATGGACGAGCCGAAAACCGGAAAAGCGCCCACCCCCACACCTCTTCCCGCCTCTCTCCAGCCACCACGGGCCCGGAAGGCAAGGATGCGTGCCCTGCCGGCCATCGACACTGTGCGGTTTGCGGTGATCGACGGACACGTGCGCCCGGTGACCGAGCGGGCCAGCGCGATCGCCGAGAAAAGCGGCGCCAGTCTCAGGGCCTACGTCATGATCGACACCCAGGCCATCAAGTCGGCAGCGGACGAGGCGCAGATGCGTCGGCTGATTCGCGAACGCGCCAGTGCCGCCATCGGTGACCTCAAGGCCATTACCGCCCAGGCGGAGATCGCCCCGATCCTCAACTACGACGAGGGCGATCCCGAACATATCCTCCGCTGCGACGCGAAGCCGGGCGAGACGCTTCTCGTCCTGCCGTGCAAGGGCTGGTTTCATCACCAGGTCGAGGCACGGCTGGAACTCACCACCTGGGAGCCCGACGGCTTGCTGCGTCTGCCGGACTGCCATCGCGGGCCGGTGCTCTTCGTCGCAGATGAACCACTGCCCGAGACCGCACGCACACTGGTGGTGCGTGATTGCGGAGAAGAGCATCTGATCCCGCTCGTGGAGTGGGCGCTGCTGACGGGTCTGTGGGACGTGACGACGCTCGTCCATGTCGCCGACGAGAAGGCCAGACAGCCGGAGCTTGCCGAGATCGCGCAACGATTTGGATGCCGATACGTCCAGCTTGCGGCCAAGGGCGACGCATGCGCTATCCCGCCCGATATCGATGGAGTGCGGGCCGTTGTGCTCGGCCGCACACCGCGGCCGATGCGCACCCATTGGTACGGCAGCCATTGGCGTAGCCGCATCGCCCCGAATATGGCCGGTGACGTGCTGATCATGGAGGCCGACGCCGGGCCGCGGCCATAAAGTGCTGGCAGGCTCACTTTCAGTTGGGCTAATGCTTTGGGCATGTCCTCAAGTTTGCGCCGAAAGCTACCTCTGTCCGTCGCGCTGCCCCTGTTCGTGGCGATCACCATGTTTGTGGTGGCCGTCGGGACGACGCAGATCGGCGTCATGGTTCTGCGATCGAGCAACGAGACGGGGCTGCGCGACCAGGCGCTGGTCTTTCTCGATGCGGTCGCCGGCAACATAGCTGCGGAGATCCGGCAAGCGGACGCACAACGGACGGTCCGCGAGCAGCTGGCAGCCTCGCTAACATTCCGAACCGCACTTCTTGAAGAGTCTATGGCGGCGCGCTGGACCAATCAGACCGGAAGCGTGCGCACCGTTGTCCTGGCGGAAAGCGACAGCGATCTGCTCGAGGCGGCACTGGCCGAAGCACAGGCACTGGGGCCCGACGGCGTCAGCGTGACGACCGTGCCGGAACGGTCCGTATTGCTGGTGGCCCGAAGCTACCCCCTCGGGGAGGGGCAGCGCCTCTTCCTCGCCGCCACATTCGACACCACCTCGATCGAGGATGCCGCCGAGGTGGTCTCCGGCGTGGCAGTGGGGGTGGACATTCTGGTGGCCATCCTGGCAGCGTTGGCCACCTATGCCGTGACGCGACGGGCGCTGACACCGCTGGATCGCTTCATCGATCGACTGGCAGACCAGACGGTATCTTCCGCAACGGAGCCCGACTGGCGGCGTGGCGACGAGTTGCGGCAGTTGGAGGCCGCACTGGCGCTGCGCGAGCAATCGGAAGCGCAACGCGTCGCCCTGCTCGAACAGATGGCACAGCAGGAACGGGACGGCTTGCTGGCCCGCATGGCCGCCGGCATTGCCCACGAGGTTCGCAATCCCCTCGCCGGACTGAAGAACGGCATCTCGACACTCAGGCGATTCGGAGACCGCGAGGATGTGCGTCAGGAAACGCTGACGTTTCTGGAGAACGGGCTCGACAGCATCGGCCGAGTGGTCGACGTAACGCTGTCCACCTATCGGCGGCGGTCCGGCAGCAAACTGGTCAGCGCCCATGATATTCAGGATCTGGAACTCCTGATCGCCCCGGAAGCCCGGCGCGGGAATGTCGGGCTGGTCTGGGACCTCGACGAAACGGCACAATTCGTGGTCGATGCGGACGCGTTGCGCCAGATCCTGATCAATCTGATGCTGAATGCCGTGCGGGCGTCGCCGCAAGGTGGCACCGTGACCGTCGGCCTGGTCCGCGACGCGAAGGCTCAATCGGTCGTCCTGAGCGTTGCCGACGAGGGACCGGGGATGCCGCCCGAACTCGTGGCCGCAATGATCTCGGGGCGGGTCAACGAGATCCCCGTCGAACGCAGCATCGGCATCTGGATCGTCGCCAATCTGGTGGAGCGGATCGGTGCCGACCTCTCGATCCGAAGCGAGGACGGCGCGGGAACGACGGTTCAGTTGACGCTGCTGGCCGCGCCCGGCCAGCCTATCGGAGGCACGAACTCATGACGGCAGCGCGGATACTGGTGGTCGAGGACGACATGACGCTCGGTCGGTCACTGCAGCAGCGGCTGGAACTCGAAGGCTTCACGGTGCGATGGGCCCGCTCCGCAAGCGAGGCCGATCTCGCCTTGAAGGGGGCAGCCCCCGATATCATTTTGTCCGATATCCGCCTCCCGGATGGCGATGGCGAGACCATCATGCGGAAGCACTTCGCAAGCTTCGGAATGGTGCCGGTGATCTTCATGACGGCCTATGGCGACATCGATCAGGCCGTGCGGCTGGTGCGCGATGGCGCGCTTGACTATGTCAGCAAGCCTTTCGACCTCGATGCCCTTGTCGAGACATTGCGCGCCATTGGCAACCGCAAGGGCGTCGGACCGGATGCCGGCAACGCTTTTTCGGGCAGCGTGGCGATGCGCAAGATCGGCATGACCCTCGCGCGTGCCGCAGAAATTGACCTGCCGGTGCTCCTTCTCGGCGAAACCGGAACGGGAAAGGAGGTCGCGGCACGCACCGTGCATGAGGCCGGCCCGCGCCGGAACCTGCCGTTCGTGCCGGTCAACTGCGGCGCCTTGCCGGCCGATCTGGCGGATTCCCTCCTGTTCGGCCACGAGCGAGGCTCCTTCACCGGCGCCTCGGGATCGCATCGGGGCTTTTTCGAAGAGGCCGAGGGCGGCACGCTTTTCCTGGACGAGATCGGCGACCTCTCACCCATTCTTCAGGTAAAGCTGCTTCGGGTCCTGGAAGCACGCGAGTTCCGCCGTCTGGGCGGCAGCGAGACCCGCCGGTTCGACGCCCGTCTCGTCTGTGCCACCAACAGGGACCTGGAGGCTATGGTGGCCGAAGGCGCGTTTCGCGAAGATCTCTGGTTCCGCATCAACGTCATCGCCTGTAAGCTCCCGCCGCTTCGGGAGCGGCGCGACGAGATCGTGTCTCTCCTCGAAAGCTTTGCGGCAACTGCAGCGGCGAAACTGGAACGCAGCGGCGTCATCGTCGACGATACGGCGCGAAACGCCGCCATGCAGCACGCCTGGCCCGGAAACTTCCGCGAACTGATAAACCGGGTGGACCGCGCCATAGCATTGGGCGACGGGCGCACCCTCTCGCAGGCAGACCTCTTCCCCGAGGGCAAGGTCCAGGAGGCGACGGCGCCGGTGGGTGCAGTCGACGCCGACTCCTCGCTGTCGGACGTGCGCGATGCTGCCGAGCGGGCACATATCGTGGCGGCTCTCGCACGCGCGCAAGGCTCACCGAAAGACGCGGCGGAAAGTCTCGGGATTGCACGCACGACCCTCTGGGAGAAGATGCGCAGGCTGAAGATCCCCTCCGACGGACACTGACATCAGCGGAGAGGCGCCAATCCTGCGTCCCGCGCATCGGGCGCCTTACAGGATCCGGTACAGGGTATTGTCACGCTTGATGACGTGATGAAGCAGCACGGCGCCGATGTGCAGGGCAAACAGTCCGAGAAGGATCCAGGCGCTCCAGCCGTGAATTGCGGAAAGGGTGCCGGCGATATCGGGCGCCTTGTCCAGCGGGCTCCACACCGGCACGAGGCCGAACCAGACCAGTGGAAAGCCATGCGCGTTCGTGGCGAGGAAACCGCTGACGGGCATGACGATCAGAAACACATAGAGCAGTCCGTGAACCGTGGACGCCGCGAACCGTTCGATGGCCGGCCCCTCCGGATGCGGTGCGCCCGCCATGAACTTGTTGCCGACCCGCAGAAGCATGAACCACAATGCCAGGAAGCCGAAGCTTTCGTGCACCATGTAGAAATCCAGCGTCACCTCCTGCTTGGTGAACTGGATGAAGAAGCCCAGCGGCCAGGTGGCAAGCACGAGCGCCGCCACGATCCAGTGGAGAATGCGCGAGGTCGCCGGATAGCGCTCCACGCGGATGACGGCCTGCGATGGCCGGATCGCTTTGGAAAAGGCATTCTCTTCACCGAACTCGGACAAGATTATCTCCCGCTACGGGCCTGCTGCACGCCCTCGGCAAGGCAGCCTGAAACTCATGAACCCGACGTCAGTAGATCATATCCTGTACACCGCCACCACACCCTCTGCCGAAGATGACGGCAGCCGCGTGGCGGTTTCTGGACGAGCCTCACCTGACCGGGCTCGGCCACGACGGCATTATTTGACAACCATCGCCAGCGCACTGGAAATGGATACAGCCGTCTCCCGGATCATGCGGGCATAGTTGGCATGATCCTCCTCGATGTACCGGTAGAGGGGGATGCTGATGCTCACCCCGGCCACCGGCTCGCCGGAGCGGTCGTAGATCATGCTGCCGAAACAGCGGATGTCGAGTTCGTTCTCTTCATGGTCGTAGGAATAGCCGCGCTCGCGCGTTTTGCGGATTTCCTCGGTGAAGGCGACGGGATCGATAATGGTGAACTTCGTGAAGCGCGGCAGGTCCAGCGTCGCGATAATCTGATGCGCCCGCTCTTCGGGAAGCGCCGCGAGGTAGGCCTTTCCCACCGAGGTCGAATGAAACTCCACCCGGGCGCCGATCCTCGTCGTCATACGCACCGCGTTCGGGCTTTCCAGCTTGTCGATATAGGCCATGCCGTTGCCGCTTGGCACCGCCAAGTGAACGGTTTCATTCGTGGCATTGCGCAGCGCCTCGATGAAAGGGCGCGCGGTGGTGCGCAGATCGGAGCTCTCCCAGCTTCGCGAGGCGAACTGGATCAGTCGCGACCCGAGAGAATAGCTGCCGTTTTCATCCTGAATGGCAAGCCCTTCCGCCACCAGTCCTGCCACGATGCGATGGGTCGTGGCGCGCGGGAACCGTGTCATCACTGTCAGCTTCGCGATGTCGAGCTTGCCTGGATTGTCGGCGATGGCCTGCAGGACAGTCATGAATTTCGAAAAAGAGGCCGTCCCCTGCACCGACTGTGGAAGTGGGTTTCCGTTGGATACGGGACTGTGCTTGTTCATCGTTGATCGCTCATCCTCTCCAACCATGTCTGGCGGAGATGTCGTTCCGGTTCCGTTGGTCGGCAGTATTCGAGGCGATGTTTGCCGGCTCCTGACCGCAAGCTCCATCGTGCATGAGACGGTGCTGAACGCTCGGCGCCGTCGTCCTTTATGCTTCATAGCACCGGTGCAGGGTGACCCTCAACCGAATGGAGCGCAACTACGCCATTGGTAGAAGCCGGTGGCACCCGCTGGATTTGCTACCTCAATGACGGTTGACAAAGCACGCCACCTCGGCGACCATGAATTTGGTCACACTGTCCATAATGTGGGCAATGCCGGTGGATTTCGTTTGGAGGACGACCTGCCGGTGATGTGAGTATGCTGGGAGGCATCAATGAACGTCAACACAATGAGCTCCATCCGGATGCACCGATGAACGTGGTGAGGAGCGCACGAGAGCGTCCAAGTCCCGCGGAATCTCGGGTCCCTCAAGCCGCCCCGCCTGCGCGCGGATCCAAGCTGTGTGTCGATGGCCACGTTTCCCACCTGCCGAGTGCCGAAGCAATCCTGATCCCGGAGCGGAAATGAACATCATCAATTATCTGACCACCATCCATTTTGGAGCGGGCGCCATCGCCTCGCTTTCAGAGACGTTGCGGGATCTCAGCGTCTCGAATCCGCTCGTAATCAGCGACCGCGGCGTGAAGGCCGTCGGCCTCTTGGACAGTCAGGCGATGCAGTTCCTGAGTTCGGCCCCGACATTTCTCGATGTTCCGACCAATCCGACAGAGGCCGCCGTGCGCGAAGCGCTGGTTTTGTACCGCCAGCACAACTGCGATGGCGTCGTCGCGATCGGTGGGGGCTCGCCCATCGATCTGGCCAAGGGCGTGGCGCTGCTGGCGACGCACGGCGGCGACCTGGAACAGTATGCGGCGATCCTGGGCGGAATTCCGAAGATCACCAGCGCGGTCGCGCCCTTGGTCGCGGTGCCGACTACTGCCGGTACAGGGTCCGAGGTGGGGCGAGCCGCACTGATCACACTGCAGGACGGTCGCAAGCTCGGCTTCATCAGCCCCTATCTCATCCCGCGCCGCGCCATCTGCGATCCGGAACTGACCCTCGGCCTGCCTCCTTTGCTGACAGCGGCGACAGGTCTCGACGCCCTGTCGCACTGCATCGAAACCTATCTTTCCCCACGGTTCAATCCGCCGGCCGAGGCGATTGCCGTCGATGGCTTCGCGCGCCTCTGGGACGCGCTGCCGAAGGCCTTCGCCGACGGATCGGATCTTGAAGCCCGCTCGGAGTTGATGATGGGTGCCCTGCAGGGCGGATTGACGTTCCAGAAGGGGCTCGGCGCCGTTCATGCCCTCAGCCACGCCCTTGGCGGCCTGAAAGACCTGAAGCTTCACCATGGAACACTGAACGCGATCCTGATGCCGCCGGTGCTGCGGGTAAACGCTTGGGTCCCCGCCGCAGCCGACAAGATCAGGCGACTCGAGTCTGTCGCCGGAATTGAAGGCACATCTCTGGCTGATGCCCTCGATGCGCTGAACCTGAAGCTCGGCGTGCCGGCGAAACTGTCCGACCTCGGCGTCACCCGTGACGTCTTTGCCTGGACCTGCGAACGCGCTTTGGCGGACCACAGCCACCAGACAAACCCGCGCGACCTCAGCCACCAGGACTACGCCGACATTCTCGAAAGCGTGATGTGATGCGCAGCGCCTCCAGCCTGAAGAAGCCTGCCGAGAGCGACAGACCTGTCGCCATCGTCACCGGTGCCAGCCACGGCATCGGCGCCGCCACCGCAAGGCTTCTCGCGGCAGAGGGTTATGACCTCTGCATCAATTACCTGAGCGATCATGAGGCTGCCGCCGCAGTCGTGGCGGATTGCGAGGCAGCGGGCGCCACCGCCATCGCGGTTCCCGGCAACGTCGGCGATCGCGACGACGTCATGCGGGTGTTTCAGGCCTGTGACGAAGCGTTCGGAAGCCTGTCCTGCCTCGTGAACAATGCCGGGATCATCGGCCGGGCGTGCAGGATGGAAGACCTTCTGCCGGAGGAACTGGAGCGGACCTTTGCCGTCAACACCTATGGCGTCGTCTACTGCATCCAGGAGGCCGCCAAAAGGATGTCCGTCCGCAACGGCGGCAAGGGCGGAACGATCGTCAACATGTCCTCGCTCGCGGCCATGCTGGGCAGCCCGAATGAATATGTTCACTACGCGGCATCCAAGGGCGCGGTCGAATCCATCACGGTGGGCGCAGGCAAGGAACTGGCGGCCGACGGCATCCGGGTCAACGCCATTCGCGTCGGCACCACCAACACCCGCATCCATGCCGAGGGAGGAAACCCGCAGCGGCCGGCGAAAATCGCCGCCCTGACCCCCATGGGTCGTATCGCCGAGCCGGAGGACATTGCGCAGGCGGCCCTTTGGCTTGCGTCTCCGGGATCCGGCTTTGTGACCGGCACCGTCATCACTGTGGCGGGAGGTCTGTAGCCGAGAGCCGTCTCGGCATGATGACAGTGGTTTCGAGAGGAGGAGACGAACCGCTGAAGGACATGAGGATCCACTAAAACATCGCTTCATCTGAAACTGGGAGGAAACAATATGAAGATTTCAAAAGGTCTGATCGCAGCCATCCTGCTGTCGACGACTGCAGCCCCTGCATGGGCTGACTACCCTGACCGCCCGATCACGCTGTATCTCGCTTGGGGCGCCGGCGGCGGAACCGATGCCGTGGCGCGCGTGATCGCCGTTGGCCTGGAAAAAGAACTGGGGCAGCCGGTCAACGTCGTCAATCGCACGGGTGGCTCAGGGGTCGTCGGCCACTCCGCCATCGCAGATGCCGATCCGGATGGCTATACCATCGGTCTTGCGACCACCGAAGTGAACCTGATGCACTGGCTCGGGCTGACGGAGCTCAACTACAAGGTCTACACCCCGCTCGCCCTGATGAACCAGGACCCCGCCGGTGTGCAGGTGGCCGCCGATTCCGAATACCAGAACCTCGGCGAACTGCTCGAGGCAATCAAGACGTCACCGCCGGCGACATTCCGGGCAACCGGCAGCGGCCAGGGATCGAGCTGGCATGTCGCGATCGCCGGCATGCTCAACGCCGAGGGCATCGACGCATCGCTCGTGACCTGGGTGCCGAGCGACGGTGCCGCCAGCGGCCTTCAGGAGCTTCTCGCAGGTGGCACGGAGATTGTTCCGTCATCGCTCGTCGAAGCCCGAGCCTTGATCGAGGCAGGTCGGGTGAAGTCGCTCGCCTACATGAGCAGCGAACGCTCAGCGCTCTTCCCTGATGTGCCGACGCTGAAGGAAGAAACGGGCTCGGACTGGGAGTTCGGCGCCTGGCGCGGAATCGTCGCGCCTCAAGGCCTGCCCGACGACATCCGTGACCGCCTGATCGCGGCTCTCGACAGCGTCTTCAAGAGCGAGGACTACCACACGTTCATGGGGGCGCAGGGATTTGGCGCGACCTTCCTCCCGGGCGAGGAGTTCGGGAACTTCATGGCGACAAACGACGTGAACTTCGGTGAGACCATGAAGGCCATCGGTCTGGCCCAGTAGCCGGCTTTTCCCATATCCGGCCCGGCCTGACCCACTACCGCCCTGCCCACCACTGCCCGCAATCAGCCAAGGGTCCAGCCTAATGCGATTCAATGACGCCACGATCGGGGCGATCTTCCTTCTGTTGGGAGTGTCTCTCGCCTGGTACTCCTACGGGCTGCCCGCCATTCCAGGCCAGGATTACGGCGCAGCCACCTTCCCTCTCATGGTGGCGGTGGGATTGATCGGTTGTTCCGCCCGCCTTCTCTACTCCGGCATCCGAAAGGGCGGCGAGCCATGGGTGTTCCTGGCAGACGAGGTCAAGAGCCCGCGCGCGCTGGCTGGCGTTGCGGCCATGCT
>JBKBXP010000049.1:0-15812 GCA_046314035.1 Pseudorhizobium sp. | reverse complement strand
ACGGACAAACGGCCGTCTTCGATCCTCTGGACGGTGCCTAGCGTGCCGTTCTTGACGTCTAGCCCACGGTCGTTTTTCAGGAACAGCATGCGGTCGCCCTGGGCGAACTCGCGCGCGCCTCGGGCCGTCTGCACCTCGGCCGACGCGCCAAGCTCGCCCGCCTCGGACCGGGCCGACCGGATCGCCTGATTGAGGCCCGTCACGTCCTTGTTGGAATGGGCAAGGATGATTGCCGTCCCGTCGCGCGTCCGGTTGTTGAGGTAGTCGGCCGCAAGCGCCGTTTTCGCATCCTCGCGGCTGTCCACCATGCGGACCTGGCCGCGGTCGTTGTAGGCATCCAACGCGGTACGCACGTCGCCACGGGCAAACTCGGCGCTCGCCTCGCGTGCCCAGCCTTCACGCTGCCGGCGAATCTCGGTGATTTCCGCCGCGCCCGTGCGCTCGGTAATGGCCCGGAAGCCTGCGCCGGCCTCGATCGCTGCGAGCTGCTTGTCGTCGCCCAAAAGCACCACTTTCGCGCCCGCCTTGTTGGCGTGTTCCAGCACGCGGCCGAGCTGGCCGCTTCCGACCATGCCGGCCTCGTCGATCACCAGAACATCGCGGTTCGTGAGCTTGTCGCGGCCTTCCTTCCAACCGTATTCCAGCGATGCCAGCGTGCGGCTGTCGATGCCGCTGCCGGCCTGCAATTCGTCGGCTGCCTTGCCGGCAAGCGCAGCGCCACGGACGCGGTAGCCCTCGGCCTCCCACGCATCCTTTGCCGTTGCCATGGCGAACGATTTGCCGGTGCCGGCGTCGCCCACGATGACGGCTAGACGGCCTTCGCCTGTCACGTGCGCGACGGCCCGGCGCTGCTCGTCGGAAAGCGTCGGGCGCTTCTCGATGGCGGCGCGCAAATGGGCGTCGCGGACGCCGGCATGCGCGCCGTCTTCGGCCATGTCGCGCGCGTTGTCGATCATGCGGGATTCGGTCGCGATCATCTCCCGCGTGGAGTATTTCGCGGGGATGGTTCGGCCGCCCTCGGTGCGTTCCGGGGTGAGCTGCACCAAGTCCTTGTGGTGCTCCAACCGGGTCAAGAGGCCCTGGAACTGCTCCGGGTCGTCGATGTACCGATGCAGCTCGCGGGCGATGTCGCGCCGGTCGAAAACCGCCCGCGTGCTGGTGATGGTCTTGAGGACCGTCGCCGGGTCCTTCTCGATCTTCTCGGCGTTCTCGCGGCGGGTCTGTTCGTACTCCGCCATGCGCTCGGCTTCGATGCCGCGACGATCCATGCCGACGGCGTTCACGCCTACATGCTTCGTCGGCTCAAGCTCGATTCCACGGTCGGCGTGGCTGCGGTGGTCGATGCGCTGACTGTGGCCGCTGCGCTCCAATTCCTCATTGGTGATTTCCGCCCAGCGTGCCCGCAGCTCGATCATTTCTTCCTGCGTCGTGCCGGGGATGCCCGCCTTCGCGCGGTCCTTGTTCCCCAGCTCGATAGCGGCCTTCTCGCCCAGCTCGCCGCTGGCGTTGATCTTGCGGGTAGTGGCGAGCATGTGAACGTGAAAGTTCCGGTCGTCGCCCGCCTTGTCCGGCGCATGGATCGCCACGTCTACGGCCACGCCGTAGCGGTCGGCGTACTCCTGCGCCCAGCGGTGGGCGACCGTGCGGCGCTGGTCCTCGTCCAGCTCGACCGGAAGCGCGCCGCGCCATTCGCGGGCGATGCGGGAATCCTTCCGGCGCTCGGCGGCCTCGGCGGCGTTCCACAGCGCCGACCGCTCGGGCACCGGGACGCCTTCCGGCGTCACGATCTCGGCCGACATCACGCCGCCTTTGCGCGTGTAGTCGAACACCTGCCCGGTGCGCTCATCCACCAGTTCCGAACCCGACCGATAGGCCGCAGCCGCGACGGCGCTGCGGCCTTCGGCGCGGGACATCGGAACGGTGGAGAGGTGGAAGATAGCCATTAAGGCGGAACGCTCCGTGAGGGTTTCGGGGGTACAGGGGTCCCCCCCTGTCGCACGGGGTTGGCGAAGCCAACCCGTAAGTGCGCCCTTCGCAATCTGCTCCGGGAGTTTACGCCCGGCCCTACCGCTTGCGCAATCCCTGCGGTATCCTCGCCCTGCGCACTCTCGCGCGGTTCACATAGGAAACAGACATGGCACGAAAAACACTCACGGAAAGGCGGGCCGATGCGCTCGCAGAAGTCGCCGCCGCAAAGCAGCGGTTGGCAAAGATCGAAGCGGACGCCGCCGAACGCCTCGGGAAAATGGCGCTCAAGGCCGGATTGGCAGATGTGGACGTGTCGGACGAAGACCTTGCTAAGGAGTTCGCGGCTCTCGCGGAGCGATTTCAAGGGAAGACCGTCGCCCGCACTCCGCGCAAAACAGCGGCTGCTGAGGGCTGAAATGGCCTTGGCCCGCGTGCGTGAACAGGTGCGAAAAGAGGATACAAGGCGTAAAATCGAGCTGGGCGGCCTCGTCATCAAGGCGGGACTTTCGGAGCTTGATCGGGCCGTCATCCTCGGCGCATTGTTGGACGCCGCGAATCGCCTCCAAGGCGAGAACGGTGACGCCATAAGGGATCAGTTTGCGGATTCCGGTCGGCGTGCAATGAACCCCTAACGGGATGAGCTTCCGCCCCAAGATCGCGAAAGCGAGCCGGGCGCCGGGTCGAAAAGAAGACCCTGACAGCGTGAACAGCACGCCGCTTATGTCAGCCGACCGCGAACCCTCGCGAGGCTGCGGAGACTGAACCCCTCCTGCCCAAGCCGGAACAGTCGGCCTCGTCCCTCCTACACTCAGGAGCGGATATGAAATTCGGCAAATTCTTCGACGATCCAATCGTCAAAATCGCGGCATGGCTCACCGAGCGTGAACAGCACTGGATGCGCCATGTCATCAGCAACAAGTACCCCGGCGTGCTCGATCCTCAGGTTTACTGGATCGTCGGCACGGATGCGGAAAATGCCGGTCTCTCGGCCGATCCCGTCGAACGCACTGTCCAGCGCCTCACCCTGTCGCAGGTCGGCGTCTACATGGCACAGCGCATGTGGTCCCTGCGGACGTGGATCATCGTCCCGCTGCTCGCGCTGCTCGGCCTCGCGCTGGCTTATGTGCTCATCAACGTATCGGGCACGACGCCGCATGCCTGGCTAACTCCGGTGACGATGGCCGTCACGATCTGGCTGGCCGCAATGCTCTGCTTCGGCTCGTTCCTGTTCGTCCCGGTGGTGGCGCAATTCTTCCTGCCCCGCGTGCCTGTTCGCCAGGATGAAATCGACTCCGTGCGCGGGGTCATGGCCCGCTGCGTGGTGCGCGATCTGCCGGCCGATGTTCCGGGCGATCTGGCCGACCGGCCCCGCGTCCTGGTCGCCGATGCCGAAGGGCGGGCGGTGGCCGGTCAGGTGCTCGCTACCGATCTGGAATACTCGGCCGTGCGCGCCGAGTGGGTGCGGTCGCGGTCTACCCTGTTCGTCCTCGGCCTCGCCATGCTCTCGCCGGTCCTCGCGGTGTGGGCGGCCTGGGCGGCCGTGCTGACGTATTACGCGGTGCAGGCCGTCAATGCGGAGCCGTTGCAGCCCCAGCAGCAGCAGGACCAGAAGCCGGATTTGTGGGCGATGGTGAAGTGGGTCGGCGTGCCCGCCCTGCTCTGGCTCGGGATGAGTGTCGGCGTGCCGGATTACCTGGACGGCGTGCTGCCGGTGACGGCCCAGCTCGCGCAATGGGCCTTCGTCCTGGTCGTCTGGTTCGTGGCCCTGCGCAAGGTGCTGCGCACCCCTGCCCCGCTCAACATGCGGGCGCTCATGCTGGAACAGGCGGTTCGGGAATCCGGCTCTGAACTGCTCATCGACAAGGCCGGGCCGGCGCATTTCGTCGAGCTGGAAAACGCCCGACAGGCGCAGCTCGCGAATGCCCGCAAGGATCGCAGCCCGTTCGTGCAGCTCGGGACCTCCACGGGCTTGCTGGCGCAGCGTCGCGACCCCCTGGCCCCGACTGAACCCGGCTTGCCGGTTGGCCTCTCGGTGTCGGACCTGTCTACGCATCTGGGCGTGCTCGGCGCGAGCGGCACCGGCAAGACCTCCGGCGTCATTCGCCCGCTGACGAAGGCATGGTTGGCTGCCGACCTGGGCGGCCTGCTGGTGCTCGATGGCAAGGGCGCATTGCCGCTCGAACTGAACGGCCTGCATGCCGATTACCGGCTCATCAGCCCGGCTCACGGCCGGTTCAATCCCATCGCCGGCATGAAGCCGGACGCGGTGGCCGATGTGCTGGCCGACGTGCTCAATGCGGACAGCTCCGGGGACCGCTATTGGGCGGACTCGGCTCGGCTCATGCTGCGCATGGCCGCCATCGTCATCGCGGCCCATCCGTCCCTGCCCTACACCATCGGCGAGCTGCAACGCTTCTGCGTCGCCTCGCACCAGGAGCGGGAAGGATCGTTGTCGGAACTGGCCGACCGCGCCATGACGGACGGCCGCCTTGCCGCTGCGCTGAATTACTGGATCGTCGAATATCCGCTCATGCCGGAAAAGACCTCCGGCAGCATCGCGAACATGGTGCGGACCTGGCTCGGCAATATCTGCCTGCATGAACGCCTCGGGCCGTGGACCGACACGGCCGAGTCTGACGCGCGGATCGAGGACGCCATGCGGGGCGCGAAGCTCGGCATGCTGTTGCCGGAATCCGAGTTCGGCATCGGCGGCGTGGCCATTTCGGCGCTGTGCATGCGTCGGCTGTACGACGGGTGCAAGCTGCGGGGCGACAACTGGCGCAGCCTGGACGGGCATACGGCCGTCCTGCTGGCGGCCGACGAAGTGCAGAACCTGCTGACCAAAGCCGATCTGGAAACCGTGCCGGTGGCGCGCTCGCTCGGCCTGCACCTCATGTTCGCGACGCAGAACGTCGACGGCCTCTACAAGCGTCTGGACAAGGACGGTGCGGTGCAGCTGCTCGGCAACCTCGCCAGCATCGTAGCCCTGCCGCCGCGCACGGACGATTCCAATGCCTACGTGGCCAAGCGCGCCGGCAACATCTGGCGGGCGACCACTCAGAGCTACTACGGTCTGCCGGACGCTGCGGCCGACCTCGGGCTGTATGGCAATTCCGGCGTCGATCGCACGATGCAGGGCGTCGCCCTGCACCGCCAGAGCCGCATCGGATCGCCCCGCCTCTCCTACGCAATCAACCTGTGGCATCGCGCCTGGGCGCCGAAGGCGATGGCATGGCTCGATGATCTGGCGACGCCGGACAACACCGACCAGATGACGCCCAAGCCCACCCTGTCTTTCGACCTGGCACCGCTGGTTACGCCGGACGAGCTGGACACGCTGCTTGCCCGGCCGGGAACCGCCCTCGCCATTTTCAACCGCGGCCGTGTGCAGCGCCGCGATGTCATCCGCCTGGGAGGTGTGGCATGAAGACGCTCGCTCAGTATCAGCCGGACCTGCGGGAAGCCTCGGGCCGGTACTTCTTCCCTCGCCGCTCTGCCGGCGCTCTCCTGCTGTCGGCGGGGCTGCTGGTCAGTAGCTTGGCCTGGGGCCTGCACTACCCGACGCGCAAGGTCGACGAAGCGATTGCGCACCTGGCCACCTACAACGAACTGATTGCCAAGGCCAACGCCGACACGGAAACGGCCCTGCAGCGGCTCGATGGGCTGCTGGCCAGCCAGCCGGAGCGGGTCCAGAACGCCACCCGGCGCAGCATCGATGCCCTGCGGGCGCAGCTGGTCGACGGGAAGCCGGTAGATCCTCAGCGCATCCTCGCCGACGCGGAGAAGCAACAGGCCGCCTACGATGAGGCGCAGGCGCTCATTGCGGCGTCGCCGTTCAAAGGGCTGGAAAAACGGCAGATTCCGCTGACCCCGGAAGGCCGGGCGTACCTGGCCGCGCTCGATGTCGAAGCTCCGCCGCGCTTCGCATATCAGCAGCTCACGGCCGGCGCGGAAATGCTCTTGAAGGTCTACCGGGTCGCGGCTCAGCTGCAAAGCGAGGCCGAGACGCTGGCGCACAACATGGATGTGCGGATCAACGGTGCCGCCGCCGGCCCTGCCCCTGCTCCCTTCGTCGACGCGGCTCCCGCCGATGATCGGAAGTCGGCCGAAAAGGCGCTGTTGGATGCGCTCCTGGGCGCTGGCCAGCCGGAAGGCGAGGCAGAGCCGCAACCGAAGGCAGAGCGGCGCGGCTTGACGCCCCTGGTCCCGCTCGGCGGTTCTCCCGCCGCGCCGGAGCCGGAACCCAAGGCCGAGCCTCGGGGCCTGACGCCTCTGGTTCCGCTGGGAAGCGGCACGGCGACGCCGGACCCGGCCGAAGCCGAACGGCGCAGGGAACGCGAGGCCGGCCGGAAGCGGGCCGCGGAAGCCGAACGCGAGCGCATCGCGGCAAGGCGTGCCCTGGAAGCGGAGCGCGACAAGGCTGCGGTCGAACTGGCGGCTGCGGAGCGGGCGCAGGCAGAGGCCACCCGGCGTGAGCAAGAGGCGGCAGCCGCGGCGGAAGCGAAGAAAGCCGAGTGCACGCGCACCCTGATTGCCCGCGCCAAGTGCGCCCGCGAGGGGTACAACCCTGTGACCGGGGAGAAGCGGAAATGAGTCTTCAGCAGGAAATGCAGTGGCATGCCGGGCTGTGCTTGATTGCCGTCACTACGCATGACCATGTGGCCCGCGCCGTCGCCCTCGGGCTGCTCGGGCTGACTCTGGCCGAAGCGACTGCCGAAGTCGCGGACACCTGTTGGGCCAAGCATCGGGACCGATTGCGCGAGGCCGTAGCGGATCGCTTCTTGCCCTCTGAGGGCTGAGGCACCAGCGGGAAAGAGAAAGGGGCCGGCAATGCCGGCCCCTTTCGTTTGTCCGTCGCAGGAGCGGATTTCCTCGGGGACGGTCGTACTCTACTGGCTCCGATCGATGGCGGCGCGGCGATCGCTGCGACCTGGGACCGGTGCACGGCATTCCAAGACAATTTCAGCGCACCTGGTCCGCAATGTACGGTTTGGGACAGAAAGGCATCCTCAGCGGTCGTCTTCTGGCGCGCTCTGAGGGCGTCGGCAGCTCTGCCCGGTAGGGTGGTAGCCCTCAAGCTCTCGGAACGCCCCGTGCGTGCTGTGCGGCCGTTCTAGGCCCCGTTCGGTGCATTCCTTGGCGAAACGCTTTCAGCCTCTCCACTCATTTCATCGCAAACCCCGCAAAGCGGGCGGGAGGGGGAGCCGCCGCCGTAGGCGGTGGGGGAGGGCTTGCCCTCCCCTCGGGGGTCGAAGCCGCGACCGGCTCGCCATAGGCGAGACGGGAGGACAGGGGGCGCGCAGCGCCCCGCGGCTTGCAGGCTGCGCAGCGGCCTGCCTGGCTGTTATGCACGCCGCAGAGCGGCGGCCGATCAAGAAGCGCATAGCGCTTCGGGGGATGCCGGGCGGGAGGCCGCCACAGGCGGCCGGGGCGGAGCGCGTAGCGCGGAGCGAGCCGGCGGGGGCGTAGCCCCCAAGAGGCGGCGCCGTTGATCTTGCTTGATCTGCTGCCGCTGACAGGCACCCAAGTTATCCACAGGCCCGGCCGTTTTAAGGTTTTAAATATGTTTTAAAGAGTTTTAGGCGCGAAAAGTGCCTTTTTCTCTTTTGTAATCAATGGCTTGGCGAAGTGGCTGGTGTGTAATGTACGGGCTTCGGTGTGTAAAGTACGGAACCGGGTGGGTAATGTACGGGGCCGGGTGGGTAATGTACGGGCTGTCCACAGCTCTGCGGCTGCCCTACCGCGCTGATTCGATGTGCGGAAACCCGTCCGCAAACCCACGACACCGCGCCCGTACATTACACACCGGCTTCCTCGGCCGGCGCGGAAAGCTGGTTTCGGTAGGTCATCGCCAGCTGCGGGCCGCCCTGCCCTGCTTCCTCTCGCAGGCTGTATTCCGGCAGGTCGTCGGCCTGGATGATCTTGCGCAGGATGCGGCAGAACTCTTTGAAGGTGCCGGCGCTGCCGCTGCGCTCGTAGATCGTCTGGAATGCCCAGCGTGCCTCTGAGCGCCCGGCGGCTCGGCGGGCGAGGCGGTACACAAAGCGCCCGATGCCCGGCTCGATCAGGAAGTAATCCGGGTGGACGGTGAGGACGTTGGGATTCTTCCCTTCGGTTACCTCTCGATAGAGCCAATCCGGTGCGGTGATGATGACCGACTGCACTTGCCCGTTGTCGGCGTAGGACACGACCTCGTAATTCTCGATCAGGCCCTGTTCTCGCACCCTTCGCACGGTACGGCCGCCCCTGCCCTTCTCCGTCCGAACGATCTTGAGGGTTGTTGTCTTCAACCGGCCGAGTGCTTCCTCGATCGCTGCGTATTGCTTGCCGCCGTCCGAGCGCCGGCAGAACTTGAGGATCTCCGAGACGTGCGGCCGGAACTCGCGCGCCGGCAACTCTCCCCGTCCCGCCTTGTGGCGGTTTGTACCCTCGGTGAGGTACGAAATCATCATGAGCACGATGTCGTAATCCCAGACGCTGGCCATGCCGTCGGCGCCTGACTTCACCTCAACGTAACCATCCGGCAGGTCGTAGCGGATGACCTGGCCAACCCTCTTATCCTTCTTGGACAGGCGAAAAACGGCCACGTCCATGATGGATCGATTGTCCTTGGTGGCAACGTCGAACAGTGCCGGCACGAAAAAGTCCGGCTGTTCGTCGCCCTCCGGCGGCTTGCGCAAGGTCTCGGCCTTGCGCTGCGCCCTCACCTGGTCGAAGCGATCAAGCGCGGCGTCCAGGTCGTGCGTGTTACCGGTCTGGCGGGTGTTCTGCAGGACGTTCGCAGCAAGGTCGCCGATTGCCTGGGGGCCGCTCGCTCGCTTGTTCATGCCGCACCGCCTTTCAACTGATTTAAGTATTTATGCGGCTTCATTGGATGCCCTTTTAATATCCTTTAGCTCTGGAAAAACTCGCCTTCCAGAGCGCGGAAGATGGCCAGATTAATGACGGCCGCGCGAGCTTGTCCGGTGCGCTTGGCCACCTCGTCCACCTTCCTCAGCAGCTCGGGGGTAATGGTCAAAGTGATCTGCCGCTTATTCCCTTTGGCGATACCCTTCTCGTAGCTGTGCCCGGAGCTGGCCGGTTCGGCTCGGTGGGCGTCGGGTGCGCCGCCCACGAAAGCATCCGCAGCAGCTGCGGCACTTTGGGCGGTCTTGGGTTTGCGCTGGATTGCCATTGGTCCGGCTCCTGTTAGGCGGTTACTTGAATATTAAAAAGCGATGCGGTTAGGGCATCCATTTCGGCGATGGCCTTCGGATCGCGAGGGGACAGCTCCGCCACGGACAGACCGGCGCCGCCGGCATTGCTGAACGCCTTGCGGCGGCGGATCGGCGTCGGCAGGTATTCGAACTGCGGCACCTCGGCGACGGCCGCCGCCGCTTCCGCGTTGTCGGCCGAGTGCTCGCCGGGGTCGGCAAGGTTCATCACGGCGATGGCGCGCAGCCCGTCGCGGACGCTGCGGGCTTCCTCCACCAGTGCGGCCATGTCGTCCAACGCCCACACGTCGTAGGAACGCGGCGCGAAGGGCACCACCAGCACATCGGACAGGATCAGCGCGGCGCGCAGTGCGGTCGAGTCCCGGCCGCCCACGTCGATGATGATGTCATCCCATTTCTGGCGCTGCTGCTGCACCTGGGCGCGCAGGGCGGGACCGTCCGGGTACTGGGCGCAGGCGATGCCGGGCTGGCGGTTGGCCTCGTTCCGGGCCGCGATGGCGGCGGCGGCCGTGCCCTGGCGATCGCCGTCGATCAGCCACACGTCCCGGCCTGCCATTGCTCGGGCAATCGCGATTTGAACGGCTAGCGTCGTCTTGCCCACGCCGCCCTTGGTGTTGCCAATCGTGAGGATCATATACAAACGTCCCGTGAGTATTAAGGGAAGTCCATTTTAATATTAAAAAGATGTTCGTGCAAGTGTTACGCGCTGGCGCGCATATCGGCGGCTTTTGCTTGGTGCTCGGCCCATACGCGCTTGACCTGGCTAATGCTGCAATCCGTGAGGCGGGCTGTCTCAGCAATGCTCCGACCGGCGCTGCGCAGGGCGATGATGCGCTCGTGCTTCCGGCGATCTGGCTGCCTGCCGGCGTACTTGCCTGCCTCCTTGGCGATGGCGATGCCCTGCCGCTGTCGCTCACGCCGGTCCTCGTAGTCGTCGCGGGCCATCTGCAAGGCGAGGCGCAACAGCATGTCCTGCACAGATTCCAGCACCACGCGGGCGACGCCCTCGGCCGACTTGGCCAGCTCGGACAGGTCCACCACACCGGGCACGGCCAGCTTGGCGCCCTTCGCCCGGATCGATGCGATAAGCCGCTCGGCGTCCTCAAGGGGCAGGCGGGAAATGCGGTCGATTTTCTCGGCGATGACAACCTCGCCGGGCTGTAGGTCGTCCACCATCCGCAACAGCTCGGGCCGATCAGCACGCGCACCGGATGCCTTCTCGCGGTAGACGCCGGCCACGTAGTAGCCCGCGGCCTTCGCCTCGGCCACGATGGCCTCCTGCCGGCGCAAGTCCTGGTCGTCGCTGCTCACCCGCAGATACACCCGCGCGACGGATGCCGGCGCGCTCATGCGTCGCCTCCGGCGCTCCTGGCGGCCAGCTTGTCCACCTCGCGGCCGAATTCCTCCGGGCCGATCTCGCCGGCAGCGAACCGCGCCGCGATCGCGGTGTATTCGGGCGACTGCTGGAAGCCCTCAAGGGCGACGCTCGCGCGGCCGTACTCGATGGCCTCTGCGCGCTTCTGTAGATCGGGCGGCGGACCGTAGTCCCGCCGATAGACCTGGTGCGCTTCGCACTCGGCGACAAGGCCCATCTGTTTCAGCATTCCGCGTTCCCATGCGCCGGGTCGGCGGCTGCCGTCCGCGACGCTGGCGAGGACGAAGCCCACCAGCTGCTCCACGCTCTCCATCGGGTTCGGTGCGCCGTGCTCCTGGTGGAGCTGCACCATGTATTCCAGTTCCTTCAAAACGGCGGGGCTGATCGTGATTTGCATGGCGGCTCCTGTCGGCGCGGTTGGGTAAACCCGAATGCGCCTATTCTGCCAGCTTGGCCCGGATAAGGAAATAGCAACCTATTTGCGCCAAGGTCCAAAGCGCCACACCAATGCGCCAAGGGAAGGGCAGGGGGGAACCGTCGCTTGACTTATGCGTCGACTCGTCGACTATCTCGCGCCATGAGCAAAACGCCTGCGCCTGAACCCAACACCCGCCGGATTCTCGGCTTCAGCCTGTCGCCGACGATGGCCGGCGAGGTCAAGGCAGAAGCCGGGCGGCGCGGGATTACACTGCGGAAGCTGTTTGAAGAGCTGTGGGCGCTGTACCTACAGCAAGCGAAGAAGAAGCCGTGAAGACGATCCAGACGGAACGCGACCTGATTTCCCTGGCGCTGGCCATGATTGGCCCGCATGCGCAGCTCTCCACGGCGGAGACGCGCGCAGCGCGGGGCATTGCGCCGTCGACCGATGCCGGGCTGCTCAAGGCGGCACGCGCGGCCGTGCGCAGGGGTGCCGATCCGCTGGGCGATGCCTTCGGCGTGCTCCGATCGCCGCAGGTGCGGCGGGTCGATGGTGCGACCTACACCCCGGCGCCGATCATTCGATCAATGGTCACCTGGTCGGCTGCCGAAGGTGCGCCGGCTCGCGTCGTCGACGCTGGCGCCGGCTCCGGCCGTTTCTTGCTCGCAGCGGGTCCACAGTTCCCCGATGCCCAGCTGGTGGCCGTCGAGTCCGATCCGGTCGCCGCGCTGCTGCTGCGTGCCAACCTGGCCGCCGCCGGCCTCGCCGAAAGAACGCGCGTCCTGGTCGCTGATTACCGCCGGGCGACGCTGCCGAAACTGCGCGGGAAAACGCTGTTCATCGGCAATCCGCCCTATGTGCGCCATCACCAGATTTCCGACGCGGACAAGCGTTGGTTTTCCGATGCGGCCGCAGCGTTCGGCGTGAAGGCCAGCAAGCTCGCGGGCCTGCATATCCATTTCTTCGTGCGCACCCTGCAGCTGGCCAAGCCGGGCGATTTCGGCGTGTTCATCACGTCGGCGGAATGGCTCGATGTCAACTATGGCGCGACGCTGCGCCAGCTGCTCGCCGAAGGTCTTGGCGGCGTGGCGCTGCATGTGCTCGATCCGAAGGCGATGCCCTTCACCGATGCGACCACGACGGGCGCGATTACCTGCTTCCGTGTTGGCCAGCGACCCGATGCGCTGTGCGTGCGCTCGGTGGAATCCATCGACACGCTCAACGGCCTGTCCAAGGGCACATTGGTGCCCTGGGACACGGTGCGCCAAGCAAATCGGTGGTCGATCATCATCCGGCCCGGTGCGGCCGTGCCTGCGGGCTATGTCGAGCTGGGCGAGCTGTGCCGAGTTCACCGCGGGCAGGTCACGGGCGGGAATAGCGTCTGGATTGCCGGCGATCACACGAAGGGCCTGCCCGATGAGGTGCTTGCGCCGACCGTCACGAAGGCCCGCGACTTGATCGCGGCAGGCGATCAGCTCGAAGACGGCGGCCAGCTCCGGCGCGTGGTCAATCTGCCTTCCGACCTGGACACGCTGCCGGCGGATGCAATGCCGGCGGTGCGTCGGTTCCTCAAGTGGGCGAAAGGGCAGGGGGCGCATGAGTCCTACATTGCCCAGCACCGCCGCGCCTGGTGGGCGGTCGGGCTGAAAGACCCGGCGCCGTTGCTCTGCACCTACATGGCGCGGCGTGCGCCGGCCTTCGTGCGCAACCTCTGCGACGCCCGGCATATCAACGTGGCGCACGGCCTCTATCCGCGCGATGCGATGGAACCGGCGCTGCTCGATGCGCTGGCGGCCTGGCTGCGGACCAATGTCGACGTGCAGAGCGGGCGCACCTATGCCGGCGGCTTGACCAAGTTTGAGCCGAAGGAAGTGGAGCGCATTTGGGTGCCGAGGCCCGATGAGCTGATGGCATGAAGTCACCGCCGCGATGGACCACGGACCAGCTCACCGCTGGTGCTGAGGCGGCCCGCCGTATCTTTCGGCATGAACGCCTGGATGAGCCGCTGGAACGGTGGAAAGCGACGTTTGCGCAGTATGAGGCGCAATTTCACCGGCTTTTCGACGAGTACGGGATTGCCGATCCCGCCAAGCTCTCGGCCGCACAGGTCGCCGCCATCTTCCGCGATCAGCTCGGCGACGCGCTCCGCTACCTGGCTGGCCCGCCGATCTCGGCCGACGATTTGAAGGTGCTCGCCGATGCGTCGCTCGCACCTGGTCGGTTGGCCACCGACACGGCCCAGGCGCAAAGGATCCTCGATACGATCCTGCAAGCCGTGGACCCGCGCCGCTTCCCTTGGGTGACTGCCGGACGGCCGCCAACCGATGCCGAGAAGTCGGCCGCCATTCTCGCCTCGGCCGCGCTCATCACGGCGCAACGGGTGTCCACCGATCGGCGCACGGAAGGCAAGGAAGCGCAGGAACGGGCAGTGAAGGACTATTTGCGGACGCTGGGTTTCGTGGAAGCCCCGACCCGCGTCATTCGCACGCTCATGGACGCGCCGGGCAGGGGCGAGTTCTGCGCCGAAGCCTTGGTTGGCAGCCGGAAAGCCGATATTTCGGTGCGGCTGTACGACGGCCGTCTCATGGCCATTGAGTGCAAGGTGTCGAACAGCGCGCTCAACAGCGTCAAGCGGATCAACAACGATGCGGCCGTGAAGGCGGGCATTTGGCACCGCGAGTTCGGGACCAATCAGGTCGTGCCGACGGCCGTCCTCTCTGGCGTCTTCAAGGTGCTCAACCTGGTACAGGCTCAGACTGGCGGCCTGTCCCTGTTCTGGGCGCATGAGCTGCACGAGCTGGGCGCTTTCATCGAGTCCACCCGCTGACGCCGGCCGCCGGTCCGCAAAGTACGGTTTCCGCCAAAGAGAAGGGCCGGGGATCGCTCCCCAGCCCTCTCGCCCTGCACGGGTGGTGTACTGCGCTGGTCATTTTAGCCTGTGGTGGTCGGTGGTGCCCCGCGCTGAAATTGTCTTGCGGCCGGTCTGGTTTAATCCCCGATCTCAAGTCCTTGGATATCCATTTGCGATGCTTCCCGCATGGCGAGACCGGAATCGCGCTGCGCCTGTAGGGCCTTGAACCATTCCGCGCCATCGTTGGGCGATCCCGCCTCGGGCGGTGGCGGCACGTCCGACGCTTCCGCCTGTCCGATGTTGTCGGCGTGTGCCGCCTCGGCCAGCTCCTCATGCGCCTGGGCCTGAAGCATCGCCTCGGTGGTCTGCTGGTTCTCGTCTTTGTCGTTCTGCATGTGCATGGGCGTTTCCATGGTGATTTCCTCTCTGGGTGTGTGGCGATCAGCGCCCGCCACGTTGGCGCTCTAACTCCTGTTCGTCGTCCTGCTGCTTCTGCTGGATTCGCAGGCTGATTTCCTCTCGGATCGATAGCCCTTCGCGCCGGGCGTCCTCCGCCGTTTCGCGGATTGCCTCGCGTCCTGACTCGCGGGCGTCCCGGCGTCGTTGCTGCTCGCTGGCGTGCCAGTCAAGCACCCTGTCCACCTCCTGCGGATCGCGGTCGAACCGCTCGCGCGTGCGCTCGGCGATCTGCTCCATGTTGGCTTCGCTCAGGCTGCCGCCAGCCCGCTTCACCTCCTGGGCGATGTTGGCCTGGACGATCTTCACGGCGTCCTGTCGCTTGGCTTCCTCGGCCAGCTCCTGCCCGGATTGCCGCAACAGCTCGGCCTCCTGGCTGCGGCGGCGTGCGGCTTCGTCGTCATCGGTGGCGAGTCTGGTCATGGTCGGATTTCCTGTGTGTGGTTACCGCTCGGGGCCGCCTTTCTCTTGGTCCTTCGTTCGGGCAGCGGTGCCGGCGTCGCGCTGCTCCCGCAACCGCTGGAACCACGCCTGCCCCTTGTCCTGGGCTGCCTCTGCCGCCGGCTTCGCCGGCTGCGCCTGGTCGGCAGCCTTGGCCTGCTCGCCCGTCTTCGCCTTCGCGGCGTTCCCGGCTCCCTCGGCTTGGCCTTGCGCATTTGCGCCGTAGAGTCGGTGGATCTGTTCAACGGCTTTCGGATCGCGCTGCAACCGCTCGGCCGTCTTCTGCTCGATCAGCTTTGCCGCCTCGTCGCTGAAGGGCTTCCCGGCCTTCTCGGCGGCCTTGCGCTGCGCCTCCACAGCGAGCCGCACGGCCTCTTGCATTCGCGCATCCGGGGCGCTCTGCGTGCTCTGGCCCTTCCGCTCGGCTGCCGCCTCAAGCCGCTTCTGTAGCGCGGCCTGCTGGCGCTCCTTGGCCGTCGCCGGCTGCTCGCCGGCCTCGGCGCGAGCCTCGGCCTTGGCCTTCAAGCCTTCCAGCATGCGGAGCTGCTGGGCGCTCGGTTTGGAAACGGCGGCGGCGTCCGTCGTGGGCTTCCCGGTTCTGTCGTCGAGCGCTGACAGGTCGATCTTGGCCGCCGGCTTCGCCGCGGTGTCCGGCTTCTCGGCCGGGCCGGGATTGGTCCGGGTCGCCGCGTCCCGCGAGGTCGCGCCGTCCACGTCCAAGCCGTGCCGCTGGGCAAAATCCAGCGTCGTTTCCTTCGGCCGCTCGCGGGACAGGTTCCGGGCCAGCTTCTCGTAATTCGCGAAGTCATCGCCGCCGGCATACATGGTCGCGCTCTCGCGGTGCCGGGTCATGCCGACATACGCAAGGCTGCGGTCCATGCCGGGTGTCGCCAGCACATAAGCGCGGTCCACGGTGACGCCCTGCGCCTTGTGCACGGTGACCGCATAGCCGTGGTCGATGTGCTCGTAATCCTTGGCCTTGAAAGACACCTCCCGGCCGCTGTCGAGCATGACGGACAAACGGCCGTCTTCGATCCTCTGGACGGTGCCTAGCGTGCCGTTCTTGACGTCTAGCCCACGGTCGTTTTT
>JBKBXP010000048.1:0-16061 GCA_046314035.1 Pseudorhizobium sp. | reverse complement strand
GAGGTGCGCATGACCGTCGGCCTGCCGCTCATCGTCGCGGCCGGACTGCTCGTCGGCTTCGGCTCGCGGATGGGATCCGGATGCACCAGCGGCCACGGCGTCCTCGGACTGGCGCGCCTGTCGCCGCGCTCCATGGTCGCGGTCGCCACCTTCCTGACGGCGGGTGTCGTCTCGGTCGCTCTCCTGCGGGGGCTCGGCCTATGAACCGGATCAATCTTCAAGTTGCGGCGGCGCTGGCATCTGGCATCGTCTTCGGCTTCGGCCTGTCGCTGTCGGGCATGCTGAACCCTTCGCGCGTCCAGGGCTTCCTCGATATCTTCGGCGCCTGGGACCCGAGCCTTGCCTTCGTGCTCGGCGGTGCTGTTGTGGTGGCCTTCGTCGGCGTCCAGGCCATGAAGCGGATGAAGCATCCGGCCTTCGACGACAGCTTTCATGTGCCGACCAACAACCGCATCGACGCGCCGCTGGTGGTGGGCTCCGCCCTCTTCGGCCTCGGCTGGGGGATCGGCGGCTTCTGCCCGGGACCGGCCATCGCCGCCCTGATGATCGGCCTGCCGGAGACGGTCGTCTTCGTCGTCGCCATGCTGGTCGGCATGACCCTGCATGACCGGGTGTGGAGCAGGCGGCCGTGACCTATTCGATCCTGTCGGCAGTGGCGTCGGGCGGCCTTGTCGGCTTCCTGCTCGGCCTGCTCGGCGGCGGTGGCTCGATCATCGCCACGCCCCTGCTGCTCTATGTCGTCGGCGTCAGCCAGCCGCATGTGGCGATCGGCTCCGGCGCTCTCGCCGTCTCGGTGAATGCCTTTGCCAATTTTGCCAGCCACGCCGCCAAGGGGCACGTCTGGTGGAGATGCGCGGCCGTCTTCTCCGTCCTCGGCGCCATCGGTGCGCTGGCCGGTTCGAGCCTCGGCAAGGCCATGGACGGCGATCGGCTGGTCTTCTTCTTCGCCATCCTGATGGCCGTCGTTGGCCTCCTGATGCTGCGACCCAAGAAACCTGTCGCGGTGGAATGCAGGCCGGTCGATCTGAAGATGTGCCTGGCGACCGGCGCCGTGGCGCTGGCGGCCGGTGCCGCCTCCGGTTTCTTCGGCATCGGCGGCGGCTTCCTGATCGTGCCGGGTCTGATGCTGGCGACCGGCATGCCGATGATCAACGCCGTCGGCACCTCGCTTCTCTCCGTCGGCACCTTCGGGCTTGCGACCGCTCTGAACTACGCAAGCTCCGGCCTCGTCGACTGGGTGCTGGCGGCGCAGTTCATCGGCGGCGGCGTGATCGGCGGCATCCTCGGCATGCTGCTCGCCGTGCGCCTCAGCGGCTACAAGAGCATCCTCAACCGTCTGTTCGCGGCCCTCGTCCTCGTCGTCTCCGGATACATGCTCTACCAGAGCTGGGGAGAATTCTTCGCCTGACGAGGAGTTACACACCTCCAAGCCGGGGCGTGATGCGCAGGGCGCGCAAAGCATTCAGGATGACCGCCACGTCGATGACCTCCTGAAGCAGCGCCCCCTGCACGGGGGTGAGGTAACCGAAGGCCGCAGCAATCATCCCGGCAACGGAGAGCCCGATGCCGGCCGCGACGCTCTGCAGCGCGATCTGCCGGGCCCTTTGCGCCACCTCGATCCCCGACAGCAGGCGATCCAGATGATCGACCAGCAGAACCACATCCGCCGCTTCGGCCGAGGCCGCGGCCCCCCGCGCGCCCATGGCGACGCCGACATCGGCGGCAGCCAGCGCCGGCGCATCGTTGACCCCGTCGCCGACCATCATCACCGGACCGTTCTTGCGCTCGGCAACCACCAGAAGCACCTTCTGGTCCGGCGTCAGGTCGGCGCGCACGCCATCGAGATCAAGACCCTGCGTCACCGCCTCGGCGACAGCCCGCCGGTCGCCGGTCGCGAGCAGGATACGCGCGATCCCCAGCCGCCGCAGTCCCGCCAACAGGTCACCGGTGCCTGCGCGAAGGGCGTCGGACATCACCAGACGACCCTGGAGCTTTCCGTCGGCTGCAACGGCGACGATCACCGAGCCCGCGTCCCGCACTCCGTCTTCTCTCTCGCTCGTGCCGATCTGCGCTGCCACGAAGCCGAGCCCGCCGACGACGACCTCCCTGCCGCCGACCGTGCCCGTGAGCCCTTCGCCGGGCGTCTCGACCACATGCTCGGGGAGGGGGAGGGTCATGCCCTTCGCCTGCGCTGCCGCGACGATCGCCTGCGCCATCGGGTGCTTCGATGCCTGCTCCAGGGCGGCGGCGAGGGTGACGATCTCGTCAGCCGCCATCTCCCCGGACGTCTCGACGGAGACGATCTGCGGCCGCCCGTCGGTCAGGGTGCCGGTCTTGTCGAGGATGAGTGTCCTAATCTGCGCCAGCACTTCCAGCGGCTTGGCGCCCTTGATCAGCACCCCGAAGTGGGCCGCACGCGACAGTCCGGCCACCAGTGCGACCGGAACGGCGAGGATCAGCGGACAGGGCGTTGCCACCACCAGAACCGCGACGGCGCGGATGGGATCGCCCGTGAACCACCAGGCCGCGGTCGCCAGCGATACCGTCAGGCCGAGAAACCAGAGCGAAGTGCGATCCGCCATCCGCGACATCGGCGCTTTGGACTTCTGTGCCGCCTCCACCAGGCGGACGATCCCGGCATAGGTGCTGTCGGCAGCGCGGTGCGTTGCCCGCAGATCGAAGGCCTCGCCGGCATTGGTCGCGCCGCTCATCACCTCCGTGCCCCGATCGCGCCGCACCGGCATGGACTCACCCGTCAAGGCGGACTGGTCGAGCAGCGCCCGGTCGCTTTCGACCGTACCGTCCACGGGTGCAACATCGCCTTGGCGGATCAGCAGCAGATCGCCCGGCACAACGTCGCCGAGCGGGACCTCCTGGAGCAATCCCGCGACGTGCCGCATCACCGTGCGCGGCACGCGCGACAGAAGATCGCTCATCTCTCGCCGGGCACGGCCTTCCGCATAGCTCTCCAGGAACGTGCCGCCGGAGTACATCACCGCGACGACGGCGGCCGCCAGCGTCTCGCCGAAAAATAGCGCCGCCGACATCGACAGGGCCGCCACGATGTCGAGGCCGACGTCACCCTTCGTCAGGCTGCGCACGATCTCGACCACGAGCGCGACCAGCACCGGGATCACCCCGGCGGCCCAGGCCATGACCGCCAGTTCGCTCCCGGCTAGCCTCAGACCGAGGCCGATGATGAGCCCTGCCAGCGCGGTGGCCAGCAGGGCGATGTCGAGACGACTATGAGACGTCAGGCTCAAGGCACCGACCGAAGCCCATCGGTCGGGCGATGCCGCAGCTTGGCAACGACCGGTTTCATCTCCGCCTCGGCCACCTTCTGCTTCACGGCGACGAAGCTGTCGGGACTGACGGAAATGCTGTCGATGCCGCAATCCACCAGGAACTTCGCAAATTCCGGATGGTCGCTCGGCGCCTGACCGCAGATGCCGATCTTCGCGCCGGCCTTGCCTGCCTCGGTGATGACATTGTGGATCATCCACTTCACCGCCTCGTCCTGCTCGTCGAAGAGCTGTGCCAGCTGGCCGGAATCGCGGTCAACCCCGAGCGTCAGCTGCGTCAGGTCGTTGGAGCCGATCGAGAAGCCGTCGAAGTGCTCGGCAAACTGCTTGGCGAGGATGACGTTCGACGGGATCTCGCACATCACATAGACCTGCAATCCGTCGACGCCGCGGCGCAGACCGTTCTCCTCCATGACCTGCAGCACCTTCTTCGCTTCCGCGACGGACCGGCAGAAGGGTATCATGATGATCACGTTGCGGAAGCCGAGCTCGTTGCGCAGCTTGCGGATCGCCCGGCATTCGAGCGCGAAGCCCTCGCGGTAGCGCGGGGAGTAATAGCGCGACGCGCCGCGAAAACCGATCATCGGGTTTTCCTCGTCCGGCTCGAACTCGGCGCCGCCGATCAGTCCCGCATATTCGTTCGTCTTGAAGTCGCTCATCCGCACGATCACCGGCTTCGGATAGAGGGTCGCGGCGATGCGCGAGAGCCCTTCAGCCAACTGGTCGACGAAATAGGTGGGCTTGTCGTCATAGCCAGCGGTGATGGTGGCGATCTCCTGCTTGGCCGCCTCGTCCTTCAGCCGGTCGAAATGCACAAGCGCCATCGGATGGATGCGGATGGCATTGCTGATGACGAATTCCATACGCGCCAGCCCGACGCCGTCGGCGGGAAGCTTCCACCAGCGGAAAGCGGCGCCGGGATTGCCGATGTTCAGCATGACCTTCGTCGTCGTCTCCGGCACGTCGTCCATGTTCAGCGTCTCGACGGCGTAGTCCGCCACGCCCTCATAGACCTGTCCCACGTCCCCTTCGGCGCAGGAGACGGTGATTTCCTGTCCCGTGTGCAGGAGGTGCGTCGCATTGCCGGTGCCGACGATCGCCGGCAGGCCGAGTTCGCGGCTGACGATGGCGGCATGCGAGGTGCGCCCGCCATGGTCGGTGACGATGGCCGCTGCCCGTTTCATGATCGGCACCCAGTCCGGATCGGTCGTCGAGGTGACGAGGATCGAGCCATCGATGAACTGGTCGATGTCCCTGGCGGAATCGATCATGCAGACGGTGCCGGAAATGATCGCATCGCCGATCGACAGACCGCTGACGAGCGTCTTGCCCTTGCTCTTGATCCGGTAGGACTTGAAGACGGCCGCCTCGCGGTTCGACTGCACGGTTTCCGGTCGCGCCTGCACGATGAAGAGCTGTCCGGTCTCGCCGTCGCGCGCCCACTCCATGTCCATGGGGCAGCCATAGTGGCGCTCGATGGTCACCGCCCATCGGGCAAGCTTCAGGATCTCGTCGTCGCGCAACACCAGCGCCGCCCGCTCCGCCTTGGAAGTCGGCACGTTGCGGGTCGGCTGCTCCTGCGTGCCGTAGATCATCTTGATCGCCTTGGCGCCACGCTTGCGGGCGATGATCGGGCTGAGCGAAGGGTCGCCGAGAAGCGGCTTGAAGACCTGGTATTCGTCCGGGTCGACGGTGCCCTGCACGACGTTTTCACCCAGTCCCCAGGCGGCATCGATGAGCACGACCTTGTCGAAGCCGGTCTCCGTGTCGATCGAGAACATCACCCCCGATCCGCCGGTGTCGGAGCGCACCATCTGCTGCACGCCGATCGAGAGCGCCACCTTCATGTGGTCGAAGCCCTTCGCCTGACGATAGGAGATGGCGCGGTCGGTAAACAGCGAGGCATAGCAGCGCCGGCAGGCGTCGAGCAGCGCAGCCTCGCCGGCGATGTTGAGATAGGTTTCCTGCTGGCCGGCAAAGCTTGCGTCCGGCAGGTCTTCCGCCGTGGCGCTGGAGCGCACCGCGACGCTGGCGTTGTCGCGACCGGCACGCTTCGACAGCTCGCGGTAGGCCTTGAGGATCGCGTCTGCGGTGGCGCTCGGCCACTCGCCGCGCAGAAAGAGCTTGCGCACCGCCGCTCCCGTTTCCGGAAGGCTCGCCTTGCCGGCAATCCACTCTCCGACCCGTTCACCCATCGCGGCGCGGATGCCGTTCTGATCGACGTAGTTCCAATAGGCATCCGCCGTGGTGGCAAAGCCAGCCGGAACGTCGACACCCTGCTGGCCGAGCGTCTGGATCATTTCTCCGAGAGAGGAGTTCTTGCCGCCCACCTTGGCGACGTCGACGCGTCTGAGGTCTTCGAACCAGACGACGGGAGAAGATGCATCACTCATTGCTGACCTCCATAGGCAAGCGGTTCGCCGGATGCGGTTGCTTGCGATACTCTGAAGCTAATTGCAGTGAGCGTCGGAAACCTTGATCCGCGTCAAGGTGAAGGCTCTCTCTCTGTCACACCTTGCTGCCAACAATGACGAGGAGAAGCAGGATGATCCCCAGAACACGGACCGCGATTGCCGGCGAAGTCGGGCCGACCCACGTCCGGTTTGCCATCATCGACCGGGACGAGTTGCGGCTCGATCATTTCGTCAATTTCCGCTGCGGCGACTTCACGTCCATCGAGCAGGCGCTTGCCGCCTACCTGCGGTCGCTGCCGCAGCATCCCGATGTCCTGAGCCTGGCCGTGGCCGGCACGGTCGACGACGATGGAGCTTCGGTCTCCGGCGACGGCTGGCAGTTCACCCGCCGGCACCTGGAGTTCGCGGGCTCGATGCGCCATGTGACCCTGATCCGGGACATTTCGGCGATGGCGCTTGCCCTGCCTTTGCTGGAGCCGCACGAGATCCAGCAGGTCGGCGGCGAGGCGCCGGTGGCAGATACGCCCAAGGTGGTTGTCAGCTTCGGCCGCTTCCTGGAGGCGGCCACCATCCTTCCCGTCGAGGATGGCTGGATGGCGATTGCGGGCGCGGCCGGCGAGATGTCCTTCGGCGGCTGCGATGCCGAGGACCTCGATCTTCTGCAACACGCCGGTGGCGGTGGTCCGATGACGGCGGGCGAGCTTCTCTCGAGCCAGGCACTCTTTAGGCTCTACGCCCACCTCATGCGGCGCGAGGCAAGAGCGCCGGAAGGCGATCTCCACGACAGCCTGGCGACGGGTCTCGCAAAACAGGATGCGGTTGCGCTGGAGGCCTCCCGCATCTTTTCCACCTGGATCGGCCGGCAGATCGGCGATCTCGCCCTTCTCACCGGTGCCGAAGGCGGTGCCTATCTCTTTTCCGACGAGGGCACGCATGGGTTCGATCTGCTTTCGCCGCAGGCCCTGCGGCAGGGCTTCGAGCTTGGCCGGACCAGCGCCGGCGTCGCAGGCTTTCCGCTCTTCCTGATCCGGTCGCCGACGGCGGTGCTGCGCGGAGCGGCGCTCGCCATCGAATTTGATGAAGATCATGGCGCCGGGCAGCCGGCTGCTTAATCTGGGGCGACAGACAAGAAGGAACAATGTCATGACATTCAAGACGGTACTGGCGGTAGTCGGCAGCGAAGACGTCCACGGCGACATCGCCCCTGCGGTTCAGGCGGCTTCGGAACTCGGAGCGCATCTGATCGTCATCGTCGCCGGCATCGCTGTGTCTCCCACGATTGGCGACTACCCCGTCGGCATCGGCTGGATCGAGCGGCGCGACGAAGACCTGAAGACGCTGAAAGCGGTCCGGGAGCAGGTGATCGAATACTGCCGGACGCAGGGCGTGTCCTGCGAGGTGGATCTGGCCTATGCCGAACGCGCCTTCCTGGAGGAAATCCTGTTCCAGCGGGCGCTCTACTGCGACGTGGCCATTGTCGGACAGGGGGTTATCCGTTCCGCAACGCTGGCACGTTCGGTTGTGGACGCCATGGTCTTCCATGCGCATCGGCCGCTTGCGCTCGTGCCGGCCAGCGGTGCTCTGACCTTCCGGCCGAAGCGGGTGCTGCTGGCGTGGAATTCCAAGCTCGAGGCAGCCCGTGCTGCGCGCGAAGCGCTCGACGTGCTGATCGCCGCCGATCAGGTGCATGTCACGCTGATCGATCCCGACGGCCTTTATGGGCGCAATGGGGCCGAGCCCGGGGCCGATGTCGCCGCCTATCTGGCAAGGCATGGCGTGAAGGTCGTGGTCGATCAGCTTCCAAGCGCCGGCCGCGCCGTGCAGACCGTGCTGCAGCAGCACGCGCGTGATATCGATGCCGACCTGATGGTGATGGGCGCCTATGGACATTCCAGGATGCGCCAGCGCATCTTTGGAGGCGTGACGGCATCCATCCTGGAAGATGCGCCCCTCCCGGTCCTCCTGGCCCGCTGACGGTTACGACGCCTTCCTTCAAGACGCCGGAAAGGGCGATCCTGCAATGATTGTGGATGATCAGAATGCAGCGATCGCCTTTCTCGGCGCGCCGGGAACCTACGGCATCGAGGAGCCGGTCGAAACCATCCGCACCCATATCTCGGAAGTCTTCCTCGCAGGCGATCGCGCCTTCAAGATGAAGCGGGCCGTGAAGCTTCCCTATGTCGACTTCTCGACCGTCGAGCGGCGGCTTCAGGCGTGTCGCGACGAGGTGGCGCTGAATGGCGTGACGGCCCCGGAACTCTATCTCGGCGTCCGCCGCATCACCCGCAGGAGCGACGGACGCCTGGTCTTTGACGGAACGGGAGAGCTTGTCGAGGTCGTGGTGGAAATGGTCCGTTTCGAGCAGGAGACGCTCTTCGACCGCATGGCGACCGACGGTCGGCTGACGCTGCCGCTGATGACCGAGACGGCCCGCGCCATTGCGCGCTTTCACCAGGTGGCGCCGGTCATCACCGCGGGCACCGGATCGGAGAACATCGCCAACGTGCTCTCCATCAATGACGCCGGCTTCCGCACCAGCCGCGTCTTCGGCGAAGACGAGATCTCCCGGCTAACGGCGCTGTTTCGCCACCGCCTCGGCGAACATGCGCAGATCCTCGACCGCCGCGCAGAGGCCGGCCGCATCCGCCGCTGCCATGGCGATCTTCACCTGCGCAACATCTGCCTCCTCGACGGCAAGCCGAAGCTCTTCGATTGCATCGAATTCAACCTGCAGATATCCGCCATCGACGTTCTCTACGATGTCGCCTTCCTGCTGATGGATCTCTGGCACCGCGGTTTCCGGATGCAGGCCAACTGGGTGATGAACCGCTACCTCGACGAGGCGCAGGAGGAAGACGGCTTCTGCCTTCTGCCGTTCTTTATGGCGACGCGGGCTGCGGTACGCGCGCATGTCACCGCGACGCAGGCCTCGGAGGCGGAGGGCGATGCGGCGTCCGCACTCGCCGCCGAAGCGCGATCCTACTACGACCTGGCCGTCGACCTGCTGCAGAAGGCACCGGCGCGGCTGGTCGCCATCGGCGGCCTGAGCGGCTCCGGCAAATCGACCGTTGCCGACGCCCTGGCCCCCGTTCTCGGCGCCGCACCGGGTGCACGCGTCATCGAGAGCGACCGCATCCGCAAGGCCCTCCACGATGTGCCGGCCGAGACGCGGCTGCCGCCCGCAGCCTACAAGCCGGAAGTCTCGCGGCAGGTTTATGCCGAAATGGCCTGGCGTGCGGCCGTCATCCTCGGGCAGGGCGGCTGTGCCGTGGTCGACGGTGTCTTCGAGCGCCGCGACGATCGAATGCGGGTGGAGCAGGCGGCTGCCGACGCTGCCGTTCCCTTCCTCGGCGCCTGGCTGGATGCCGAGCCGCATCTCCTGTGGGAACGTATCTCCGGCCGGTCCGGGGGTAGTTCGGACGCCGATACGGCGATCCTCGCCCGGCAGTTGGAGCGCCGACCGGTCGACGTCGGCTGGCATCGCCTTGATGCCGGCGCGCTTGTGAATCACACGGTCGATCATCTTCTCCGCGTGCTCGATTGAACGACGATGCAGGACTTGTGCCGGAGGCCGTTCGAGAGATGCACGGCCCTCTACGGTGCAGAATTATCTTTTGTCTAATGGATCTAAATCTAATCAACCGCGTAACCGGAAGGGGAAGTCATCCTGTTAAGGATCGATCGTCTCTACGGGAGAGCTACGTTATGATCCTCGAGCTGCAGAACTCGATTCTCGAGATGATTGCCAAGGGCGAGACCCTGGCAGCCACGGTCGAAAAGCTGTGTCTCAAGGTCGAGGCGATGGTGCCGGACATCACTGTGTCTGTCCTCACGTTCGACGGCGAGTGCCTCCACCCGCTGGCCGGGCCTTCGCTTCCTTCCCAGTATTCTGCCGCGATCGATGGCCTGGAAAGCGGGCCGCTCGCCGGTTCCTGCGGAACGGCCGCCTTCCACGGTGAGCCGGTGATCGCGGTGGACATCGAGACAGATCCCCGCTGGCAGCACGGCAGGGCCGACGTCATGGCGCTTGGTTTCCGGGCATGCTGGTCGTCCCCCATCAAGAGTGGCGAGCGCGTGGTCGGCACCTTCGCCTTCTACTATCGAGAGCGCCGGGGCCCGAGTCCCCTGGAGCAGAAGCTCGTCGATGCCTGTGTCCACCTCTGCTCGATTGCCATCGACAGGAGCGATCGGGTGCAGGAGCGTCAGCGCCTGACCTATACAGATGCCTTGACGGGCCTGCCCAACCGGGCACGCTTCGACCAAGTCCTCTCGGAGGTATCCTCCGAACCGACAGGGCGTTGGGGCATACTGCTCGCCGATATCGACAATCTCAAGCAGATCAACGACACCTTCGGCCACGCGGCGGGAGACGCCTTGATCAAGGTCGTGGCCGATCGGATCTCCAAGGCGGCCGGGACCGGTACTGCCTTCAGACTGGGCGGCGATGAATTCGCAGTCATCGTGAGCGACACGGAAGCAGGCGACCTGCCGAGCAGGGCAAGCGCCATTCTCTCCGGCCTGTCATCATCCTCGACCTGTGATGGTCATGTCGTCTACCCGGCGGCAACCATCGGCGGCGCATTTGCGGACGTCGGAAGCGACCCTGAGGAAATCCGCCAGTATGCCGACGTGGCGCTGTACCACGCGAAAGAGCGCTGCCGCGGCCAGTATGTCCAGTACTATCACGGCTTGCGAACGGCCCAGACCCGCCGGTTCCGGGCCATACACGAGGTTGGTGCCGCCTTGTCCGAAAGCCGGCTGGACGCCCACTACCAACCGATTTTTCGGCTAGACACCCGCGAAATTGTCGGGTTCGAGGCCCTGGCCCGCATGACGACGCCCGCGGGCGAGATCATTGCTGCCGCAAAATTCCAGGAGGCGTTGAAGGATGCGCATATCGCCGCCGAGTTGACGCAGCGGATGATGGAGCGCGTCGCAGGCGATATCCGCCTGTGGCTCGACAAGGGGCTTCCGCTCCAGCACGTGGGCATCAACCTCTCGGCTGCGGACTTCCATACGGGCGACCTGCGGACAAGGCTCTGCAAGGTCTTCGGCGAAGCTGGGGTTCCCCTGGATCACATCATTCTGGAGGTCACGGAATCCGTCTATCTGGGACAGCGCGATCACGTGGTGGCCGATGCCATCCAGGCGCTGCGGGCGGAAGGACTGCGCGTTGCGCTCGACGATTTCGGCACCGGCTATGCCTCGCTCACCCATCTCCTGACGGTGCCCGTCGATATCATCAAGATCGACAAGTCCTTCATCGACCGCCTGGTGCCCGGCGACGCCGGGATCTTCATCGTCGAAGGCCTGATGGGCATCGCCCGCAATCTCGGCATCCGGGTCGTCGCCGAGGGGATCGAGGTTCAATCGCAGGCAGATCACCTGCTGGATCTGGGCTGTCAGCTCGGCCAGGGCTACCTCTTCTCCAAGGCGGTCGATCGCACCGCCGCGGCTGACCTGCTGGAACGGTTCGGCCAGCCGCTGGGAGATCGCGGCAAGAAGCGCAAGGCCTCCTAGCCCCGTCTCCCGGCCTGTTTCAGGTCGCCCGCATGCGCCGCAATGTCGAGAAACAAAGCTGTCATGATGCGCATGCCCTCTTCCGCGATAGGGAGAAGGGCATGCTCGTTGGGCCCATGCTGCCCGCATTCGGCGTGCGAATGCGGGATCCAGATGGTGGGAAGGCCGAGAATATCCGTGAAGGCATCGTTGGGTAGCGAGCCGGCGAGGTTCGGCAGCACATGCGGCTTGCGGCCCGCCGAGGCGGTGATCGAGCGCTCGACGAAGGCGACCCAGGGATGATCGGGCGGGAAGCGGGTGGCCTTGAACGGTTCGCCCTTGCTTTCCCGCACCTCGACCATGCCGAAACCATGGGCATCGAGATGGCGGCGAAGCGCCGGCAGGATCTCGTCCATGTCGGTGCCGACCACGAACCGCAGCTGGCAGGTGGCCCGCGCCGATCCGGAAATCGCATTCTGCGGCGCATCGATATTGCCGGCGGCAATGGCCAGCACCGCCAGTGAATTCCAGCCGAACACCCGTTCCGAAGGCGTGAGCGTGCTTTCGCCCCAGTCCGTGTCGTGCCGGCGCGGTGGGAGATCCTTCAGCGTCGCCCGGATTTCCGGTGTCAGGCTCGTCGGCCGCCATTCGGCGATCTGGATCTGGCCGCGCGCGTCGACGATCGAGGCGATGGCATGTGACAGGATGATCACCGGATCTGCCAGCAGGCCGCCGAAGTTTCCGGAGTGGTGGTCGCTGTCCCTGAGGTGGACGACGAGATCGAAGGAGAGGCCGCCGCGCGAGCCCATGAACATGGTCGGCGTGTCGATGGCAAGCCGCGGCCCGTCGGAGGCGATCAGCACATCGGCCGATAGCGCCTCCTTCTGCAGCGCGAAGAACTCCCGCAGGCCGTAGGAGCCGGTCTCCTCGGCCATCTCGATGACGATCTTGGCGTTGAAGCCGAGCCGGCCCTGCGCCCGGATGATGGTCTCGAGCGCCTTGATGTTGATAAGATGCTGGATCTTGTTGTCCGCCGTGCCGCGGCCATAGAGCTTGTCGCCCTCGACGGTCAGCACGAAGGGATCCAGCCCCTCGCGCCAGCGATGCGCCTCGCCGTTGCAGACGTCGCCGTGGCCGTAGATCAGCACGGTCGGCAGGGCCTCATCCTCGAGGCGGCTCGCGATCATCAGCGGCGTACCGCCCTCGCGCGGATTGTCGAAGATCTCGCAAGCAAAGCCGATCGCCTGCAGCATCGGTCGCATGTCGCTCTCGAGATACGCAAGAAGTGCGTCCGGCCGTCCTTCCGACTGGCTGACGGAGCGGCGCGCGACGAGCCCCGCCAGATCGGCGACCAGTGCGCCGGTGGAAACATAGGCCGAAGCCTGCTCGAGCAGATCCTGTCTATTCATCCCTCATTCGTAGCCGAGGCTGCACCTCCCGACAACTGCGGTCTGAACCTTGGCTTCACGCGGACCGAAGTGACGGCGAGGGCGACCCTGTCTCCCGTGAGGGAACTTTTGTGAGGGCAAGCCAGTTCCCCCGTCCTTCGCAGCGAAGGTGGACCACAAGCCCGCAGGCGCGGGCGTTAGATCAAAATTTTTAGGAGAAAAATCATGCTTAAATTCATTGGCGGCACCATCGGCGCAATCTTCCTGATCGGCCTGATCGTGGTCGTGCTTCTGTTGAAGCTCATCTTCTGACGACACGCCCGCCTGGACCTTGAGAGGGAGGCGCCTCGCGCCTTCAGCGGGCATCTGCCAAGTTCTGGAATTCCGGTGTCGATACCTTGCCGGGGCTTGGCCAGCGGCCTGCCCCGGAAGGTGGATGGTTGGACACGAGGTTAGTCGGTCGCCTTCTTCACAGCATCTTTGGCGTCGCCCTTGGCCTGCTGCAGATCGCCCTTGGCTTCCTGCTTCGCGCCGCCTGTCTTCATGTCGTCGTTGCCGGTGGCGTCGCCGGCGGACTGCTGTGCCTTGCCGGCTAGCTCGTTGCCCTTGCCCTTCATCTTGTCCGTGGTGCTGTTCATCTGGGTTCTCCTTTTCGGGTTACCTGGGACCAACGACGGCAATGGCGCATGGTTCCTGACTGTCCACCCGGCAATGCGTCGCACGCCCGTGCGCTCGTCGGTCCAATGTGCGCTTCCAGCCCAAAAGCGGCGGCGGACAATATTAGAGAAAGCGCGATAACTGGCTGACACCACGCGCAAAAGAGCAGAAGTGATCCTTCCGCTCCACGTCATGAAATCTTCGTGAAACCGTAGTCTCTCTGTCATCTGCAAGCCCCATACGCGCCGCTGAAACAGGAGCGCAGTATGATGCCGCAATCGGTAGAACTTCGGGGCATCGGCAAGAGCTTCGGGACGGAAAACGTCCTGAAGGGGATCGACCTCTCCGTCCGCCCAGGCGAATTTCTGTCCCTCGTCGGCATGTCGGGCTGCGGCAAGTCCACCCTTCTGCGGATGATCGCCGGCCTCGAGGCACCGGATAGCGGCACCGTCTCGATCGGCGGCAGTGACGTCACAGACATGGACCCGAGCGAGCGCAACCTCGCCATGGTCTTCCAGTCCTACGCGCTCTATCCGCACATGAACGTCCGGCAGAACATCGCCACGCCGCTGCGCATGCGCCGCCTGCCACTGTCGGCACGGCTGCCACTTGTCGGCGGGCTGTTCGCGCCGTCGCAGACGCTGCGCGACATCGATGCCGCCGTCGAACAGGCGGCCGAGACGCTGCATATTCCCCATCTGCTGGACCGCAAGCCGGCCCAATTGTCCGGGGGGCAGCGCCAGCGCGTGGCGCTTGCGCGCGCCCTCGTTCGCTCGCCGGCCGCCTTCCTGATGGACGAGCCGCTGTCCAACCTCGATGCCAAGCTGCGCGCCCACATGCGCGAGGAACTGGCCTCGCTGCATCGCCGCCTCGGCGCCACCTTCATCTATGTCACGCACGACCAGATCGAGGCGATGACGATGTCCGACCGCATCGCGCTGATGTCGGAAGGCCGGATCGAGCAGCTCGGCACGCCCGACGAACTCTACCGCAGCCCCGCAACGCTGACGGTCGCGCGCTTCATCGGCACGCCGTCGATCAATCTGCTGCCGGTCGAACTCGACGCGCAGGGCAGGGTGGCAGCCTTCGGGCAGGACCTCCGCCTGCAGGCTTCGCAAACCCACGCCGGTCCCGCAACCCTCGGCATTCGGTCGGAAGACCTGCATCCGGCCACCGAAGGCTTTGCGGTGCGCGTGCTGCGCGCCGAAACCCATGGTGCCGATCGCTTCGTCAGCTGCCATCTCCTGGCCGACGAGACGGTGCGGATCACCCTGCGGCAGGCCGCTGGCGAGACGCTCGCGACCGGCGCCGACGGCCTGACGCACCTCGCCTTCGCGCCCGAGCGGGCCCATCTGTTTGGCGCCGACGGCGCGCGCCGTGAACTCTCGGTGCGCGAGCGGGTGGCGGCATGACGGCGACCGACTTCCCCGCTGACGCCGCCGTGGCAATCGCTCCCAGCCGGTCGCGGACGGACCGGCGCATGGCACTGCGGGGCCTCGCCTTCGTCGCCCCGGCCGCCCTCCTGCTGATCACCATCTACATCCTGCCGATGATCGTCCTCGCCGTCTTCTCGGTGACGGACTACCAGCTCGGTGCGCTCTCCATCAATTTCGTCGGCCTGCAGAACTTCACCGCAGCCATGGACGATGACGTGTTCCTGCGGGCGCTCAGCAATACCGTCCTCTATGCGGCGATCGTCATTCCCCTCGGCGTCTTCCTGGCGCTCGGCGTCGCGCTTCTGGTCTACAACCGCAAGCGCAGCCGCGCCTTCTGGGAGGTGGCCTATTTCCTCCCGGTGACCGCGACGCTGGTCGCCATGGCGACCGTCTGGCAGTTCCTGCTGCATCCCTCCATCGGGCCGGTCAATGCCGCCATCAAGTTCTTCGGCTTCGAGCCCGTGGCCTTCCTGTCGAACCCGGTGCTTTTGATCCCGACCATGGCCATGATCGGCATCTGGCAGGTGCTCGGCTTCAATATGGTGCTGTTCCTCGCCGGCCTGACGGCCATCCCCAAGGACCTCTACGAGGCTGCCCGCCTCGACGGCGCCAAGAACCCGATCGATCGCTTCTTCACGGTGACCTGGCCGATCCTCGGGCCGACCACGATGTTCGTCGTCGTCACCACCTCGATCTCCGCCTTCAAGGTCTTCGAGACGGTCGCGGTGCTGACCAAGGGGCGCTTCGGCTCCGAGACGTTGCTCTTCAACCTCTATCTCGAGGGGTTCGAGTATTCCAACACCGGCTACGCCGCGGCGCTGACGCTGATCTTCCTGGCAATCGTGCTGATCCTGTCGATCTGGCAGACGGTGCACATGGACCGGAAGGTGCATTACTGATGGCCCACGTTCGCAGATACCTGCCGCATCTCGTCCTCGCCCTCGGCGCCTTCGTCATGCTGCTGCCCTTCTACTGGATGTTCCTGACGTCGATCCGCTCGCCGGCGGAAATCTTCGACGTCTCGCTCTGGCCGATCCCGGAGAACTTCTCGGCCGGCGAAAACTTCTCGCGCGCCGCAAACCAGGTGCCCATGGCCCGCTTCATGCTGAACGGCGTCATCGTCTGCCTCGGCATCCTGATCGTGCAGGTGCTGACGGCGGTGCCTGCCGCCTACGCGCTGGCCAAGCTCCGCTTCCCGGGCCGCCGGCTGCTGATGACGCTGGTGATTGCCGCCCTCTGCGTGCCGATCCAGGCGCTGGCGCTGCCGCTCTTCGTCGGTCTGGCGATGACCGAACTGCTCAACACCTACTTCGCCATGATGATGCCCTTCTTCTTGTCGGTGTTTGCGATCTTCCTGTTTCACCA
>JBKBXP010000047.1:0-16134 GCA_046314035.1 Pseudorhizobium sp. | reverse complement strand
AGGGTCGACTTGCCGCAACCGGACGGCCCGACCACCGCAGCGAAATCGCCCTTGTCGACCCGCATGGTGAGGCCGGAGACGGCCAGCGTCCCGTCGGCGCCGCCGTAGCGCATGTCGACGTCATCGATGGAAACGAGGTGGGACATGTGTTCTCCGTCCATGATTGCGCGAGTTCCAAGCCCCCTCTGGCCTGCCGGCCATCTCCCCCACAAGGGGGGAGAGGATATGCCGCCGCTCATGCCTCAATCGCCACATCGGTGCTGGGCGGGTTAAGCCCCTCCCCCTTGTGGGGAGGGGTTGGGGAGGTGAAACTGCCTCAAGGCAGCATGCGCTCTTCCTTGGGCGGCAGGAAGCTGGCGTCGAAGACCTGCTCGGCGGCGACATTGCCCTTCAGACCCATGGAGATCTTCAGCGTCTCGATGGAGGCAGCAAGCCGCTCCATATCGACGCCGCCGAAGCCGTTTTCGACCACGTAAGGCGTCTTGATGTTCATGGCGTTGGCCATGGTCAGCCGTTCGATCTCGATGTCGGTGTTGAGCGTCTCGTTGCGCTTCAGGACGGCCGCGACGCCTTCTTCCGGATTGGCAACCGCATCGGCAAAGCCCTTGGCGAGCGCCTTCAGGAAGCCCTTGACGGCCTCCGGGTTCTCGGCGGCGAAATCGGAGTTCACCAGCACCGAGTTGCCGTAGAGGTTGAGGCCGTTTTCCGCCATCAGGATGGTGGCGATGTCGTCGTCGGCGATCCCTTGTGCCTTGAGGTTCAGGATGACCGAGAAGGCAAAACCGAAGACGGCGTCGACGTCACCCTGCGCCAGCATCGGCTCGCGGACCGGAAAGCCGATCGATTCGATGGTGATGTTGCTGTCGTCAATGCTGGCGGCCTCCTTGAAGGCGGCCCACTGGGCAAAGGCGCCATCCGGTGGCGGTGCGCCGAGCTTCTTGCCTTCAAGCGACTTCGGATCCTCGGTGACGCCGAGCGACTTGCGGCCGACGACTGCGAAGGTCGGGCGCTCGTAAACCATCATGACGGCCTTGACCTTCTGGGCCGGGTCTTCGTCGAGGAATTTGATCAGCGAGTTGATGTCGCCGAAGCCCATCTGATAGGTGCCGGTCGCAACGCGCGGGATCGCCTCGACCGAGCCGTTGCCGCTGTCGATCGTGACGTCCAGGCCTTCGTCCTTGAAGTAGCCCTTGTCGAGCGCGAGCAGGAAGCCGGCGGCAGGTCCCTCGAACTTCCAGTCGAGCGTGAACTTGATCGACGTATCCGCCAGTGCGGGCAAGGAAAATCCGGTCGTGGCGACCAGCGCGGCGGCTGCCAGCTTGGCCAGATGTCTGCGCGTAAACATGTTCGAGATCCCCCTTGTATGGTTTTGAATATGACATTCAAAACCTCATTTGTGGGGACCACGCAAGCTCTATCTGCACACATTTCCGCCAGTGAATCCGCGTGCGCAGTATCAAGGCAGATCACTGCACATCAAAGTGCAACTCGACTATTTCCTAAGCAGTCGCCTCATCCACCACGTCTTCGATCGGCACGCGGATGAAGCAGCGGACGCCTTCCGGCGCATAGTCGAGGTCGGCGCCGCCGTTTTGCATGTACTGCATGCTGCGAGTAATCACCGTCTGGCCAAAGCCCTTGCGTGTCGGAATGGCGACCTTCGGTCCGCCGACTTCCAGCCAGTCCATCCGCAGGAAGTCTTGCCCCTCTGGAAGCGAGACCTTCACCTCGACCTTTCCCTGCTCGCCGGACAGGGCACCGTATTTGACCGCATTCGTTGCGAGTTCGTGGACGACCAGGCCGAGCGCGATCGCCGCCCGAGGAGTGATCAGCGCATCGACACCCTCGACCTGCAGACGCGACCGTGACCGACCGATGAAAGGCTCGATTTCCGCGGCGATTACTTCCGAGACCGAGATCGACGACCAGGACCTGTCGGCCAAAAGATTGTGAGTTGCGGCGAGCGCCTGGATGCGGCCGGAGAAGGCAGACTGGAAGCCCTGGACGGTGTCTTCGGTGGAGGCCGTGCGCTTGCTGATCGACAGGACCAGCGCCAGGGTGTTCTTGACCCGGTGGTCGAGCTCGCCCATCAACAGCAGTTGCTGCTTTTCGGCGGCCTTGCGCTGCGACAGGTCGACCATGGTGATGACGCAGCCACTTGCCTGGTCGCTCCCGGCGCGCAGCGGCGCGGCGGACATCAGAAGATCCTTGACGCGCGGGGCCTCGGGGGCCGTCGCCTCGATGCCCTGAACCGAGGTGCCGCCGACAGCGAGCGCCACGAGATCGCTTGCCTGCAGCAGGCCGGTCGTCTCCAGCAGGATCAGCGGGATCACATCCTCGAAGCGCTTGCCGATCGGATCACCGGCGTAGATGCCGGCAACTGCGGCATTGGCATGGGTGACCACACCATCGAGATCGCAGACGACGACGGCTTCGTTGGCCGAGGCTATGATGGAATGGGCCGCACGCTCGGATGCCTCCGCGGCGGCGCCGCGCACGCGGGCCGTGATATCCGTGAAGGTGACGGCAAGACCGGTATCAAGACCGATCCGAAGCGGCGCGGCGGTCACCTGAAGATGGAGATCCTGCTGCCCGCCCACCAGCCGGATTTCGGCCGTCCTCTTCGCTTCACCGGCCTGCCGGATCAGATCGGTCACGATTTCCCGGCTCTGCTCGTCAAGCGCTCCCTGAAGATCAGCGGCCTGGACGACACCGACGCCAAGGTTGAAGAGCTCGCGAAGGGCCTTGTTGGCATACAGCAGACGGCTGTTGCTATCGAAGGCGGCAGCGCCAAGGTCCATGGCTTCCATGAAGGCATGGTAGGATGCTGTCCCACCCTCCAGGGTGAAGACCTCTTCCTGCTGTTGCGAGGGTCGAACCACCAGCGCATCCACCTCGCCCTCCTGGATGGCACGAAGGGTTTCCTCCGCTTCTTCGAGCCGGAGGCGCAGTTCCGAAACGGAGGTTTCGCCTGTGGTCTGGCCGCTCACGTCAGTTGCCTACCTTGAGATGGACGAGAACCTTTTCGCGGTCCGAGAGATCGCCGATGATCTTGCGGATCGGGACCGGCAGCTGCCGCACGAGAGTTGGGATCGCCACGATATTATGCTCGCGCGCCAGCTGCGGCGAGGTCTTCAGGTCGATGACCTCGACGGCGTAGCGGCCCGGCGTAGCGGCGCAGATGCGCTCGAGGTTCTCGATGGCAGCAACCGACTTCGGCGTCTGGCCTGCGATGTAGAGCACGAGCTTGAGCGGCTCGCCGTGGGCTTCAGTGTCTTCCATGGTGAAGTTCCTTCCCTCGCCTTAAGCCCGGCGACTTCTTTCAATTTCCAACCGGTCACGTTCCGCCTGGGCCTCGAAGTTCTCCTCATCCCGCCGAATGCGTTCCAGTTCGCGCTCGTCGGCCTCAAGTTCCGCATGCAGAGCATCGATCTCGGCCTTCATCCGCTGCCGACGCTTGCTGATCTCCGTCTGCTTTCGCTCCGCTTCCACGGCGCGTTCGAATTCCCGGCGACGATCCTGCGCCTCCTGGATGCGGCGCGCGGAGCCGGTGAGCGCGCGGCCTTCTCCGATATAGGGGGGAACCAGCCTGATCCCGTTGCTGGACAGGACAAATTCGCGCACCTGATTGGAATGCGCCGTTCCTCTCGCCTTCAGGAGATAGAGCTCGCGGTTGAATTCGCCACTGCTTTCGCGGTTGAGCAGCAGGATCCAGGCGTCCATCAGCGACGACAATCCGACGTCGGTCTCGGCCACATCGCCTTGGCCGTGGGTCAGATGGGTGAAGACGCCGGTGACGCCGCGGGACTTCAGGAAGTCGACCATGCGAAGCATCATCGCCTGCACTTCGAGCTGATCGGCATTGCCGATGAAGGCGGAAATGGGATCGACCACGACAAGGGTCGGCTTGAAGCGAGTCACTTCGCGCAACATCACCGCGAGATGCATTTCGAGGCTGTAGAATGTCGGACGTGCAGCAATATGACGAAACTTGTCGTCATCCATCCAGGGCTTCAGATCGATCCCGATGGAGCGCATGTTGCGGACCGTCTGTTCCGCCGACTCCTCGAAGGAGAAGTACAATGCCTTTTCGCCCGCGGCGCAGGCCGCGGCTGCAAAACAGGCAGAGAGCGAGCTCTTTCCGGATCCCGCTACGCCACTGATCAGAACACTGGAGCCGCGATAGAAGCCGCCGCCCACCAGCATGTCGTCGAGATCGGAAACACCGCTCTGGATACGCTCTTCGCTGACCTTGTGATTGAGGCCGAGCGAACTGACCGGCAGGACGCTGAAGCCGTCGCTGTCGATCAGGAAGGGGTACTCGTTGGTGCCATGCGCTGTGCCGCGGTACTTCACGATCCGCAGGCGGCGCGTGGAGACCTGGTTGTGGACGCGGTGGTCGAGAAGCAGCACACAGTCGGAGACGTATTCCTCAAGACCCTGACGGGTAAGGCTGCCATCGCCGCGCTCGCCGGTGATGACCGTGGTCATCCCCTTGTCCTTCAGCCAGTCGAACAGCCGGCGGATCTCGGCGCGCAGGATGGCGGGATTGGTGAAGGCGGAGAACAGGCTCTCGATGGTATCGAGCACGATGCGCTTGGCGCCGATCTCGTCGATGGCGAGCTCAAGGCGCAGGAACAGCCCCTCGAGGTCGTAGTCGCCGATCTCGGCAAGTTCGGCCGGGTCGACGGCGATGTGCTCGATCATGATCTTGCGTTCGGCAATCAGCTCGTCCATCCCGAAGCCGAGCGAGGCGACATTGCTGACGATGTCGACGGGGCGTTCCTCGAAGGTGACGAAGAGGCCTGGCTCGTCGAATTCGCGGGCGCCATTCAGCAGAAACGTGGAGGCAAACAGCGTTTTGCCGCAGCCGGCCGAGCCGCAGACCAGCGTCGGGCGACCGGACGGCAGGCCGCCCAGCGTGAGCTCATCGAAGCCCTCGATGCCGGTCGGTGATTTCCTGATCTCAAGGTCGTTCATATCGTCCCCAGCCCGCACATCGTAGTCATCTGTTCCGTAGAGTATGGCGCAGTGCGGCGCAATTTCAATTTGACATAGCAACTCACAGGATCTGCCGAGTGGGCCGAGCACCTTAATTTGCCTTCGCTCTTTCCGAAGAGCGAGACCGGCATGTATAAGCGGGGCAATCATCCAGGGCGAATTGTATGGAACTCCTGCTGCTTATTCTCCTCGTGGTCGGCATTGTCTGGCAACGAAAGACGTCCCAAAGGCTGGCCCACCTCGAGGACGAGATGTCGGCGCTGAAGGCAAGGCTTGGTACTTCCTCCATGCCGGCACCCGCCGAGGCCGAGGCCATCGTCGCTCTGGCCGCTCCAGCCGATCCGTCCATTGCGCAAGAGCGCGAAATCGTGCCGGCGGCCGTGGAGGCCGCCGCGCGTGAGGCGGTCGCTGCGGATCCCGAACATGCCGAGCCCGCTCCCCGCCCCGCACCGCGCGATACGCTGGAAAGCCGTCTCGGTGCCCGCTGGGCCGTCTGGGTCGGCGGCATTGCGCTGGCCTTCGGCGGCATCTTCCTGATCCGCTATTCGATCGAAAGCGGCCTGCTGGGACCGGAAGCACGACTAACGCTGGCCGTGGTTTTCGGCCTGCTGCTGGTGGCCGCCGGCGAACTCATCCGCCGCAAGGCCCTGCCCCAGGTGTCCGAACGCTATGGCAATGCGATGATCCCGGGTGCGCTGACCGCAGCCGGTGCGGTGACGCTCTTGGCCGCCACCTATGCCGCCCATGGCTACTACGGCTTCATCGGTCCGACGCTTGCCTTCACTCTCCTCGGCCTGATCTCCTTTGCGACCCTGGCGCTGGCGCTCCTCCACGGCCAGGCGCTCGCCGGGCTCGGGATCACGGCCTCTCTCCTGACGCCGGCGCTCGTCGCGTCCACGGCGCCGAACGCCAACGTCCTGTTCGGCTTCCTTGCCCTTGTCTGGCTCGCCTCGGCCATCGCCGCCCGCCAACGCGACTGGCTGCGGCTGCCGGTGCTGGCAAATCTCGGGCTGTCCTGTTGGGCTGCGATCTATGTGCTGACCTCGGACACCTTCGATCCGCTGCCGCCGACCCTTGCGCTGCTCGTGATGATGGCCGGAACGGCCTTCGTCTGGCCCGGCAGAACGGTCATGCAACCCGTTGATTCGACAGAAGAAAGCCGGTTGATGTTCCTGCGGCGGCGACCGCTCGGGATAGGGCTGTCCGTGTCGCTCGGCATCCTCCTCTCCTCCTTTTCAATGCTGATGGCATTCGAATCCGGCGAGGTTTCGCCCACCTTCGCCGCGGCGGCGCTGGTTGCAGCACTGGCAGCGCTTGGCGGCGGGCGATCCTATGCGGTCTGGCCGACACTGTTGTCTTCTGCCGGTGCCGTCATGGTGGCTGGTTTTCTCGCGGTGATCCGCCTCGCTAGCATGCCCCTAGTGGTCGGCGAGGTCGAACCGATCACCGCGGCCTACACGGCAGACATCGCCATCTGCCTGCTGCTGGGGGCGGCCTTCACCTTCCTCGGCTTCGTCTTCCTGAAGCGTTTTGGCGATCAGGAGCGACGGCTGGGCATGATCTGGGCTGTGCTGATGTCGGCGGTGCCGGTGACGCTGGCGGTGATCAGCTTCCTCAATTTCGGGCTGCTGGCGCTCGACTGGACGCATGGGCTTTACGGCACCCTGCTCGGCGCCGTGCTGCTGGCGGGTGCTGTCTGGCAGTTCCGGGAGGTGGAGGCAGGCGGCAGCCGGCGTGCTGCCAATCTTCTCGTGCTCGGATCTTTTGCCGCCTTCGCCTTTGCCCTTCACGCGCTGACGAACGGACTGGTGACCACCGTCCTGCTCTCGGTCCTCGGATTTGCCTATGTCATGGCCTCCCGGCAGCGGCCATGGCGTGCCCTGCCCTGGGCGATGTCGGCGGCGCTGCTGGTGATCTTTGCGCGCATCGCCTGGGAGCCGACGCTGGTGGGACCGGGCCAACTGGAAACGACGCCGTTCTTCAATGCGCTCTTGCCCGGTTACGGTATCCCGGCGCTGCTGTCGGTGCTGGCCGCTTACCAGCTGCGCCACTGGCCTGACCTGCGGGCCCGCAACTTCCTGCAGGCTCTCGCCTCGCTGATGGTTCTGATGACGGCGGCGGTGCTCGTGCGCCACGCCATGAACGGCGGCGTGCTCGCCGGCGGCACGCCGACGCTTGGCGAACAGTCGATCTACACGCTGCTGACGGTCGGCTTCTCGGCAGCCCTGATGACACTCGACGGGAAGTCGCCGAGCCCAATCTTCCGCTACGGGTCGATGATCGCCGGCGTGATTGCCACGATCAACGTGCTGTCGCTGCACGTCTTTGCCCTGAACCCCTATTTCAGCGGCGAGGGCACCGGCGGCTGGCCCTTCGCGAACCTGCTGCTGATCGGTTACCTGCTTCCGGCCATCGCCTACGCCGGTCTTGCCTATTATGCGCGCGGCAAACGACCGGCGCCCTATGTGGCGATGCTGGCGGCCAGCGGCGCAGCTCTCGGCTTCCTCTGGGCGACGCTCTCGGTACGGCGCTTCTGGCAGGGAGAGAACATCGCCGACTGGAAGGGCTTTCTGGCCAATGAGACCTATGCTTATTCGGTCGTCTGGCTGGTGATCGGTGTCGCCTGCCTGATCCTCGGATCGAAGTTCGACGCCCGCAGCCTGCGGCTCGCATCGGCCGGACTGGTGATCGTTACCGTCATCAAGGTCTTCCTGATCGACATGTCGAACCTCGAAGGGATCCTGCGGGCGCTCTCCTTCATCGGGCTCGGCGTGGTGCTGATGGGGATCGGCCTGTTCTACCAGAAGATCCTGGCGCGCTCGTCCTCGAACGTCCCCGCGCCTGCGGAAGGTGACCAGCCGTGACCGCATCGCTTGCCGCAGCCTTTGCGCCTTTCGACGATCTCGCGCGTCAGCTTCTCGCGCACGCGACGGAAGGCGATGACGGATCGCATGACGTCGCGCATATCCTGCGCGTCTTCCGCAATGCCATGCGCATCCATGGCATCGAGGGCGGCAACGGCCGGGTTCTCGCCGCCGCCGTGCTGCTGCATGACTGCGTGGCCGTGGAGAAGAATTCGCCGCTGCGGGCCGAGGCTTCGCGGCTGGCGGCAGAGAAGGCTTCGGGCGTGCTGTCGGCTCTCTCCTGGGACGAGACGGAGATTGCCGCAGTCGCTCATGCCATCACCGCCCACAGTTTTTCAGCCAACATCACGCCGGAGACGCTGGAGGCGAAGATCCTGCAGGATGCTGACCGGCTGGACGCCATCGGCATGGTAGGAGCCGCCCGCTGCTTCTACATCGCCGGGCGCATGGGCTCGGGCCTCTACGATCCGGCCGATCCACTGGCAACCGACCGACCGCTCGACGACAAGGCGTTCGCCATCGACCACTTCGAGACGAAGCTCTTCAAGCTGGCCGATGGTTTTCGAACGTCCGCTGGCCGGACACTGGCCACCGAGCGGCACGCGCGCTTGAAGCACGTGCTCGAATTGTTTCTCGATGAAATCTGAAGGTTCTTCCATGCACGTCAGCGCATTGCATTTCTACCCCCTGAAGAGCGGCCGCGGCATTGCCTTGCGCGAGGCTGAGATCGGCGCGGCAGGTATCCCAGGCGACCGGCGGATGATGCTCGTCGATCCGGACGGGACGTTCCTCACCCAACGCGACACGCCGGCCCTCGCCCGGCTCGACGTGCAGCCCCAAGGAGACGGCGTGACGATCACGCTCGATGGCGGCGAGACTCTCGACGTCATGCTGCCACCGGCCGAGCGACGGATGGATGTCGTGGTCTGGAAATCGACCGTCAGCGCCGCTGTGGCCGACGATGCCACGAATGCCCGCCTCTCCGCATGGATCGGCCGCGAGGTGCGGCTGGTGTTCTTCGACGACGTGGCCGAGCGGACGGCGAGCGCCGAATGGGCCGGCGGCGAAACGCCGGTGACCTTCGCGGATGGCTACCAGGTGCTGATCACCACCACCGCCTCGCTGGCGGCCCTCAACGCCGACATGGAAGCCCATGGCGAGGGCAGCGTCGGCATGGAGCGCTTCCGGCCGAACATCGTGCTGGAGACGGACAAGCCCTGGGCAGAGGACGGCTGGGCGTCGCTTAACATCGGCGGCGTCACCTTCGATCTCGTCAAGCCCTGCGCCCGATGCATCATGACGACCCAGGACCAGCAGACCGGCTCGCGCGATGTCGCAAGCCCGATGCCGGCCATGGGGCGGATCCGCATGTCGGCCGATCGGCGCGTTCCCGGCCCGCTGTTCGGCTGGAACGCCGTGCCCCGCGGCAACGGCCGGATCGCGATCGGCAGCCCGGCGCAGGTGCTCGCGACACGCGAAATGCCATGGGCAATCAAGCAGCGGTAACTTTCGGCTTGCCTCGAACCTGAGGAACGCTATTTTCAAGCGCGGTTGTCAGACAACCTGCCTGCCTTTTCTGCCCAGCGACCTCCCACGTGATTCTCGAGGCCGTGCTCTCAGGGAATACATTTCATGACACCTCGGGCGACCGGCCTCGCATTCGCGCTTCTGGCGGTGACCATCTTTTCCATCCAGGACGGTGTCTCCAAGCATCTTGGCGACAATTATCCGGCGATCTTCATCGCCATGATGCGCTACTGGGCCTTTGCCGGCTTTGCCGTGATGCTCGCCGGCCGGTCCCGCGGCGGCATCCGCGGCACGGCGACCACTCCACGGCCCTGGTTGCAGATCTTCCGCGGCGTGCTGCTGGCGGCGCAGATCGTCGTGGCCATCCTCTCCTTCACCATGGTGGGGCTGGCGCAGAGCCAGGCAATCTTCCAGTCGGCCCCGCTTCTCGTGGCGCTCCTGTCGATGCCGCTGCTCGGCGAACGGGTCGGCTGGCGGCGGTGGACGGCGATCTCGGTCGGCTTCGTCGGCGTCGTGCTGATCCTGAAGCCGGATACCGGCGGCTTCGACATAAGGATGCTGCTGCCGATGGCCGGCGCCGTGATCTACAGCGTCTATGCGATCACTACACGGCTTGCGAGCCGCACGGACGCCGCCTCGACGAGCTTCTTCTACACCGGCGTCGCGGGTGCGGCCGCCATCTCGCTGGTCGGTCCGTTCTACTGGTCGAGCTTTACGGGCAACGACGGCTACTGGATGGCGGCACTCTGCATGTTCGGCATTGCCGGACATTACTTCCTGATCCGGGCCTTCGACTACATCGACGCCGTCATCGTCCAGTCGATGTCCTACCTGCAGCTGGTGCTGGTGACGATCATCGGCGTGCTGATCTACGAGGAAACGCTCGGCTTCAACATGGTCGTCGGGTCGGTGATCGTCGTCGCCGCCGGCCTGTTCACCATCTACCGCGAAGCGCGCGCCGGAAAGCGCCCTCTTAAGTTGGATCCCAGCGGTGAGCTTTGAACGCCGTCATCAATCCTGGTGATGTTTGCCACTCAAAAACTGATTTCGGGAAAAGCCCGCGCAGCGCTATGGTCGTTCTCTCAGAGTGCTTCAGGAGAGCCAGGATGCCGCAGGCCATCAAGTCCCCCATGCCCTGGGTGATCATCCTCTCCGGCTGCCTGATCGCCCTGATGACCTTCGGGCCACGCTCGGCGATGGGGTTCTTCCAGCTGCCGATGCTCTCCGACACCGGTTGGGACCGGTCGACTTTCGGGCTGGCCATGGCGTTCCAGAACCTCTTCTGGGGACTGAGCCAGCCCTTCTTCGGGGCGCTTGCCGACAAATACGGCACGGGTCGGGTGCTGGTGATCTCCGGCCTGCTCTATGCAGCAGGCCTCCTGGTCATGGCCTATGCGGACGCGCCCCTCTGGCTGCATATCGGCGGCGGCGTGCTGGTCGGGACGGCCATCGGCGCCGGCTCCTTCAGCGTCATCCTGTCGGCCTTCGCGCGCCATGTGACGCCGGAGCAGCGCTCGATGGCCTTCGGCTTCGGCACGGCGGCGGGCTCGGCGGGCATGTTCCTGTTTGCGCCGCTCAGCCAAGCCTTGATCAGCAACCTCGGCTGGTCCGACAGCCTTGTCGCCATGTCGATCATGATGCTGATCGTGCCGCTTCTCGCCTATCCGCTGCGCGGCAACGGCTCCTCCGGCAGCCAGTCGCAGGCGGCCTTCAAGCAGACGGTCGGCGCGGCGCTGAAGGAAGCGCTCGGCCACAAGAGCTATCTCCTGCTCACCACCGGCTTCTTCGTCTGCGGCTTCCAGGTCGCCTTCATCACCGCTCATTTCCCCGCCTATCTCGGCGATATCGGGATCGAAGCAAGCTTTGCCGTCATCGCCATGGCGCTGATCGGCTTCTTCAACATCATCGGATCGCTGGCTGCCGGCTACATCGGGCAGCGGTATTCGAAGCCCTATTTCCTCGCCTACATCTACATCGGCCGCTCGATTGCCGTGACGGCCTTCCTGCTCCTGCCGCAGACGCCTCTGTCCGTCGTCCTCTTCGCAACGGTGATGGGGCTCTTGTGGCTTTCCACCGTGCCGCCGACCAATGCGCTCGTGGCGATCATGTTCGGAACGCGGCATCTGGGTCTGCTCGGCGGGCTCGTCTTCCTGTCGCACCAGATCGGATCGTTCCTCGGCGTCTGGATGGGCGGCTATCTCTACGATCGCCTCGGCTCCTACGACGCCGTCTGGTGGCTGGGTGTGGTGCTCGGCCTGTTTGCCGCGATCATCCACTGGCCGATCCGGGAAAAGCCGGTGGAGCGGCCGCAGCCGATCGCGGTGCCGGCCTAACCGGCCTCCTGCACGTCCTGCCGCGACAGCGCCCTCAGCGCCGCCTGGATGAAACCGTCCCGGGCGGCGTTTTCCGTGATGCCGCGCGGCTCGTAGATGTGGCGATGCAGGAAGAAACCTGTCAGCCGGAAGGCGGCCGCCATGCTGGCGGCATCCGCGGCGATCCTCGTGCCCTCCTTCAGGAAGGATGGCAGCGCCAGCAACCGATCGGCATAGGGGGCGCCCGCCGCACCACAAACCGCACGGCCGCTCTTGGGCGAGACATAGAGAAGATCGTCCCTGACGCCGGTGGCGGCACATTCGGCGAGATCGAGGCCATAGCCGAGGTCGTTGAGGATGGCGAGCTCGAAGCGCACGAAGAGTTCCCCGGCATCCACGGGATCGTCCATCGTCTCCAGAATGACGTCCAGCGCCTCATAGAGGTGCGGATGCGGGTCACGCTCCGGCAGCAGGCGCAGCAGGGCGCCCATGGCCTGCACCCCGTAGAGGGACGTCGCCGTCTCCATTAGCCGGGCAGCCCGCAGCTTGACCGGCTCCAGCTTGAACTCGCCGAGGTGCTCGTCGAGCCGCGCCCGCCAGACCACCTCGACCCGATTGCCGGGCTGCAGCACCGGCTGCATGGTGCGTGACCGGCCGGACCGCACGATGCCCAGATGCCTGCCCCGGCCGCGGGTCATCACCTCGGCGATCACGCTCGTCTCGCCGTGCCGCTTCACCCCGATGATGATTGCTTCATCCTGCCACTGCATCGATGCATCAGTTCCTGTCGTCGTGATGGAGGTATAGCCGATAAGTGGCTGCGCCTGAATCACTAATGCTGAAGGCGGGCTGTTTGGCGCAGGCAGCACAATCTTGATGGGGACTTGGAACAAAAGCCCTCCGTTCGGAATTGCTCAGCGGAAATCCCACCGAGGTGCGCCCATGAAATATCTTCCTATCGTCCTGCTTCTCGTCGCCTCCCCGGCGGCCGCGCAGTCGCCCGAGCTCGAACAGGCCTGCGCTGCCGTTGCGCAGAACTTCCTCCTGACCCCGACCGTCAAGACCGGCGTGGTGCAATCGTTTCCAAACCTGGAGCCGCCCGGCGCCCGGATGACCTTCTCGACCCGCGCGGATCCCCAGCCGACCGATTTCACCAACGAGATCGAATGCCAGTTCGCCACCGCGACACCGCCGCTCAGCCTGACCCGCTTCTGCATCTCCAGCACCTGCTATTCGGAGAACGAGCAGGAACCGGAGAACCGTCGCCGGTATCTTGAGGTGAAGGCGCTGATGGATCGCCAGAACTAGCCTAACGTGACCCCATACCAGTCATCTCTCCGTCTTGCTGCCCAGGACGGAGAGAGCAGACGAAAGATAGCGGGCAGCAAGGGCATGTCTGCGGCTCTCCGCGATGCCGAGCGCTGTTCGACAATGCAATTCCAGCGGGTCGTCGACGAGTTCGACAAGGGGCTGCGGCACGATCGTCACAACGCCGCTATAGATCGATGGTATCCCCTGAGCATCGCGCAGACAGCGGCCAATGGCAGACACCGTGATCTCGCGACCATCCGGGTGAACGACCTGATACTCTTGCTTGGAGAAGCCGCCGGTGACGATCGCATCATGGATCGACTTGGCAAGCCGCTGCCGGTCTCCGTCCCTGACATAGCGGATCACCTCCGCAATCGGCACGCCGCGGGCCAGTGCTTCCAGGGAGAGGCCGAAGACAGACGCGATCACTTGATCGCCGTGGACCCGATCCTCGGGCACGATGAAACTGAAGATGCCGGTGGCCGCGTCCCCGTCGTTATTGTCGTTGGTCACAAACAGCCGCCCCATCCCGCCTGCTTCATCTACTTCAGCAACAGCTTATGGACGAGACAGCATTCACAATCAACTACTTGAAGTGGATATGTCCACTTTCCAATGCCGTTATCCTCGGGGGAATTCGAGGCCCATCTCGCGGAAGCGTTCCGGGTCGTCGCCCCAGTTCTCCCTGACCTTGACGAAGAGGAAGAGGTGGACGGGCTGGCCGAGGATTTCCGACAATTCCTTGCGCGACGCGGTGGAAATCGCCTTGATGGCGTCGCCGCCCTTGCCGAGCGCAATCTTCTTCTGGCTGTCGCGCTCCACGTAGATCACCTGCTCGATGCGGACGGAGCCATCCTTGCGCTCTTCCCATTTCTCGGTCTCGACGTGCGAGGCATAGGGAAGTTCCTGGTGCAGGCGCAGGAAGAGCTTTTCGCGGGTGATCTCGGCCGCCAACTGGCGCATCGGCAGATCAGAGATCTGGTCTTCGGGATAATACCAGGGACCTTCCGGAAGCCGATCCGTCAGAAAGTCCAGCAGGTCGGTGCAGCCGGAACCGGTGGTGGCGGAGACCATGAAGGTGCGCTCGAACTCGACGACTTCGTTTGCGGCCGCCGTCAGCTTCAGCAGGCTTTCAGGATCGACCCGGTCGATCTTGTTGAGGACCAGAATCTTCGGCTGGTGGACATCCTTGAGCCCCTGCAGGATGGCGTCGGCATCGCCGCGCAACCCGCGCTCGCTGTCGATCAGCAGCAGGATCAGGTCGGCGTCCTTGGCGCCGCCCCAGGCGGACATCACCATGGCACGGTCCAGCCTGCGGCGCGGCTTGAAGATGCCGGGGGTGTCCATGAAGACAATCTGGGCGGTCTTGTGGATGGCGATGCCGCGGACGATGGCGCGCGTCGTCTGGACCTTGTGGCTGACGATCGACACCTTGGCGCCCACGAGGCGGTTCAGGAGCGTCGACTTGCCCGCATTGGTCGCGCCGATGAGTGCCACGAAGCCGGACCGGGTCGGTGCGGCGGCTGTCTCTTCAGGTTCCGTCCCGATGATATTGTCGTTGTCTGTCATGTTCCCAATCAACTTTCGGCAGACTGTTTCTGCCATATGCCTTCACGCTCCAGCATCTTGGCGGCAGCGACCTGCTCTGCCGCGCGCTTGGAGCGATCGATGCCTGTTTCCGGCGCGACGCCCCGGATCTCGACGGTCACGGTAAACCGTGGATCATGATCCGGACCGGAGCGGTCGTCTACCCTGTAGGCGGGGGTCACCGCGAATTTTGCATGCGCCCATTCCTGGAGCTCGGTCTTGGCATCGCGCCGGGCGCCGTCTGCCCGCGTCGCGCGATCCTGCCAGTAGCGGGTGATGAAGGTTCTGGCTGCCTCTAGCCCGCCGTCGAGATAGAGGGCGGCAATGAGGCTTTCCACGACATCGGCACGCACGTTGAGCATGCGCTTGCCGGTGAGCTTCTTCACGTCGGCGCCGGTGCGGATAAACCGGTGCAGCTCCATCTCGTCGGCCACCTCGGCGCAGGTCTCGGCGCTGACGAGTTGGTTCAGGCGCACCGAGAGTTCGCCTTCCGTGGCAGTCTTGAAGGTCCGGAACAGCAGTTCGGCGACGCAGAGGCCCAGCACCCGATCGCCGAGAAACTCCAGACGCTCGTAGTTCGCGCCCTTTGCGGAACCGGTGCTGGCATGCGTCAGCGCCCGGTCCAGCCATTGCTTATCGGCGAACTGGTGGCCGATGAGCGTTTCGAGCTTCGACTGATCGTCCGCCGAGAGCGCCTTCCCCTTCATTCAGTTGACACCCTTGAACAGGCGATCCCAGCGCATGTTGGAGGGCCACTTCCAGAATTCACGGAAGGACGTATCGTTGCCGACGGAGAAGAAGATGACGCTGGCGCGGCCGACCAGGTTCTCGGCCGGCACGAAGCCGACGTCAAAGCGGCTGTCGAGGGAGTTGTCGCGGTTGTCGCCCATGAAGAAATAATGACCTTCCGGCACGAGGAACTCGCGGGTGGTGTCACCACGGGAATTGGCAACCTGGTCGAGCGTCTCGTAGCTGACGTCGTTGTCGAGGGTTTCGCGATAGATCGGCACATTGGCGCCCGGATCGAGGCGATAGTCGGAGGTGAAGGTGCCGTCCTGCTGCTTGGGAACCGGCGTGCCGTTGATCGAGAGCACCCCATCCGTCATCTGGACCCGATCGCCCGGCAGGCCGATCAAACGCTTGATGTAGTCGATGTTGGTGTCGGTCGGCAGGCGGAAAACCACCACGTCGCCCCGCTCCGGCACGCTTTCGAAGATGCGGCCGTCGAACAGGTCGGGCGAGAAGGGCAGCGAGTACTTCGAGTAGCCGTAGGCGAACTTGTTGACAAAGATGTAGTCGCCGACGAGCAGCGTCGGCATCATCGAGCCGGACGGGATCGTGAACGGCTGGAAGAAGACCGTCCGTATGACCATCGCCAAAAGCAGCGCCTGGATGATGACCTTGATGTTTTCCCAGAGGGCGCTTTCATGCTTGGCAGTTTTATCGGACACGTGCGGTCTTTCTGTTGAACTTCCTGCGGTTTGGCCTTCTCTAGCCCCTTACCCATGCGGCGGCAATGCCTCAATCGGCCA
>JBKBXP010000046.1:0-16537 GCA_046314035.1 Pseudorhizobium sp. | reverse complement strand
ACATGGACGAATCTTTCGCTTTGGCGGCGACGAATTCGTAGCAGTGGCCAGCAACATCTCGGCCGAGAACGAGGCGGTCTTCGCACAGCTTCTAATCCATGCAATCTCCCGACCTGTCCGAATCGGCAACTTTCCGACGGAAGTTGGCGCCAGCGTTGGTTACGCACGTCTGCCGGATCATGGCGATACCCTCGAAGAAGTCCGTCACCGTTCTGACATCGCGCTCTACGAAGCAAAGAGCCGAGGTCACAATCAATATTCCCTGTTTCACCCGCAAATGCAGGAAAAAGCAGCAGAGCGAGCGATGCTCGAAGGCGAGCTCCGCCGCGCCATTGACGCGGGCACGATTGAGCCGTTCTATCAGCCGCTGATAGACCTTAGGTCGGGCGACATATGCGGCTTTGAGGCGCTCGCGAGGTGGCAGGTGGGAGAAGCCGTGTTCATTTCGCCGCAGCTGTTCATTGCCGTCGCCGAGGAGACTGGTATGATCACTCCGCTATTTGAGCAATTGTTGCTGAAAGCGTGTCGGGACGCGCAGCTTTGGCCAGAAGCGCTGTCACTGTCCTTCAACGTCTCTGCCATCCAGATGAAAGACCGCCTCCTCGCGAGCCGTATTCTAGAGATCCTGCAGCAGGCCGGTCTGCCGCCGTACAGGTTGGAGGTAGAAATCACAGAGAATGCTCTGATCGAAGATCCGGATCTCGCAGTTGCCACCATTGAAAAGCTCCACTTGGCCGGGATCCAAGTGGCGCTAGATGATTTTGGAACAGGCTATTCAAGCCTTTCTCAGCTGGCGCGCTTCAAGTTCGATAAGATCAAGATCGACAGAAGCTTTGTGTCTGACTGCACGAGAAACGAGAAGAACGCGAAGATCATCGATGCTATGCTTAGCTTGAGCCGCAGCCTTAACCTCAAAACCACGGTCGAGGGAATCGAGGACGATGCCCAGCTTGAATATTTTCAAAAGAACGGGTGCGATATCGGCCAAGGCTATCTTTTCGGCAAAGCTATGCCACAAAAGGACGTGATTGCGCTGATCAGCGGACACATGATGTCTCTGAGTGCCTGAAACGGCAGTACTGGTTTAACTAGCCGCTTCCAACTGCGCGGCGCCGACTGCCGAACACCATGTTACCGCTGACGCTCCCGTCGTGGGCGGAAGCGATCTAAAGGCGGATTCCGTCAGGCTGTCGGGCAACGAGGTGCTGGTGGTTGTTCTGATCTGTAGTGAACCGCGGTTCATCTTATCGCGGAGCCCCGACAGACTAAAATTCGCTTCAGTTTGGTCTGTTCCGGGGGGATGCCATCGAACGGCATCATCTGGAAGACGGCTTCCTCAACCACCGAGGGAGCTGCCGCTGTGGATTCTTCTTCTGAGCTTAGAACGGTGAGGTTCTTCCGCAGTGGCATATGAGACTCTAATCGCAGCCGGATGAAAGTTCAGTGGCAGGTCAGCAGCGATGGCCTACTTCAGGAGGCTCCGCGCGGACACTAGAGAGGGTAAGCCCCGCCAGGGGAGAACCGGACGGGGCTAGAGTGCCAAGGGGATCGTCGCTGAACCCTTGACGCCGGCATGGTGCCAGACTTCACCGTGCTCTGCTAGGGCACTTTCGCTAGTTCCGGTACCGCCTCGGTGGCTGCTGCCGTTCAGTCTCCTATTGCGCTCTCTTCACCAATACAGATCCCTCCAAGGTTAGTGGGCCAGCTCGCGATTGACCTCGACACCGCCGGAATTGCCAAGCTGCCGGCCTACGAGGAGAAAAGCGGTTCCGGCCGGTGCGAAGCATAGCCTTGGACGTAATCCAGGTTGAGGTTGCGCAGATGTGGGAGCAGTTCCTCGCATTCAACAGATTCAGCAATCGTGCGCATTTTCATAGTCCTTGCCACTTTCACCACAGCTTCAACTATAACAGGACCCGCCGGGTGAGTTAGGATCGCCTTCACAAACTCACCGTCAATCTTCACAAACTGCGCTGGCAAACGATGCAGATATGCGAACGAGGCCATCCCACTCCCAAAGTCATCGAGGGCGAAGCTGAACCCCTTGTCAATTAATCGGCGCATCGCATCGGCGGTCTTCGAGATATCGGAATTGCCGCGGTTTCGGTCACCTCAAAACAAATCTGGGCCGGAAAAACATTGGAAAAGGTATTAAGCGAGCTAACGACGAACACAAAGAAGTCTGGTGCACTAAGGGTAATGCCGGACAGATTTATGAACAGGCATTTGGCTTCCCTTTCTTCAGGAGGGATATCCTGGAGATAAGAAAAAGCCTTGATGACTATGTGTTGGTCGAGTTGCTCGATCAGGCCAAAGCGCTCCGCAGCCGGGATGAAGGCACCGGGTCCGATCACTGAGCCGTCGTAATCGATTATCCTGGCCAGAACTTCCTGGAAACATCGGCTCTCCCCCTCCTCAGGCCGGAGCGGTACGATCTTCTGAGCGTAGAGGACAACTCTGTCTTCGCGCATCGCGTCTTGCAGCCGGGTAGCCCCGTCCATGTCGTTCTGCTGGCGGTTTACCTCGTCATCCGTAAGACCGCCCACCTGGATCCGGTTACGACCTTTGTCCTTTGCGAGGAAGCAGGCTGCATCCGCAAGGCCAAGTGCCTGATCAAACGGAAGATCTTCGTTGCCACCGAATGTCACAACCCCCAGCTGAGGGTAACCCTATAGCTCCTGCCCAGCCAGACGAAGTTGATCTCTTTCACTGCTTCGCGCAAGCGACCGGCCAGTTGAAGGGCCTCCTCTAAACCACAGTTTGGCCGCAGTAGCGCAAACTCATCGCCGCCAAGGCGGGCAAGCACATCATCAACTGAACACTCTTCCTTAAGCCTCTGTGCGACATGTAAGAGGAGGCTGTCTCCCGCTGCATGGCTGCATCGGTCATTGACGATCTTGAAATGGTCGATGTCCATATACAACAGCGCATTTGGACCCGGACCTTTGATCCCATTCGTTCTCCGCGAGAATCCGCGCCGGTTGAAAAGCGATGTCAGAGGGTCATGTTGCGCCTGGTGGCTTACCTCCCGAGCCAGCTCAGCCGCTTCTGTAACGTCGTTCCCCTGAACAAAGATACCGCTTATCTTACCGTGGCGGTCAATCATTGGCTGGAAGATCAGGTCGATGAAGCGCTCCTCCAGCTCACCACCTGCAGAACGTTGAAGTTGGACAGAGACTGCGCGTCCGATATATGGCTCACCTGTGGCGTACACGCGATCGAGCTTGGTAAGAACTCCTTGAGCGACAACTTCCGGAAGGACGTGGGACAACGGGCGACCGATGATCTCCCTTTGTCCTACGAGCCTCTCGTAAGCATCGTTAGCGAGCTCGTAGACATGCTCGGGGCCATGCAGGACGCATATAAAGCCAGGCGCTTGCTGGAACAGCTGCCGGAACCGCTCTCGCTCAGTGTTCAGCGCATGCTGAATTTCCTGCGGACAAAGAGAACCATCGACGGCGGTGATACTGCCAGCGTCGTCGCGGCTCCGGCGCCAGGTCAACTCCGTAGGGCAATGGAGAATGGCTTGCATCGTGCCCGCCTCGTCGAACAGCGGAATGTTGGAAACGCTCCAGAAGCGGACCGCAAAACCGCCCTCCTCGGCGTCGCAAACAGAATAGGGCAGCGCAACGAGCAGGTCCGGCTCACCGCTAGCAATCACTCGATCGAAGGACGCTGCGAGAAGCTCTCTCTGTTGCCGGTTTTTTCCGGGAAAGATCTCGAACAGAGGGCGTCCAACCAACCGCGCTTCTTCCGTTTGCGCAAGATGTGCATACGCTTTGTTACAGGACTGAAGAACGAGGTTACAGCCAAGGACTGCTGCGGGTGTTGGAACGGCCTCAAAAGCGCTTCTGATATTCACCACTCATCCCGGTGTTAGAACTTTGTAGCGTTCCCTTATAGTTTCAACCTCAGATAGCGCGGCATTAACAAAAGGCCATCACCGATTCCATCCGGCGGTTACTCATCATTACCAAGCGTGAACAACGGCCATATGTAGTGCTCAAGCCCTAGATGCTGGCGTCGATTCGTCGCCCGCTTGGGACAGCCGAGCTTGAGCTCTTTCCGCAGGTCGGCATTGTCGGCACGAAGCCTGTCAGCCAGCAGCTTGCGCAGCTTCTGGTTCTCTCCAACTGCAGGAGGTCCACCATATCCTCGTCAACTGGTAGGCGCGACCGTAGCTCTCTGCTCCTCCCTGAGACCGCGGCTCACAATCATGCTCGTTGTGACTGCCGCACCCTCGATCACCTTGGCCTTGCGACCTCGCTTCTTTTGACCATTACATTGCCTCCGCCAGGCCACACTGAAGAACAGGCTGAACGGTATATGGCTGTTCACGTCCAGGCTTAGCTGCAGAAACTCCTCCAAGGCACAACGCAATTCGAAAAAGCGCGATAGCGAATTTCATCTGCGTCCGCTCCGTTGGCCGGAACCGGGCCACGTGCCGGATCGACCGACCCTGGTCTGCCGACGGCGATCGGAAGAAGTGCAAGCGCCTGACAGGTGCCATCATCCGACAGCGTCAGCCGTACCGCCGCACTGCGCCAAACATCCACGCCGTTCTTGTCATAGGTCCCGGGGCGGTCCGTGTGGAATACGAAATTGCCGAGCCCCGGGATGATCGCCCTCCCCCGATGAAAGGTTAGAGGCTGCATGACCGGCGCCCCCGTGCCGAGCACCAGATCGGTGCCATGGTCGATGAGCCTTCTGCAGAGGTGAAGCAGCCAGGCCGGTGTTTCGGTCCAGTCGGGATCCCAATGGTGGCCATGGAGAGCGACGGCGACCAGATGGCCGGCAGCCTTTGCACCCTCAATACCGGCTGTCAGTCGCAACAGGTCCCCTTCGTCCGGCGCCCATTGGGCAGCGATGTGATCGCCGCGAACGATGGGCGTGCCGAAGATCGTAAGATCGGGCGCCTGGCCAAGATCATAGCCGACGGCTGCACGCGCGGCGCTGCGCCTGTCGTCGCCGAGGTCATGGACTATCCGCTGCAGGACATCGAACTCGGCCGGCGGCACCGCGACTGAACGCTTCACACGAAGTGGGGCGATGCCGGCCCGATCACCAGAGGCGTAGGTTATGTCCGGCTGCGGCCCCAGATCGACCGAGAAGATCGCCAGCGCCTTTTCGTCCGGTTTGCCCGCCGGCCGCACGATCGCCGGTGCGGCCGCTTGCTCGATGCCGACGCCACTGCCGGCGAGCTTCAGCCCTGCCCCTTCGGCCGCGGTCCGTGTCGCGTCAATTCCCGGCGGGCCAAGGTCGAAGGCGTGGTTGTTGGCGTGCGTCACCGCATGAAGGCCAAGCTCGCGGACCGATAGCAAGGCCTCCGGCGATGCGAGATGCAGCGTCTTCGCTTTCGTCGGCCAGCTGCCCGTCGTGCGCACCGTCGCTTCTAGATTGCCGAAGGCGACGTCAGCCTTCAGGAAATCTATCACCTGCCGCTGCCCCTCACCGGAGAGGTCGAGCGGGCCGTGGATGAGGATCTGGCCGGTTACGGCGACGGTAATAGGCATGGCCTACTTCGTGAAAGGCTTCAGGCCCACCATCGCGTCCCCGCGAACGATCGGCAAGCGGATTGAAGACGGGTGCGCGGCGTCGCAGAACACTATGTTCCGGGCTATCTCTGTCGTCCGGCCAAGCCCCTCCGGCGCAAAGGTATTGGGGTTCACGTCGTACTTGGGGAAATTGGAGGAGGAGATATCGAGGCGGATGCGGTGCCCCCGGGCGAAAAGATTGGCGGTTGCAAACGGCTCGATCGTCACCTTGAACACCTCGCCCGGGACGATCGGCTCCGGCTTTTCGAAGGACTTGCGGTAGCGGCAGCGAATAATCCCGTCGGTGATGTTGAGGGCATAACCGGTCGGATAGTCGGAGCTGGGCGGATAGACATCAACCAGTTTCACGGTGAAGTCGGTGTCGAGTGCATTGGAGGCAACATGGAGTTCGACAGTGATCGGCCCGATGACCGCCACGTCCTCCGTCAGTTCCTCGGTTTCGAAGGAAAGAACGTCCGCCCGCGCTGAAAGTGGCAGGCCCGGATGCCTGGACCCATAGAATTTCTCGCTTTCACGCTGGTCAAACCCTCCGCCGTCGAAGATCGGCTGGCCGCTGGTCAGCGAGCCGCCGATAGTCGGCACGGGGTCCTTCGGATCGAAATCATAGACCAAGGGGGCGCTGTCAACAGGGGGAGCCGTGGCCGACAACAGTCCATGCCGGTGGAGGTAAAAGTCTTGATACTGCGTGGCCGGCAGAGGCCAGTCGGGGGCCTCGAGCCAGCGACCACCGTGATCCAGCAGGCCCTCCGGCGTACGCCCTCCGGACCCGCCGCCCATCACGAAGATCCGCACTGTCGGCTCTTGCGAAACGCCGTTGGTGCTGCCCTTCAGCCAGCGGTCGAACCAGTTGCGCCGGAAGGCGAGCCAGCTCTCCATCACATTGCCGCCGAGCGCGGCAGCGGAACCAAAGGAGATGTCACCTGCCGCGGTCGTGTTGCGGTTGCCGTGCAGCCACGGCCCCATGATGAGCTGTAGCGGCCGATCCGGCACTCCGGAAAGCCCGCGGTAATTGTCGAGCGTCGACTTCACATAGGCGTCGTACCAGCTGGACATCAGCACACAGGGTACCTGCGGGAAGGTCTCGTAGAAGCCTTCCATGTAAAGGCCGACCCGGCGCCAGCTGTCATCGAAGGTGCCGCTGCGCCATTGTTCGAGAAGGTAGGCTTCGTATTCCGGCATCCAGCGCACAGGTGAGGCATTCTCGCGCCAAGGCATGACGGAGAACCAGGCGTGGATATCTTCCGCCTCGATGGCGGCGCGGGCAAATGCACTGCCTTCGCCGAGCGCCTGATTGTAGGCCCAGGTGGCCTGTTTCAGTTCGAACGCACCGCCCTGGCGGATGCCGCACTGGTAGGCGTTGGAGAACCCGCCCGAATCCATCACCATGCAGGTCAGTCCCGGCGGATTGAGGCAGGCCAGCGCCGCCTGCGTATGCGCCGCATAGGAGAGGCCCATCGTTCCGAAATGTCCGTCCGACCACGGCTGCTCCACCAGCCAGCAGGCCGTATCGTAGCCGTCCGCTGCCTCGGAAATATACTTGCTGAACTGTCCTTCGGAATCGTAGCGACCACGGCAGTCTTGGTAGATCACCGCATAGCCGGCACGCACAAAGAAGGTGGCGACCTCGTGGCGCTTCATCGGGTCGGGCATCCCGATCTCGATCTCGGAGCGGGATCGTTCGGCCTTGCCGTAGGGCGTGCGCTCCATGATCGCCGGCAGGCGGTCTTCGATGACCTTGCCGTCCATCGCGGGGCGATAGACGTCGGTCGCCAGCCTGATGCCATCGCGCATCGTCACCATCACATTGCGCTCGACGACCACGTCGTCGGCGATCACCTCGAAGCGCGATGGCATCAGGGAATCCATGTCTGTATCCTCGAAATTCTTGCATGAGATGCCGGAGACGTCCGACATCGTTTCGACCTGGTCCGGTCGCCGCAGCCCCGGTGAAGGGCCGCGGCAACCGATCACTTACCGGCTTTCGACGGGCTACTCGGCAACACCTGCAAGCGTCGCGCTGGTGTCTTCGGTCATGTTGGCGACGTAGCTGAGGTTGGCCTTGCCGGCCCAGTGGACCTTCTGCCAGTAGAGCGGGATCACCGGCATGTCGGCGAAGACGAGCTTCGTCGCCGTCTGCAGCAGCTCCACGCGCTTTTCGGGATCGAACTCGGCCATGGCCGTCCGCATCGCCTCGTCGAACGCCGGGTTCGAATATTTGACACGGTTGAACGAGCCGGTACCGGCCTCCTTGTCGGCGGTCATCAGAAGATTGCGAAGACCGGTGGCCGACGTCGGCGTGGAATTGCCGAGCGAGAAGATGAAGGCGGAGAAGTCGCCTGCCGACGCCCCCTTGGTGTAGACGTTGTAGGGCTGCGCAACGACGCCGTTCACCGTCAGGCCGCCGCGGGCAAACATCTGGCCGATCGCCTGCGCCACTTCGGAATCGCCGGGGAAACGGTCGTTGGAGGTGTGGATGGTGATGCCGAAGCCGTCTTCGTGACCGGCATCGGCCAGCAGCGTCTTTGCCGCATCCGCATCATAGGCCGGAGCAGGCATCGACGGATCGTTGCCCGCCACGCCTTCCGGCACCATCTGACCGGCCGCTTCCGCCGAGCCATCGAGAATGCGGTCGATGATGAGCTGGCGGTTGATGAGGCCGGACAAGGCCTGACGGACCTTGAGGTCCTGCAGCGGGTTCTTGTCGAGCGGCTTTCCGTCCTTGTCGGTGACGAAGGGGCTTTGCGCGCGTGCACTGTCGAGGGCGAGGTAGATCATGCGGGCCGAGGCGATGGAAAACACCTTCAGCTCGGGGATGCCTTCGAGCGTCTTCACGTCACCCGGTGGCACCGCATCGATGAGGTCCACGGAACCGGATCGAAGTGCGGCAACGCGCGAGGCATCGTTGGAGATGAACTTGATCGTGACGTTGTCGAAGTCCTGCGGCTTCCCCCAAAAGGCATTGTTGCGCGTCAGCACCAGATTGTCGCCCGGCGACCAGGACTTGAACTTGTAGGCACCGGTACCGATGGCCGCCTTGCCGCTGTTGAAATCCTCGATGGACGCGCCTTCGGCCGCCGTCTTCTCGACGATGTAGACGAAGCCGATCTGTTCGATGAAGTCCGGCGTCGGGTTGGTGGTCTTGAATTCGATCGTCAGATCGTCGATCGCCTTCATGCTCTCGATCGGTGCGACATTGCCGGAGAACGGCGCAGGGCTGTTGGGAATGTCCTTGGCGCGGTCGAGCGAGAAGATCACGTCCTCGGCCGAAAGCGGGCTGCCATCGTGGAACTTGACGCCCTCGCGCAGCTTCACGTGCCAGGTGAGCGGGTCGACGTTCGTCCACGAGACGGCGAGTGCCGGCTCGACGTTGATAGTCGCATCCGTCTGCACCAGCCGGTCGAAAACCTGCATGGCGATGTTCTGGTTGTTGCCGGTGCGGGAGAATTGCGGGTCGATAGCGGAGGGTTCGGTGGCGCTGCCGATCACGAGATCGGCGGCCTGAGCCGAGCCGAGTGAGATCGCGGCGGCCGCAACCCCGGCCAGGAGAAACGTCGTCGTCTTCATAGGTCTGTTCCCTTTCTTTGTTGTCAGTGGGCCGGTTCGGCCGTTGCATGCGTGGGCTTGCTGGCGGCAAGGTCGTTCAGGTGACAGGCGCTGACGTGACCAGCCGTATTCTCCTTCAGGACCGGTCGCTCCACCCGACAGCGGTCGAAGGCTTTGGGGCAGCGGGGATGGAAATGGCATCCCCGCGGCGGATGAAGCGGAGACGGGATCTCTCCCTTGATCGGCGTGAAATCGCGGCGGCGGTCGCGGATCGTCGGCAGTTCGCGGATCAGCGCCTGGGTGTAGGGATGCTTCGGATCCGCGAAGAGCTCGTCGGGCGTGGCGCTTTCCACCACGCGACCGAGGTACATAACCACCACCCGATCGCAGATGTGCTTCACGACGCCGAGATCATGGCTGATGAACAGATAGGTCAGACCGAATTCCTGCCGCAGATCCATGAAGAGGTTCAAGATCTGTGCCTGGATCGAGACGTCGAGCGCCGCCACGGATTCGTCGCAGACAAGCAGTTTCGGCTTGACCGCGAGTGCCCGGGCAATGCCGATGCGCTGCCGCTGCCCGCCCGAGAACTGGTGCGGGTAGCGATCGAGGTAGGAGGTGTCGAGGCCGACCCGCTCGGCAAGCGCGGCGACGTAGTCCCGGACCTCCCGACCCTTGACGATGCCGTGCACGCGCGGCGCTTCGCCGATCAGGTCGATGACGCGCTTGCGCGGATTGAGGGTCGACATCGGATCCTGGAAGATCATCTGCGCAGAAAGCCGCATGGCGCGCTTTTCGTCGCCCTTGAGCTCCGTCAGCGGCTTGTCCTTCCAGCGTACTTCGCCGCCGCTTGCCGGCATGATCCCCGCCATCACCCGGCCGAGCGTGGACTTGCCGCAACCAGATTCGCCGACGAGACCGACCACTTCGCCCGCAGAGACCGAAAGATCGACGTCATCGACCGCGCGCACGGTCTTCTCTTCCAGATCGGCCCCGAAGAAGCGGGCGACCTTCTCCGCGTAATCGAGCTTGCGGGAGAAGCGGCGGCTGACGCCGACGGCTTCGACGAGCGGCGTGGGACGGATGATCGCGCTGGTCATGCGGCGCTCCAGAGATGGGGGTGGAAGCAGCGGTATTCGCGGTCGGCAGCGATCTCCAGCATGGGCTCGGTGGCACAGACCTCCAAGGCGCGGACACAGCGGTCCCGGAAGGCGCAGCCGGAGGGACGCGAGAGCGGCGACGGTGCAAAGCCCGGGATCGGCCTCAGCGGCTCGCCGCGCGGCACGGCAGCCGGAACGGCGTCAAGCAGGCCGGACGTGTAAGGGTGGCGCGGCTCGGTGAGCACGGCATCGACCTGGCCCGCCTCGACGATCCTGCCGGCGTACATGACCATGATCCGATCGGCGAGGGCCGCAACGACGCCGAGATCGTGGCTGATCCACAGCAGCGCCATGCCGAACTCACCGGCGAGCCGCTTGATCTCGAAGAGGATCTGCGACTGGATCGTCACATCGAGCGCCGTCGTCGGCTCGTCGGCGATGATCAGGTCCGGCCGATGAAGGAGGGCGATGGCGATCGCCACACGCTGGCGCATGCCGCCGGAAAACTGGTGCGGGTACGCATCGAGCCGCTCTTCCGGCGAGGGAATGCCGACGAGGCCCAGCGCATCGCGAGACCGGGCGCGCGCTTCCTGACGGGTCACCCGGTCGTGAGCGCGAACGGTCTCCATCATCTGGGTTCCGACCGAGAGCACCGGGTTGAGCGTCATCATCGGATCCTGGAAGATCATGGCGATGCGCTTGCCGCGGATCTTGCGCATTGCGCCCGGCGGCATCTTCAACAGGTCTTCGCCGTTGAACAGGATCTCTCCCGCCACCACCCGCCCCGGCGGGTCGACCAAGCCGAGGATCGAGAACCCGGTAATGGACTTGCCGGAACCGGATTCGCCGACAAGGCCGACGATTTCCCGCGGGTTGACGGTGAAGCTCACCTCATCGACTGCCTTCAGCGTACCGCGGCGGGTCATGAAATGGGTGGAAAGGTTTCTGACATGGAGAACGGGCGTCATGGCAGTTACCTTTCTCCCAGCCGCGGGTTCAGAACCTCGCGCACGCGATCGCCGACGATGTTGATCGAAAACACGAGAACCAGCAGCAGCACGCCGGGGTAGACGCTGATCCAGTACTCGCCCGACATCAGCAACTGGTAGCCGTTGGCGATCAGCAGGCCGAGCGAGGGCTCCGTGATCGGCAGCCCTATCCCGAGGAAGGACAGCGTCGCTTCCGCAGAGATCGCGTTGGCCACCTGCAGCATGCCGATGACGATCAGCGGCGGCAGACAGTTCGGCAGGATATGGCCAAACAGGATGCGCGGCGTTCCGATGCCGAGCGTCACGGCCGCCTCGACGTAGTCCTTGTTCTTCTCGACCACGGCCGCGCTTCGCACAGCACGCGCAAACGTCGCCCACTGCACCAGGATCAGCGCCAGGATCACCTTCCACAGCCCCTGCCCCAGCAGTGCCAGCAGCATCAGCGCCACGAGGATGGTCGGCAGGCCCAGCATCAGGTCGACGACGCGCATGATCAGCGCGTCGATGCGCCCACCATGGTAGGCGGCGACCAGTCCGAGGACGGCGCCGACGATCAATGCCACCAAGCCGGAGAACACTCCGACGCCGAGGCTGGTGCGCAGGCCGTAGATCATGGCGGAGAACATGTCGCGGCCCTGGCCGTCCGTGCCGAGCCAGTAGACCATGCCGTCCAAGCTTTCCGACCCCGGCGGCAGCTTGGAATCGAGAATGTCGAGCACGGCGAGATCATAGGGGTTCTGCGCCGTCAGATACGGTCCGAAGAGCGCTGCAAACAGCAGGATGATGCAGACGATGACGGCGACCACCGCCTTCGGGCTGCGGGCGATGCCGGCGACCAGCCGTCCGAACAGGGTTTCCTCGTGAAGGGCTGCGACACTCATGACGCACCTCCCAGCCGTACGCGCGGATCGACCAGCGAATAGAGCACATCGACCACGGAGTTGATGAGGATGAACAGGCTGACGATGACGAGCAGATAGGCGACCACCACGGGCCGGTCGAGCCGCATGATGCTGTCGATCAGCAGCTTGCCGATCCCGGGCCAGGCGAAGATCGTCTCGGTGACGACCGCGAAGGCGAGCATGCTGCCGAGTTCCAGCCCGATGACCGTGATCAGCGGGATCAGGATGTTCTTGAAGACGTGGACCGACACGATGCGTCGCTCCGACAGGCCCTTGGCGCGGGCGAACTTGACGAAATCCAGCGGCATGGTTTCGCGTACGCCGGTCCGCGTCAGGCGGATCACCAGCGCGAGCTTGAAGAGCGACAGGTTAATCGCCGGCAGGATCAGGTGTGTCAGCCCATCCAGCGTGAAGAGGCTGGAGCGGATACCTAGGAATACGGCAGTCTCCCCGCGCCCGGTCGACGGCAGCCAACCGAGCCAGACGGAGAAGATCATGATCAGCATCATGCCTTGCCAGAAGCTTGGCAGGGAAAAGCCGAGGATCGAGCTCGTCATGATGACTTCATCGGTTGCCGTATTCGGCTTCAGCCCTGCGAGAAGGCCGAGCGGAATCCCGATCACGAGGGCGCTGACAAGCCCCACCAGCGTCAGTTCCAGCGTTGCCGGAAGACGCTCCAAGATCAAGCTGATCGAAGGGCGATTGAAGACGAACGAGCGCCCGAGGTCGCCGTGCAGCGCATTCCAGGCGAAGGTGAAGAACTGCTCCCAGAGCGGCTTGTCGAGGCCGAGGGAGGCGACCACCTGGGCGCGCTCGGCCGGACTGGCATCGGGCGAAATAAGCATCTCGGCAGGATCGCCTATGGCGTAGATGCCGATGAAGACGACGACCGCCGTCACCAGCAAGACAGCCAGACTCTGCAGAAACCGGCGAATGACGAAGACCGTCATCTGCGTCCCGCCGGCTTGCATAGCGGCCGCCTGCGACAGAGATTCAGCATGGATATCGTTCCCTCGTTCTTGTTGTTGGGGCGACGATAGCAAGGTTGCCGACTTGCGCAATATTATGAGGATAACGCATGGCCCTATGCGAATTATGGCCCTGTAACGGGTTGCCTCGTGGCTTGTGTTACGTGCGGTAATATTCATAGAATTGCGGCATGAACCTCAAGCAGCTCGAAATCTTCAAGACCATCATGGACACGGGTTCGACCATGGCGGCAGCAGCGCAGCTCGGCCTGTCGCAGTCGGCGATCAGCCGCCAGCTGACGGCGCTGGAAGACGAGATCGGCCGCGAGCTCTTCCTGCGCGACAAAGGTCGGCTCATCCCGCGTCCGGAGGCGCGCCTTTTGGTCGGCGAAGTGGACGACGTCGCCGAAAGCGTGGCGCGGCTGAGAATCAAGATCGGCGACATGAAGACCGGCACATTCGGCGAGGCGCTGCTGCGGGTCGCCTTCCCGCACAGCCTGTCGACCACCATGCTGCCGCCGATCGTCGCCCGCTTCAAGGCAGACCATCCCCGCGTGACCGTGGAAATCCTCAGCGGGCCCTATGATGCCATCGAACGGATGGTTCACAACCGCATCGCCGATCTCGGCTTTGTGCGCCTGCCGGCCGAGCAGCACTCCTTCGAGCCGCGACGGCTGATGTCGAGCGGCACCACGTGCGTCATGCCGGTCGGGCATCCACTGACGGCAAAGCAGGCGGTCGACGTCAATGATCTTGCCCGAAATGACCTGATCCTGCTCGGGCGCCAGCGAGTCACTCGCAACGAACTCGAGCACGAGCTCCGCCACATGGCCCCCACCTACCGCTGCAGCCTGGAGGTTCACTCTGTGGAGACAGCCTGCGCCTGCGTGGCCCAGGGACTCGGCATCGCCATCGTGCCGACCCTGATTGCCGAGTTCTTCCGCAGCGACGCCGTCGCGATGCGCCCCTTCCTGTCGGACAAGGCCTCGGACTACGGCATCATCACACTGCCAGGCATGCCGCTTTCCTGGACGGCGGAAGCCTTCTTCGCCATACTGAGCAACGGGCTTTAGCGCGCCGGGGAGCTGCCTAACTGCTCGAGGACCTCCCGGCGAGAGTAGCGCGGATCGATCTGCTGTTGGTGGACCCGCCGGGTTAGAAGCCTCGATCTTCGATAGGGCCGTACATAACAGCGGCTAGAAGGCGCGGCGGGAGGTAGTGTTCTCAAAGCTCACAGCGCGCTGTCCTAGTCCTGCCACTGCGGAGATTGCCTGATCATGGTACGCCGTGGGACCGGGCGAGGAGACCTTCCACGGGGGCGTTGATCTTGATGCTGTTCACCGGTACCAGCTACTGGGTAAACCCCTTCCGAGTTGCGCTCATGATTGCAGCCCGTTCTTCGTATGCGATTTCTCGGCTGGCGCATCACCTGTCTGCTTTGTGGGGCGTCCTTCATGATCAGTTGCAGAACGATTTCGGCAATGGCGCGAAGAAAATTTGGATCGCCACTCCTCGCGGCAAGCTCGGCAAAAGGTAATCTATGTTCGGTCATCGGGTTCTGGTTTGGTCAGGTTGAAGTCTTGCAACTCGACCTTCTCCGACGGAACCGGTGTCCGCCTGACGTCTCAGCAAAAACGCACTGCAGTCTCCACCGCAATCTCTAACGCCCCCGAAGTTACACCATCTGCGAGGACGCTGTCCGATCGGCCGCCCGTTGGAAGCGACAACCCACAAAACCCCATAGCTCAGAGAATGCCGACCGTGGGTTCTGCATGAGAGGCTTTCGTACGCCTGACGGCACCCGAAATTCTTCCCTTCACTGCCACTTCCACGGCTTCTAGCGCCTTCCCGAAAGCGGTCATTCGAACACGCGGAAGCCTCCCTCTTCTCCATCGTCGCCAGGCTATTTTTTGGGAAAAGTCATTCGGAAACAGGTTCTGAGAAAGCCTACGCTGGTTCCGGGATACGTTGCAGTCTTGGTGCCCTCTGTCCCGCCGACCGTTCGCTTGCGGGGCGGCGGTGCCGAGCCGTTTTTGGCATGTCACCGGCTTATTCCGACAGTCTGACCACCAGCTTGCCGGTGTTGTGTCCTTTGAACAGCCCAATGAAGGCGGTCGGTGCCTGATCCAACCCGTCTATAATTGTTTCCTGGCAACGGAGTTGGCCGGCGTCAAGCCAGCCCCGCATCTGCCGCTCGAAATCCGAAAAGCCGTCGAGGTGATCGGCGTTCAAAAAGCCTTGGACACGGATGCGTTTGACGATCAGGGACATGAGCAAGGCGTTGATACCCCCTCCTCCCTCTGTGACGCCGTTGTAGCTCGACACCAGCCCACATATGGACACGCGCGCGTTGTTGTTGAGAAGCGGCCAGGCCGCTTCGCGGGGGCGATCAGCGTCGCGTGGACGTGGTCTATGCCAATGCTGGTGTGTCGGAGTCTGCCCCAGTCGACGAGATCAGGGACGATCATTTTGACCGCCTGTTCGACATTAACGTCAAGGGCACCGTCTACACAGTCCAGAAGGCCCTGCCATTGATGTCGGCCGGCGGCTCTATCGTCCTGGCAGGGTCGGGAGCTGGAAGCAAGGGTTTTGCCAACCTGTCGGTCTACAGCGCGACGAAGGCCGCTATCCGGTCGTTTGCCCGTCATGGACAATCGACCTGAAAGACAGAGGCATTCGAGTGAATGTGGTTTCGCCGGGCATGGTTCTGACCCCGGCCATGAAGACATACTTACAGAACAACAGTGGCGCCGAGGAGTGGATGAAGGGGTCCATTCCGTTCCGTTCGGGAGGCTGGCCGACGCCGATGAAGTGGCAAAGGCAGTCCTATTCCTGGCATCGGAGGAGAGCAGCTTCGTTGGTGGCGCCGAGCTGCTGGTCGACGGTGGCTTTGTGGCTGTCTGACCACGTTCTGTACCGATGCGCTCGAGATCTTAGTCAACCCTTTCCGGTGTCGGCGTGAACGATACATTGGCTCCCCCTCCTCCCGACGGTCTTGATCCCGCCAGCAAACTCCCGCCTCTAATCCCAAAGAGAGGCAGCACGCGAAGCTCAACGTCAAGCTGCGAACGATCTTCTCATCACGTCCGCATGATGTGAAGCCGCGCCGCTGTGCGCCAGTCGGACCCGTAATGTCCCTTCGCTTGCTGACCGTTCATCGTACGTAGCACTTGAAGGCGTCGCGAATTCGGATGTCACCGCAGCGCCATCAAACTTGGCACTCTCCATAAGCGGAAATTATTTCCGCTTCCGCACAATCGCACCTTTCGCCGCCTTGAAGGGATCTGAACCGCCGACCCACAACGACAAAGAACTTCTCTGCCGAAATCAATGGTTTGAAACGCCGTGTTGATTTTATATGACATCTCCGGGTACGGTTAGCCTCGACATTGAAGTCACATGGCTTCATCGATCTACGAAGGCACCACAGCGTTTGCGCCCCTCTGCTGCCGCCGTGCAACAGCGGCGTCAGCTTGCTAG
>JBKBXP010000045.1:0-16678 GCA_046314035.1 Pseudorhizobium sp. | reverse complement strand
TCGAAGGCCGCTCGATCCCATATAGCGGCGGTTGCAAAAGAGACCAATCATGCCATCCTTTCTCAATACGACATTCGGTACGGCAGAGCTTGAAATCCTGGACACGGTGTTGAGGGAGTGGTGTGAGACACACGATCTTTTGAAGGGTGATCCCGATGCCGGTTTGGCCGGTGCCATCTTGATCAACCTGTTTCGCGAGGGCAATACGACGGTCCCGGCGCTGCGCAAGGCAGCTTCTGCCCACAAGGGCCTTGCCAGCCTTGCTCCGGTCAAGCAGCGGTTAAATCGGTCCAGCGACGGCTGAATGCCTCGCCCTTTGGTCATGGACACCGAAGGGGTCCATGGCGTTCGCTCTTCGGCAAGCGGTTTGTGAAACCATGGCGGACGCGGCGCGAGACGAACTTACTGCTGCGGAAGTTCAGTTGACGCCGGTGATTGCCCACGAACGGCGGACTCGCCCGTACTCTCGTTGCACGAAGCTCCCTCTGCTACGCCCCTGTCCGACGAGGCTGAAGTTGGCAACCCCCAAAGAGGGCCACTAAACCTCGTTAAACCGCAACAGCATTTGCCGAAGCTGGCGATTCTGTTGCAGCAACCTGTGTGATAGCATTGTTCTTAGACGCCGGTTCTCGTCTTCAAGTGAGGCCAGATCATCGACAGGTTCCTTGGCGAAGCTTGGCACCTGTGCCGCTAGCGGCTTGGTCTTCTTAAGACGAGCAGCGGACCTCGGCGACGCACGACCATCACGCTCAGCACGAACGCCACGCTTGGCAGCAATCCTAAAACGAGGTGCCGGAGCAGCAGGCGGTGTGCTCGCGACATCTGCTAGTTCGGGCAGCACAGTCTCAGCCTGTGTCCTAGCCACCGGCTGCGCATCTTCGCGTTTGGCACTCTCGAGGATCCGCGGGACCACAGGAGTTGGTTTTCGCATCTCCCCTGATTCATGTTCAGCGGCGCGATCCACGGACGAATCGAACAGATGAGGAGCGTCCTCTTCTGCTTTCCGAACCAGTGCTTTCAGATCCGTGTTGCCCCAAATGGAGGCTGGCTGCGACCCCGACCGTCGGCGTCCGGATTTGAATTCGACGGTGAAATTTCTTTGTGGCGTCTTCATAGGTCTCCGCTCATGGCGTCTTGTTTGTCAGCTTAGACGATCGTACCGTTCCAGCATTTTTCTCAGTTGTTCGTTCTGCATGCGCAGCTTGTCCGCAAGATGCAGTCGCAGTTGCTGAACTTCCTCGTCAAGCTTAGCTATCTGCACGATGAAGGGGCTGTCGGCAAGCACCGCCGGCTCCGCCGCGGCTCGACTGGAATCGCCTCCAGCGGCGCTTTTGCGGTCATCGACGATTTTCGGACGGCCTGGCCCTCTCGTTCTCCGCGCTGGCGCAGATACCGCTCCTGACTCGACAGGCGCGTCTTCTTCAACCCCCGCGGGTTTCCCCGGCTCGCTATGAGACCCCAACGCAGGTACAAGCTCTTGCGCATCTGTTGACGGCGCGCCGCCCTCACCAGCAGGTCCAGCATCCACGTCTACTGCACGATCTAAAGCGTCCGCAACGGCCGGCACCCGTTGATCATTCCGATGGGCTGCCGAGGGCCCTGGTGAGCCGCCGCTCGCCTCGTCCGAGACTGTCTCTTTGACTGGCGTTGAATCGCTGTCGGATTTGGGGGCTGACGAAGCCTCCTCCGCACCCGCCTCTCTTCGCCGAGAAGCCAAGCCTACGAGAAATTTCCATGGTGACTTTTTCATGCGCATCGTCCTTGACGGCCTGGCCGATCCTTCCGCAAGTTCCGCTCGCCGACCGCATCTGAGTCTGGCGAGCGTCTACTTGTCAGAAAAGCAGCAACGAACGCCGCTTCTAAACCGGCTCGCGCTACTTTTCTAGCACCTAATCAAGATTGAGCCTTTTACGCAAATCTGCGTTCTCTTGACGCAGCTTGTCAGCGAGCGTCTTGCGCAGCCGCTTGTTTTCTTCTTCCAACTGGATCAGGTCGGCCATGTCGTCCATGCCGCTATCGCGTGCTGTCGCCGTCTGTTCGACCTGCTTTGAAGCTTTGCCTCGGCCGCGGGCTGGCGCTGACTTCTCTGATGGTGTTTCCGTTGCGCCGCTTTCTGCTGGCTGGGCCACCGGGCTGTCAGGCTGGTTGCGACGTTTCCTGCGCTTCACCGGTGCCGCCTTCGCTGCATCTATGGCCGCTTTCTGACGCCGTGGTGCACGTTGCTTCTTTGCAGGCACGTCAGACGCAACATCGCTTGCTGCGATATCGCCGGCGGGGCCTGCATTGTTCTCTTCAGCCATCAACTCTTCTCCATCTGTGGGTAAATCCGTTTCGACCGAGGGCTGAATGGAAGTCAACATGCAGGCTCGCCCGTACTTGGAAGTAGTCTGTCTAGCACAAGTTGCAGAGCGGCGGAAAGTGGCATGACCACGTCTTTGCTGTATGTGCCTGCGACAACAATCCTGCGTCTGCGCCACAAGTTTCGCCGTCGACACTTATGCTTTATACAAACCTCTATGGTGGACCGCGATGCATGCTACTGGGGAAACCACAGGTGCTGGCAAAGACCACGAGGAGCACCCGCCACCGCACCAAAGCGAGCTCCGACCCATTGCCGATAACGCAGCCGCGCACAATGCGCGAGGCTGACGCTACCTATCTCGATCATCGCGATTGTCACGCCAGCTTTCGTGTCGCGAAACCGGCGCGGAGCGCCCCGCTTCACGATCCTGATCGACCTTTGAACCGTCGCCTCCGCGGTGCCCGTCGCGTTGCGGAAACATTTGGTTGTCCTGAAGTGGACGTGCTGCTGCCGCTGGTCTCTCAGGAGCCTTTTTTAGCGCCTTGCCTTTCAACGGTTGTCGAGCGCTCTTTTCCTGCCGCGCCAGTGACGGTCGTAGATCCCGCTTCCCCTCGCCCGCACCTCGGGCATCGCGCTCATCTGATAATATGCGGCGATACTCCAGGAGGTCGTTAAGCTCACGTCGCAGCTCAAGATGTTCGCGGGCAGCGTCGGCAACCGATCCGAGGCGAGCTCGGCCTTCCGGTCGGACAGCCCGGTCCGCTGCACCTCTGTTGGCGCAGTCACTGCTCCCAGGCGTGCGCCACAGGCCCGGGTCCCGCCGTCTCGCGTCAAAACCCCGGTCGCTTGGATCAGACCTCATCAGCCGCCCCACCTGTTCCTGAACCCATCTTCTACCGTCTCCTACGAGCTGTGGTTCTATCCTCTGCCAGGCTCTAAGTGCCGCAAATCGATACTCCATGCTTTGGCGTGCTGACACTGCGCCAACACGGTCGTTCCGCTTGTTGTTGTACCGCAGCTCCGCGGCCTCGCTATTTCCAACGTGGCGCGTCCGTCCGTTTGTTTGCACCGGACGGACGCTTCTTCTGGAGTAGGCCGCCGCACTGGCGCGCTCCCGCCTGTCCGTCATCTCCATCTCGATGCCGTGGGCTCGCGCCTTGTCCGCCATCAGAATGCGCCATTGCCTGAAAACCGAGATTGTTGTTGTGATCCTGTCACCGCTATCGGATCGCAAGGAAACGATCGCGTGCAGATGAACATGCGGGCGCCGACCTCCGGACAATTCCTCCTTGGGATCGCTGCTTGGATCGTGCAGACAAGACGCGTATCGATGCCCAGGAAACTGCGCCGCCAGAAAGGCACGGCCGGCTCTCTCGAACGCAATCGCATCCGTGCCGGCGCGCGCCGACAGGACAAGATGCATCACGTCGCGGGACTTGCGGCTGTGCAGCTGTCCTCGCCACTCTCGCTGCACCAGTAGCCGAGCGGTCGCAACGTCCCCGATCAGCCTTCCGTCCTCATTCCAAACCTTTCCCTGGTGCCGCTGGACCAAAGTCTGCAAGTGGCGGCTGCCATAATCGGTCCCATTGCCGTAGCCGATAAACCGAAACACGGCAGCATCAGCAGGACGGACCTCGCTCAGCCGCCTTTGTATGATGTCGGCTGCCTTTTTGTCACCGGTGAGCCGTTCCCCGGATTTGCTCCGAAGCACTGTGACGCCACGAATGCTCCCCTGGCCAGTCGGGCTCTCTATGAACCCAAAGGCAAATGACCGGTCGCCCAGCGCCTGCTTCAGCAGACGCTGCACCCATTCCTGTTTGCTGCCCTCCGCGGTTTGGATGCTCAATTCAAAGGTTGCGATATCGCGGCTGGCAGACCTGTTTTTAAGAACAGACCCCCACTCGCCGGCAAGCGTGGCAAGCTGAGAGGAGCCGCGCACGGCTTGGCCCTGCTCGTTTTCGACACCAATGGCGCCATGACGGGAAATATAGTTCAACATCGCCTTCAGTCGCCGCCCACCGCCAAACGACGCCACCTTCACCACCGCCGGCTGTCCGCCCAAGGCAAGTGCGGAGAAACGCACCGCCATCGGTCGCTCGATTGCTGAAACCCCTGCCCCCGAACCGCATCCAGTGCTCCACCCGCCAGGCTGCTGGCGCAACAGCGGGCTCCTCCCAGCCACCGCATGTGCAGCGCTGGCAGCAGGCCGCCTGCGACGCTCCTCCTCTTCCGTCTTAGGGCGCTTGCGGTGGGACAACTCGTGCAGAAGCGCGGCTCTCCGTTGCTCCCAGTCCGCCGTGAACACCCCATAGAAAACCTCCATCAGAGGGCCCCACGGCGGCGGTGAATAGCTTGCCGCGCGAAGAAACCAATCTCGAAGCAAAGCGCTGCAACAACACGCTGCACATCCTCTATCACAGCCTGCTCATCGACCGGGCGCAACCCCTCTGCTCTCGGCTCCGACCGCAGAAGCAGTTGAAGGCTAGCGCGTACCGACTTGAGATCAATCATGATCGCACCCAAGAGCAGGTGATCTTCCTCAGTAAAAAACGGGCAGACGCCCGCGCCCTCCAACGTCAACGAACGTATGAACGCAGACACTGTCATACCTGCATCGCGTGCAGCCGTTTCGGTGCGCGTGAACTCGGCTGGATCCAATCGCATATGCACAACCTTGCTCTTCGGCACCCGGGGCCGGTGGATGGTCATGAGCTTTTGCACGGGATCAGACATCGAGATCGCCTTCAGTGCCGCAGGCGGATCAACGGCTGGTCCGTTGATCGAAGCAAAAATTGCATCACAATTTTGCGTATCCTGCCAAACCCCACCATTACCAAATCGGTGACTTTTCTGCAAGCGCGGCAAAAGCTGTCGAAGGATCATCTGAGATGACACATCTGGCAACTGCCAGTCGGATGTGTCGCCATGCGCCACAAATACATCCGTAAACGACCGACGCAAAAAGCATTTGTATGTCTCATCTACGCAAACGGAGGCAGCAATTGCGCACTGCAGTTGATCAGGCGATCACTCCGGGGCAACAATTGCTCGGTGACAGACATCCCGTCAAAATGAACACATCATGTTCATTACTTCTTGCTTTTTAGCTCGGCCCAACCTAAGGTATTGCGGTGATCATGGCGTCGGAGAGCGGAATGACACGGACCTATGCAGCCGTGAGCAACAAGGGTGGAGCGGGAAAGACCACACTGGTGACCTTGCTCGCTGGCGAATATGCCTTGCAGGGCGATCGGGTTTTGCTGATTGATGCCGACGCACGGCACAATCTCTCCGGGTGGTGGCGGTTGTGCGGCGAAAAGAACAACAGGCCCGACCGGATCGAGCTCACGGTCGCGGCAACACAGAGCGCCGTCGAAGAGACGATCGCGCTCTCTGGACGCGGCTTTGACCGCATCATCATTGATGCACCCGGTGTCGACAGCGTGCTGCAGACGACCATCATCCGCTCGGCAGAATTGGTTCTGTCACCGGTGCAACCCGCCATCAAGGAGATTGAAGCGGCAGGACAAGCGGTAGCGTTGGTCAGCGAGATCAACGACCGCTACAAGCTCGACATCAGGCATTTCAGCATTCGTACGCGCATCACCCTGCCCGGCCGCAATCTGGAAGCCTACCGTTACATCAGGCCCTTTGTCGCCGGCCTGGTCGCAGCGGATTACCCTACCCGCTTGCTCGACACCGAGCTTTTCGAACGCAACATCTACCGCGAGATCCAAAACGGCCTTGGCACCTTGCAAATGCAGGACCTGACCGAGCCCGTGCGCAAAGCTCGCCTTGAGGTTCAGGCCTTGGCCCTCGAGATCGAGCGGGCCGCCAGCCGTCGATTGCCGGAGTGGTAACAATGGACGGACGCCAACTGGACCTGCAGGATTTTGCCATTGCTGCCCGCAAGACGGCTGCGGAGGTTCCGGTCAAGCCTGTCGAGGCTTCCCCTGCGGGCGCAATCGGTCCGCCTCATTCGATGCTGGCACAACAGACAGACCAGAGCGGCGGCGGCGGGCCGAGGAGCGCGCTGGTGCGCAACAAGAGGCCGGCAATAGCCTCAGGAACCTCAAGCGCGCCAATCAGCGCAGCATCAAGTTCTTCGTGAACATCGCGCTCGATTACGACCTGAAGGCGCGCCTTCGCCGCGCGGCTGTGGAAAACGATGTGAAGATGACGGCGGTGGTGAAGGCTGCGCTCGATGACTACCTTACCGACAACGGCTACTGAAAGCTGCAAGGCAAGCAGGTAACTTGGCCGGCGCGCTCCTCATCCACCGCCGCCTGCACGTCGTGAGACGACCTGAATGGAGACCCCCGTGGTGCGGCGGTTGCAAATCGAAGCGGAAATTGTTGCAGAGGATGCCGAAGGCTTCATCCAGCGCCTGACGGACGCTTACCATCTGCGGCAGCGCCCCTTGTGCCTTTGCCGCCCCAGCGGCGTTCCCATGTATGTTGCCCGCATCGGCAAACGGCTCGTCGTCAAGCGCATGCCGTTGACGGGCAAAGACCATCATCCCAGCTGCCCGTCGTTCGAGCCTGTCGAAGATTGGGCGGGGCTTGGCGCAAGTCTTTGGTCAGCGGTCAATTCAAGGATAGAAAGCCAGCGCGTCGCCATCGACGTTAATTTTGCACTGTCCAAAGGCCGTATCTCCACCTCGGCTGGCGCCGGCAACAAAAGAGATGCCCACAAGAGAGCGCCCAAGGCGCCGTTGTCCTTGCTGGCGCTGCTGCACCTTCTTTGGCACGCCGGCGGCTTGGTAGAATGGACAGGTCACTGGATTGGTAGACGCCGCTGGTGGCACGTTCACCGCCATTTGGTCGCGGCATGCAGGCAGGTCTCCATTCGAGGTGAGCCGCTGTCGCAGCGCGTGTTGATCCCCGAGTCTTTCAAGGTTGAAGACAAACTGGCGATCGAAACACGCCGGTCCCGAACATTGACGCGGATCTTGCGGCGCGGTGGAAACCGAAGAATGCTGCTGATTGGCGAGGTCAAAACATTTCGGGGCGATCGCGACGGTCACGAAGTGATAGTCAAGCACTTGCCCCGCGTCCGGCTGCCTCTCGACGATGTCCAACACCGTCGGCTGCAACAGCGCTTTGCCACACCGCTGAGCCTTTGGCGCAACGAGCAAAGCCTGCATCTGATGGCGATTGCCACCGTCGAGACAGCAGCCGCGGGCGCGCTGAGGGTCACAGAGATCGCCGTGATGGCCGTCACCGAGCACTGGCTGCCGGTGGAAGACGCCTACGAGCTTCAGCTCGTTAACAGGTTGGCGCGCAGGCGCAGCAAGATGGTCAAGACACTTCGCTTCGATGTTCCAAGGACGCAACCGATCGCAACAGTGACCCTGCCAAAGGCCAGACCCCTGCCCTTGGCGCTTTACCGTGTGCCGGCCGATGCCGACACTGATTTTGAGACGCGGCTTGCGCAAAAGATCCGTGCCCACCCCCAAACGCGGGCCTGGATCTGGCGTCCTCGCGACGGCATGATGCCGCCGCTGCCCTAGGTCGCCATCATGCGCGCGTCGGCCGGTGGCAAGGGCACGCGATGGTCCAGTCAGCGATCGCCCCTGTTGCTGCAGCGGTCGCGGTCAGCAAGGCATCATCCACTTGGCTGAGGCGACAGCGACACGAACTGCAAAAGCGTGATCAAGCCGGCACCGAAACAACAGCTGAGGATCTGATTGGACGCAGCCGATCGGCGAAGCCGTCACGGCGACAATGGCGGCCAACACACGCCGCTGTTGCACCGGCAACCTTTGCGCACTGTCTGCAAATGCGCAGGACGAAGACCGGCCGGCGCAGGCGCGCGTAGTGTGGCTTCAATGCGAAAGCCGAGCCGTCCACCGAGCCGGCACGGACACAGGCCGTGACAATGATCGTGCTGACGCCGGCACAGACTATCCACCTCTCCTTGCGCGGTGGTTGTAAGCTGTGGAAAGGGTCGATCAGGACGCAATCATTCCTCCTGACAGGATGACAGCCGGCAAACCAGATGGGATGGGTAAAGGGGTAGAGGAAAGGGAACCACGATGACCACCAATGAGATTGCAGAAAAGATCGCCGCCGATCACAGCCTGACGAAGCAGCAGGGCAAGGCTGTTGTCGAGGCTGTCTTCGCCGCCATTACCGCGTCGGCCGTCTCCGGCACAGAGACCTCGATTCCTGGATTTGGAAAATTCAAGGTCAAGGATACGCCCGAGCGCGAAGCGCGCAATCCGTCAACGGGAGCGACCATTAAGGTCGCTGCAGCCAGAAAGTTGACTTTTGCGCCCGCCAAGGCGTTGAAGGAGACGCTGAACAAGTGACGGCGACTGCCCCACTCCTGGAGCGGGGCAGCCTGTTCATCGGATTCAGCGGCGCACGTTGCGCGACCAGATCAGCTGCCGCTCACCATCGCCGTGTACGTCCGCGAGCGTGGCGTAGATCGGTGCGCGAAAACTCGGATCGTCGAGCTTGACCGAGATATAGGGGCGCTCACTCTCGCGGGTCTGTCTTTGCCAGCCGACGCCGATTTCGACGTCGCCGGTCAGTACCCGGAAGTCGGGAGCGCCTTTGGCCGCCCGCTCCGAGCGGACGATCTTTGCCTTGACGTAGAGATTGAGCGTCTTGATGGTGCCGATGAAACCGGTGTCGGTTGCTGTGAAAGAGCCGATCGTTGCCATGTTGCTGTTCCTTTTCGGTTGCTCGAGCTGCGCCTATCGCGGCTCGATGGCTGTCGACGACCGGAAACGATCAACGCGCACCAAAGCGCCGTAACGCAGTGGAGGACGGCGACCAGCTCGGGCTTTGTTGCGGGCGAGGACGAACGCGCAGCGGACGGGGGAAGAAAACCGAGCAGCCGTTGCGGCAGGACGATCGAGCCGAGCCTTCGGCGCTTTCCGGTCAGACAGAGCCACGAGCCCGAAGACGCATGGTCGAACCCGAGGGCAACAGGAGAACTGGCACGGTGGATCGCCGTTGTCGGCACCGTCACCGGCCAATCATCGCCGCCTGCGACCTGTGGGGACGCACTGGCGCAAACACGCGCTGTTGCTGCGCACGCTGAGCGCGATCTCAAGATGCCGGCGCCTCTCGGTGGGTGTCGGCGCCCGATCCACATCCATGGCCGCGACAGCTTCTCCAGCGCCTGGCGGGCAAAGACCCAAAGCGCGCACCCGGTGCGATCTGGCGCACCTGGCGCACGGTGACGGCGCTCAAGCAAAAGGCGGCCACTGGGAATGCCCGCAGACGGCGCTTGCCGGCCAAGCGCTGGCCGCCGACAGCACGCCGCCATGTGCGGCTGCCACCGGAGCCGGGAGAGTTCCTGTGGTTTTTGCCGTCAGTCTTGGCGAGTGTGCCTGCGGCAGGCCCCTCGCTGGCTCATGATGCCAAGCTGCTGATCTTGCCCCTGACGCAAGCTGCCGCGCGGCGAAGCTCTTGGCGAGCAAAGATCCCATTACACGCTCACGGGGATCCTGCCGTTGACGCTGTGACAGACGACAAGGGAGCTCGCACGGGGTCAGCCAGCAGCGGTTGGAGCCGTCAGCTTTTCGATCTCTTGCGCAAGTTGATCCTGGCTGTACGGCTTGGGCAGCCGCGCCACATCGAGCGTCATCCCCGGTGGAAGGTCTGCGTAACCGGACGCGATCAGGATCGGAAGCTCTGGATGGCGCACGCGGGCAATTCTTGCCAGTTCTCCGCCGGTCATTCCGGGCATCGAGAAATCGGTAATCAAAAGGTCGAAGGGCGGCCCCTCGTCCAGGCAGTTCAGCGCCTGCTGCCCCGAGTGGGCCTCGACCACATCATGCCCCAGATCGAGCAGCATATCGACCGAGCTCATCGCGATCAGGACGTCGTCATCCACGAGCAAAATACGCTTAGGGCCAGATTGCATGTCACCTCCTGCCGCCGGGGCAGCCATCAGAGCCGCTCCAGTCGCGGCAGCCGTGGAAATCGGAATCAACAGTTCGGCCGTGGTCCCTTCGCCGGGCGCGCTTTTCAACCTCAGATCGCCTTTCAGCTGCAGCGCCAGGCCATGGATCATCGACAATCCAAGACCGGTGCCCTTTCCGAGCTCCTTGGTCGAGAAAAACGGCTCGATCGCTTTGCGCAGCGTCGCCTGGTCCATCCCGTGCCCTTCGTCAGCCACCGAGAGCACCAGGTATCGGCCGGGAGCCAGGTCGCCGGATCCCATGGCCAGCTCCAGCTCCTGCAGCCGGACGCGGATCTTGCCGCCCTCCGGCATGGCGTCGCGTGCATTGACTGCCAGGTTGAGAAGTGCCAGCTCGACCTGATTGGCATCCGCCGAGACCAAGGGCAGGTGATCGGGCACGTCCGTATCGATCACCACCGCCGAACCCACCGACCGCTGGAGAAGGTCTTCCATGCCGATCACGAGACGACCGAGATCAACGGGACCCACCTGCAGATCCTGTCGGCGCGCAAAGGCCAGCAGCCGTTGCGTCAAAGAGGCGCCGCGTCTGGCGCCCTGCAAGGCACCGTCGATCAACCGGCGCGCCTTGACGTCGTCGCTGACATGCTTGCGCAAGAGCTCGAGATTGCCAAGCACGGCCATCAACAGATTGTTGAAATCATGCGCCACGCCGCCGGTCAGCTGACCAATCGCCTCCATCTTCTGCGACTGGCGCAGCTGTTCTTCAGCTCTTTCGCGCTGGCGCACCTCGGCCATCACGGTCGCATGGGCTTGCTCCAGTTGGCGGGTGCGATCGGCGACGCGCGCCTCCAGGATTTCATGGAGATGCCGCTGATGTTCTTCGGCCTCCAACCTCGCGGTGATGTCGGCAGAGACCCCGATGACTTTGACCGGCTTGCCAGTCCCGTCCCTTGCCACCTGCGCGCGCGCTTCAATCCAACGGACCGATCCATCCTTCCAGATGATACGATATTCAACCGCATACTCACCTGTGTCGAGGGCTGCAGCAGTCGCGGCTTTCACCCGCTCAAGGTCATCGGGATGGATGGTCTCCAAAAGCGCGGCGTAGGAGAAATCATCGTCTGGTGACCGGCCGAAGATTGCCTTGCAGGTGGATGACAAGGTCAGGCCACCGGTGGCGAGATCCCGCTCCCAAGCGCCAAGCCGGCCCGCCTCCATGGCCGTCTGCAATCGCCGTTCACCCTCATCCAGGGCCTGAATGCGAAGCCGAGCCTCGTACTGGCGCCGCCGGCCGCGCAGCGCCGAGCGGGCGACACTGATGAATGTGGTGGCATGAAAGGGTCGCTCCAGAAAGCTGACATTGCCCAGCACCTCCAGAAGCCTGGCGGCACTCGGATTGCGTTCAGGCCCCCCACCTCGGCTGGTCAAGACGAGGAAGGGAAGATCTGACCAGCTGCCCTGGGCATCAATCCACGCCGACAGAGGCTTCAGATCGGCTGAGCGCAGGGCATCCTCCGTGACCACCGCAAATCCGATGCCGTCATCGAGCCTGGCGATGAAGTCGCAGAGCCCCTCCGCCGTGACCGACGGCATGCCCGCTTCCTGCAACAGGGATGAAGCGATCTGCGCATCACGTCCAAGAGGCGCATAGATCAGTCCGATGGCGTGCCCCTCAGGAATGGCCGTGCTCTCCTTCTGCAGGGTCCAGCAGGGATTGCGCATCGCCCACCAGTGTTGGCACTCCGCGAAGCACCCCCTGGAACCCGGAAATGGGCTCACCGAGGATCAGTCCGCTGCGCTCGATGCGGTACTCGCGGATCGTGTCCTCATGCGCGCCGGTGCGCTTTTTGATGACGGAGATGGCCCGTCGCACTTTCCCATGGGCTTCGAAGTAGCGCAGCAGGATCACCGTATCGGCAAGATAGGTGATGTCTACGGGCGACTTCATGTCGCCGACGAGGCCGTGTTGGGCAACCGTCAGGAAGGTATTGGTGCCTTGCCGGTTGAGAAATTGCAACAGCTCGTGCACGTGCAGGATCAAAGCGTTTTCTTCCGGCATCGACGCCTGGTAGCCGTTGATGCTGTCGATGACCACGACGCTCGCATCGAAGTCGGCAACCCGCTCTCTCACCCGCTGCGCAAACTCCCCAGGCGACAGCTCGGCTGCGTCGAGTTGTTCGATATGCAGCATTCCTTGGTCCCGCATCGCCTCAAGGTCGAGGCCAATGGCTTTGGTGCGGGCAAGCAGCAAGCCGAGCTCCTCGTCAAACACGAAGATGGCGGCCTTGTTACCGCGTTTGATGGACGCTGCCACGAATTGAAACGCAAACAGGCTCTTGCCGGTGCCGGCCGGACCGATCAGCAGCGTTCCCGAACCACGCTCGACGCCGCCACCCAGCAAGGCGTCCAGCGCCGCGATCCCACTCCCAAGCGTCGTGCGCTCAAACGCCGTCTTGTGTTCAATCGCCCGCAACCGTGGAAATACGGTGACGCCCCCTGTCCGGATCACGAAGTCATGGTAGCCGCCACGAAAGGCCTGGCCGCGATACTTGACGATCCGCAGCCTTCGTCGCTCCGCTCCGTAGTCGGGGGCGAGTTGCTCCAGGTGGATGACGCCATGGACGACGCTGTGGACCGTTTTGTCCAGGGTGTCGGCCGTCATGTCATCGAGCAGCAACACGGTTGCATCCGATCGGGCGAAGTAGTGCTTCAACGCCAGGATCTGGCGCCGATAACGCAGCGAGCTTTGCGCCAAAAGGCGGATCTCCGACAGGCTGTCAATCACCACCCGATGCGGCTTAACGCGCTCGAAGCTCTCAAAGATAAGTTTGGTCGTCTCACCCAGTTCCAGGTCGGAGGAATAGAGAAGGCTCTGCTGCTGGTCGGCATCCAACAGGCTCTCGGGTGGAACCAGCTCGAAGATGTCGATGGCGTCGTTGATTTCCATACCGTGGGAGCGCGCACTGTCGCGCAGCTCGTCTTCGCTTTCTGACAGACTGATGTAGAGACAGCGTTCCCCCTGCTCTGCCCCTTGCGTCAGAAACTGCAAGGCAATCGTGGTTTTTCCCGCGCCCGGAGAACCTTCCAGCAAAAAAACATGGCCGCGGGTCAAGCCCCCGGCAAGCACGTCATCCAATCCGACCACCCCGGTCAGCGCCTTGCTATCTGTGTATTTCGTCATGTGATCCTCAAACTGCAGAACTGACATAGCGCGGTGACCGGGTAAAGCGAGGGCATGAGACAACGCCCGGCTGCGCCATTTGTTCTGATGACAGCCGGCGGCCGGCGTTGTCGGGGTCAATAGCACCTGCACCGACCGGATCGCGGTGCCTGCAGGTGGCGGCACAGACCGTCGTTGCGAAACGACGCATTTTAACAACGTCTGGAAGATTTTGTTTGTGTCTGCCGTGCAAGTCTCAGACGAGAACCGTGAGGACATGATGGCCTTGGTCGATATGCAAACGATGCTGTCCATGGTGCAGCTGCTGGAAGACACCGACGTCCTCATCGGCGTCTTCGACGAAAACGATCGGCTTCGCTTTGCCAATCGCGGCTATCGCGCGGCCTGGTTTGTGGGTCACGATGAGATGCCACTCTGGTCGCAGATGATGCGCCGCAACCACCTGGCAGGCCGCGGAACGGTCATCAGCAGTGGCGATTTCGAGACTTGGCTTCACTCCACAATGGGCCGGCGGGGCAAGATCGGTTTTCGTGCCTTCGAGACCGATCTGCACGATGGGCGGTGGCTGTGGATGACCGAAACGACGCAGCAGAACGGCTGGATGCTTTGCGTCGCCAGCGATATCACGTCTGTGCGGGTGGAGGAGCGAGCCCTTCGTCAGGACCGGGACCATGCCATCAAAGTGGCTCAAACAGACGAGCTGACCGGGATTTCCAGCAGACGTTTCGTGATGGAGAGACTTCGAGAGCTGACGGCCACTGCCGGCGAAGGTCGGTCTGACGTGGGCTGCGTGGCCGTTCTCGATATCGACAACTTCAAATACATCAACGACCGTTTCGGCCATGCCACTGGCGACGCCGTTCTCAAAGACTTTGCCGTGACCGTTCAGCGCCTGTTGCGCAAGACGGACACCCTCGGCCGCGTTGGCGGCGAAGAATTCATTCTCGTTTTGCCCCACACCAGCCTCTTGGAGGCCGAAGCGGTGATTGACCGGATGCTGGCGGCGGTTCGCCAATCGCGCCCCCTGCCGCAGGAGTTGAGCTTTCGCTACACCTTTTCGGCAGGGCTTGCCGGCGTTCAACAGGGCGATGACGCAAACGAGGTGTACCGGCGCGCCGACTTGGCCCTGTACGCCGCCAAAATGCGAGGCCGGGATCAGATCGCCCTCGACCTTCAGCGATCCCCGCCTCTCATGCAGGATCCTCGATAACAGCCAGCCGAGCCCCCCTTGGAACCACAAGCGGTCAAAGCGCCTGCCCACAGCCTGGCTTTTTTCTTTCCCAAGAGGCATGCCGGCGCATGCCGCCCGTTTGTGCTCCCGCAGTCAACAGGCCCCGGAGACCAAGCCGAGGCCCGCGACGCCCCCCACCGGCACCCTATTGACGTGAGCACGTCGTCAGTGGGGAAAGCCGAGAAAGCACGTCTCGACAACAACAGTGCTCTTGAAGCTGTCTGCGGCTGCCATAGTTTCGTCGTCATGCGTTAAGGACCGACGAGCTTCTAAGGGCGGCAACGGCATGGGCGGTAGAAGCAGTACCTCGATAGTGACAAGGCTGGTGTTCGGACAGGCGCCGCTCGTGGCTGTTGTGATGGTTGCAAGCCTTGTCGGCACCTATAGTGACGAAGGCCCCGAGGCCGGTCGCATGCTCGGCTTTTACGCCTGGAGCGCCCACTCCCTGTGCACCATGTACGCGCTGACTCATTGGGGCGGACTGTGGAAGGCCTATGCGGTCGCCTCGCTTGTCGCTGCCGTGGGCCTTGACGCAGGAACGCCGCTGAGCGCCCTCGTCAAGATGTTCAGGATCCTGGCTGCTGACGGCGCTATGGCCTAATCTCTGCCACCCCTACCCTCCCCTAGCCCACGCTGTCTGACCTTGGGAGATGTTGGCCTCGCCATCTCCTCCGCTGGATCCTGCCGCTCATGGTCACGCAGCAAAACTTGCAGCGACAAGTCATGCAGGCGCAGGCTGGCAAGCCTGCCGGGATCTGCGTGGCAGGCCTTGCGTCATGGACGACAAAGAAGAGTATCGGAGACATCAGCATAGCGTCGCCCGATCTCGGGCAGGATGTCGGGAATTCTCGTCACGTCCCGCGCGGAGGAAGGGATGCCGCAGGAGCCTCAGCATAGCGACCCGAAGGGAGAGGCGGGACCGACTTCCCCCGCGCGGGGCGTTCCGCGCCGCAGTCCCTCTCGTGGCAAGGCTCTCTGACTGCAAGTTTTCGCCAGTCGGCCGGTCCTTGCGATGCAGCGACAGCTATGCCACCGCGGGCGCAGACGGCAGAACGTCCGGATCAAGCCGGTCCAGGGCCGGCCACTGCTCAACAGCCGGCCACCTGCGCAGTTTACGGATTCAGCATGCAACAGCAGACAAGCTGGCGCTGGGCCGCGTCCTCGAATCAGCGTATGACCAAGGCGCCAGTAGCAGTGGAACCGGCCTTATGACAATCGAAGTACGGCGCGCGGTTTATGAAAAGGTTTCTGCTCGGCTCAAGGCCAGCGGCACGCCGTTCGACGATGACCCGCAATTTCTTGCAGCCGTCGATGATTGGATCAACGGCACCATCGACATCGGCGAGCTGCGCGCCCGATACCGCGACATCCAACGTGCAAAGATGCACTTTGCGCCCGATCACGGTGCGTGACGGATTGCCGACATCCAGCACCGCGCTCGCCAGGTCGGGAGCGCTCAAACATCTGTTCCGACTCTTGACCCAGAGTCAGCTCACTGCATGAGCGATAGAGAGTAATTCTATAACTCAGATCGTTTGCCACGGCATTGTTGCCAGGCTTTGCGCTGCTCCAATCACCTGCAGATTATCATTTCGGCAGTCGCCTTGAAGAGCGTGCCTGCGACGGCAGGAGTGCCAGCATCTTGACATCACCTCGTCAGCACTTTTTATTGGTAGGATGTCAGACCAATTTGCGCACAGTCCTTTGAAGATCTCTCCGCTGCCCTCCACCAGTCGCGTGAGGCAGGTCACCGACGCCCTCATCGATTACATGACGAGCGCGCAGCTGAAATCAGGGGATCGGCTTCCGGCAGAGCGCGAGTTGATGGAAGCGCTTGCCGTGGGCCGCTCAACGATCCGCGAGGTCCTGCGCCACTTCCAGGCGCTTGGCGTGATCGAAACCCGCAAGGGCAGCGGCAACTATCTGCTCAAGTCGGTGTCGCGGGCAACGATCCACATGCCGTTGTCGCTCGACAGCACCAACCTTCGTGACGGCCTGCTGCAGACGCTTCAGGTCCGGCGCGCGCTCGAATGCGAAGCGGGTATGGTCGCCGCGCAAGTGCGTACCCCAGACGATCTTGCCG
>JBKBXP010000044.1:0-16722 GCA_046314035.1 Pseudorhizobium sp. | reverse complement strand
GCCGGCGACATTGAAATAGCGAAGGGCGACGAAGCGGAAGTCGTGCGCCGCAGCGGCATCCTTCAGCATCAGTTCCGACATCAGCGTCGACTGGCCATAGGGGCTCTTCGGCACGGTCGGCGCCGTCTCCAGCACCGGCGTGTCATCCGCGACCTCTCCGTAGACGGCGGCCGTGGAGGAGAAGACGAGATGGCGGATGCCGGCTTCCACAGCAGCGGCCGCCAAAAGGCGGGTGTTGCTGGTGTTGTTCTCGTAATATTCGAGCGGGTGAGCGATCGATTGCGGCACAATGATCGATCCTGCGAAATGCAGGATCGCGTCGATGTTGTTCTCGGCAAAGATCTGCGCCAGCAGCTCGCGATTTCCGACGTTGCCGAGATAGAAGCGGGCCGCAGGCGGGACCGCCCAGCGGAAGCCGGTGGAGAGCCTGTCGAGGACCACGACCTCCTCGCCGGCATCCAGCAGAGCCCAAGCCATGTGGCTCCCGATATATCCGGCACCACCGGTGACAAGAACGGCCATTTCGAAACTCCCTGCTTAACTCTGTGCAGGAAGCGAAACACTGTTCCCCTTCATCAATGCTTACCCCGTGGGGCTGTCGCGCGGGTATATTGCGCACCAAGGCTAAGGCCCGGATAACCGTTTTGCTAAAGTTTTAGCCTTGCTTCACTCTCACTCAAAGCTTGAGGACATAGTCCGCCAGCCGGGTGGCAGCTTCCCGAACCTGCTGCGGGTTGCGCAGGAAGCAGGCCCGCAGGAAAACCTCGCCGCCCGGACCGAAGGCGGACCCCGGCGCCAGCGCCACCTGGACCTTGTCGACGATGTCGAGCGCCGCCGCCCGGCTGTCGGTGATGCCGTCGACCTTCAGGAAGGCGTAGAGCGCGCCCTCCGGCTTCAGGGTCTCGACGCGGTTGGTGGCAATCAGCGTGTCGCAGAGAATGTCGCGGGAGGCCTTCGCTCTCTCGATGTTTTCGCGGACGAAGTCGTCGCCCTGATCGAGCGCCACCACGCCGCCGCGCTGCATGAACTGGGCAACGCCGGAGTTGGAATATTGGATGAGGTTCTCGATCACCTGGCCGATCTCGGGCGGCGCCACCAGCCAGCCGAGCCGCCAGCCGGTCATCGACCAGTTCTTGGAGAAGGAGTTGGCGAAGATCACCCGGTCGCCCTCTTCCATGACGTCCAGGAAGGAGGGGGCACGCGTCTCCTTGCCGTAGTAGTAGAGTGCATAGATCTCGTCGGCGATGATCCACAGCCCGTGCCGTCGCGACAGCTCGAGAATGGCGGCCAGTTCTTCCCTTGAGGCGGTCCAGCCCGTCGGGTTCGACGGCGTGTTGATGAAGAGCGCCCGCGTCCGGGGCGTGATCAGGGATTCCAGCTTCTGCAGGTCGAGCGACCAGCCGCCATCGACGAAATCGAGCGGCAGGACCACGGGCTTGGCGCCGCCGATCTCGACCGAGGCCACGATGTTGGGCCAAGAGGGGGAGAGGTAGATCAGTTCGTCGCCGGGATTGGTCAGCGCCTGCACGGCCAGCATGATCGCGTGCATGCCGGAACCGGTGACATAGAAGTGGTCGCTCGACAGCGTCTTGGAGAAGTGCCGGGCGTAGTATCGCGACAGCGCCTCGCGCAGTTCCGGAATGCCGCGCTGCCAGGTGTAGAAGGTCTCGCCCCCCAGAAGCGCCTGACTTGCGGCCTGATTGACGAAGTCGGGAGACGGCAGGTCGCCCTCTCCCGCCCAGAGCGGAATGAGCCCCTCCTGGCCGCGGGCATAGGTGATCACTTCGACGATGCCGCTTTCGGGTGCGGAAAGGGCGCGGGGGCTAAGGCTGCTCAGGATGGACATTCGATTCACTCTCCGGCTGATGCCCAGTCATAGCCTACCATCCCCGCGCAATCCCATGACAATCCGTGAGGATGGCATCGATTCGCGTGATGGAACGCTTCTAGCGGGCTTTCAGGAGATCGCGAATCTCCGTCAGAAGCTGGACGTCGGCCGGTGGCGGCGAAGCAGGCACGGCCGCGTCCGGCTTCTTCTCTTCCGCGATGCGGATCCTGTTCACCGCCTTGACCATGAGAAAGATGATCCAGGCGAGGATGACGAAGTTCAGGATGACCGTGATGAAGCTGCCATAGGCAAAGACGGCCCCCTGCTCTCGCGCAGCGGCAAGTGTCGGCGCCGTGACCGTCGACGAGAGGCCGAGGAAATAATCGGAAAAGTCGAGGCCGCCGATGATGGAGCCGACGACCGGCATGATGATGTCGTTGACCAGAGAATTGACGATCCCCGTAAAGGCGCCGCCGATGATGATACCGACAGCGAGGTCGATGACATTGCCCTTCGCAATGAAAGAGCGGAATTCCGAAACTACCGACATGGTTGACCTTCTATCCCTTTTACCCGGGCCTGCGTCGCGCAAGGCGGCCCTCTGCGGGCTCTCGTGCGGCGCTCCGGTTTCTAGGACTTTATGCCAAGAAAGGCTCAATTTCCAAGCGGGTAGTTTTACTCTATTCTCATACGTCACTTGCCCCGGAGCGGAGGAGACATGGTTCCCGGCTGGCTGATCTTCCTGTCGGCATTCGGCTATATCCTGCTTCTGTTCGCGGTGGCCAGCTATGGCGACCGCCGCAGCCGTCGCTTCGGCGTGCCCGAAGGCGGGCGGCCGGTGGTCTACGCCCTCAGCCTGGCGATCTACTGCACATCCTGGACCTATTTCGGCGGGGTCGGGCTGGCCTCGCAGCGCGGGCTGGAGTTCACCGGCATCTACATCGGGCCGATCCTCGCCTTCACCATCGGCATGCCGGTGATCCGGCGCATCGTCGAGCTGGCAAAGGCCGAGAAGCTGACCTCGGTCGCAGACTTCCTCGCCGCCCGCTACGGCAAGAACTCGACGGTGGCGATGATCGTTGCCGTCATCTCGCTGATCGGCGCCATCCCCTATATCGCGCTGCAGCTGAAGGCGGTCTCCAGTTCCGTTGCGGCGATGGTCGATGCCTCGGCGTTCGGGATCGGCAGCGGCAATCTCTACTTCATCGACCTTGCCCTGATCGTCACCCTGCTGATGGCGTGCTTCTCCGTCATCTTCGGGACGCGCCACACGGATACCACCGAGCATCAGGACGGCCTGATCCTCGCCGTCGCGATGGAATCGGTGGTCAAGCTGATCGCCTTTGCCACCGTCGGTATCGCCGTCATGTTCTTCCTCTACGATGGCCCTTCGGACCTTCTGGAGCGGGCGTCCCACAATCTCTTCGTCACCTCCGCCCTGTCCTACGAAACGCCGATCAGCCGCTGGCTGATGCTGATCGGTCTCTCGGCCTTCGCGATCATCATGCTGCCGCGGCAGTTCCACGTCACGGTCGTGGAGAACCGGACGCCGCGCGAACTGAGGATGGCCGCCTACCTGCTGCCGCTCTACCTCGTTGCCATCAATCTCTTCGTCATGCCGATCGCCATGGCCGGCCTGATTTCCTTCGGCGGCACCGGCAACGCCGATCTCTACGTCCTGCTCCTGCCGCTCGACAACGAGATGCCGCTGATCTCGCTGATCGCCTTCATCGGCGGCTTTTCCGCCGCGACGGCCATGGTGATCGTCGCCTCGGTCGCCCTGTCAATCATGGTTTCGAACGACATCGTCATGCCGGTACTGCTGCGCCGCAAGCTGATGCGGCGCTCCGTCCACCGGGCTGACTTCACCAAGACGCTTCTGCGCGTGCGCCGCACCTCGATCATCATCGTCCTGATGCTCGGTTACGCCTACTACCGGGCGGCCGACAGCGAGACCGGCCTCGCCTCGATCGGCCTCCTGTCCTTTGCCGCGATCGCTCAGATCGCCCCCAGCATGATCGGCGGGCTGGTCTGGCGCCGCGCCAATGCCCGGGGCGCCATCCTCGGCATGTCGCTCGGCTTCCTCGCCTGGGCCTACCTTCTCTTCGTGCCCAGCCTCGGCGGCCCCAACAACGTGCATCTGGCGGGCGCCATCCTCCACTTCCTGTTCCCGGGCACGGCGCTGTTCAACGCCGAGTCGGATCCGCTGGTCACCGCCACACTCTTCAGCCTCGTCCTCAACAGTCTCGCCTTCGTGCTGGGCTCGCTGTCGCGCAATCCCAAGCCCGTCGAGCGCATCCAGGCCGGCATCTTCGTGAAGCGCCACCGCAGAGCGCAATTTGCGACGCGTGGCTGGAAAACCCGGGTCAGCGTCGGCGATCTGAAGACCACAATTGCCCGTTATCTCGGCGAAGAGCGCATGGAACGCTCCTTCGCCAACTATGCGCAGGGCAGCGGCCGGCCACTGGAGGAGGACCAGCCGGCTGACATGGCGCTGATCCACTACTCCGAGCAGCTGCTGGGAAGCGCCATCGGATCGTCCTCGGCCCGCCTCGTCCTGTCGCTGATCCTGCAGAAGGCGGAGGATGCCAATTCCGACACGGCTTGGCTGCTGGACCAGGCCAGCGAGGCGCTGCAGTACAATCAGGACATGCTGCAGACGGCGCTCTCCCAGATGGACCAGGGGATCGCCGTCTTCGACAGCTCCTATTGCCTCACCATCTGGAACCGGCGCTTCCGCAACCTCCTCGACCTTCCCGAGCAGGTCGGACAGGTCGGCTATCCGCTGGCCGATATCATCTCCATCCTGGTGGACCGTGGCGACGTGCTGCCGGAGGACCGCGTCGACGTGGTGCGGCAGTTCCAGACGCTCGACGCGCCGTTTCCGCTCGTGCTCAGCGGCGGCAAGCGGATCATCGAAGTGCGATCGAATGCCATGCCGGACAAGGGCATCGTCGCCACGCTCACCGACATCACCGAACGGGTCGCCGCCGACCGTGCCCTGAAGCAGGCCAACGAGACGCTGGAGCAGCGCGTGGATCAACGCACGGCGGAACTGACCCGCGTCAACCGCGAGCTGGCCGAAGCCCGGGCCTCCGCCGAGGAAGCCAATCTCGGCAAGACGCGCTTCTTTGCCGCCGCGGGGCACGACATCCTACAACCGCTGAACGCTGCCCGTCTCTATTCCTCGGCACTGGTCGAACGGCTCGGCGCTTCCGAGAACAGCTCCATGGTGCGAAACATCGATTCTGCATTGGAGTCGGTGGAGGCGATCCTAGGCGCCGTTCTCGACATCTCCCGCCTGGATACCGGCGCCATGAAGCCGCGGGTGACGCCGATTTCGCTCGGCGACCTCCTGCGCAGGATCGAGACCGACTTTGCGCCGATGGCGCGCGAGAAGAACCTCAAGTTCACGGTGGTCCCAAGCTCGCTGCGCGTCCGCTCCGACGTGAATCTCTTGCGCCGGCTGGTGCAGAACCTGGTGTCGAATGCGATCAAATACACGATCAACGGCAAGATCGTCATCGGTGCGCGGCGCCGTGGCGGCGAGGTGGTGATCGAGGTACTGGATTCGGGCATCGGCATTCCAGCCGCGAAGTTTCGCACCGTCTTCAAGGAGTTCGCGCGGCTCGACGAGGGGGCGCGAACGGCTGCCGGGCTTGGCCTGGGGCTGTCGATCGTCGACCGCATCTCGCGGGTCCTCAACCACCCCGTCGAACTCTCCTCGGTGCCCGGCAAAGGCACCATCTTCAGGGTCAGGCTGCCGCGCGACCTTGCCTCGCCGCAGTCGGCCAGACCGGCGGAGCAGCCGGAGCGGCCGCGCCGCTCGCAGCCGCTCAACGGGCTGAGGGTGCTGTGCATCGACAACGAGCAGAAGATTCTCGAAGGCATGAGCCTGCTCGTCTCCGGCTGGGGCTGCGCCGTGGGCCAGGTCACTTCTCTTGCCGGCATAGAGACTATCGCCGCTTCGAGGGAGCCGCCGCCAGAGGTCATCGTCGCAGACTATCATCTGGGTGACGGCAACGGAGTGGAGGCGATCGTCCGGCTTCGACAGCTGTACCAGGCGGAGATCCCGGCGCTTCTGCTGACGGCCGATCGCACGCCGGAAGTGCGTGCAGAAGCAGAGCGTTACGACATTGCGGTGCAACATAAGCCGGTTCGCCCCGCCGCTCTTCGGGCCTATCTGACGCAGGTCGCGAGCATCAAGAAGATTGCCGCGGAATAACTTTCGCCATTCATCTTCCAGTCATCCCGGCTCGCCTAGGAAGCGAGGCACGCGACGCATGTGCGGAACCCACCTGCTCATCCTGCGTTAAGCGCGTAAGATTTTCTGGCCCCCAGTGGGCTTGTCGGACCGGGCGACCCAAGCGCATCGGAGCGGCAGAACGGAGACCGCGACGATGAAACGCTTCGATCTCATTGATGGTATGCGGGGATATTTCCTCGTGTTCATGCTGATCAACCACCTGATCTTTGCCGGCGGCTACTGGCTGGTGAAGGTCAACCACAATCAGCTCGCCTTCGTCGAGGATGCGCAGGGCTTCGTCTTCCTGTCCGGCCTCTTGATCGGCATGGTCTATGCCCGCAAGATGGTGAAGAACGGCTATGCGGCGGGTCGCCAGGCGATCTATTCGCGCGCCTTCGAGCTCTATCGTTACGCCATGGGTCTGGTTCTTGCCGTCCTCGTGGCCCAGATGTTCCTGCCGGACGCCTACACGGTCTGGTACAACTGGCTCGGCTACACGACCTTCGACGATCCGCTGCGTCTTGCGGCGATCGCAACGTTCCTGTTCCAGCCCACCTTCATGGACATCCTGCCGCAGTACATCGTCTACATGCTGTTTGCGCCCTGGCTCGTGAAGCTGGTGCTCGAAGACAAGTGGGTCTATGTGCTGACGGGCTCACTCGTCCTTTGGATGGCAGCCCAGCTCGGGCTTCAGCGGATCGTCACCGATCCTCTGCACCAGATGGTCATGGGTCCCGACGACCAGGGCATCCGCGCCAGCTTCAACCTGCTCGGCTGGCAGGTGGTGTTCTACTCCGGCCTCGTGCTCGGCGCCATGACCTCGGCCGGCAAGATCGACTGGGGCAAGATCCTCACGCCCGAAAACACCTTCATCCCGAAGATGGCTCTGATCGTCGTCCTGTTCTTCCTGCCGCTGCGGATCATGACCGCCAACGGCCTGATGCCCGACTTCATGATCGGCAAGTTCGCCTCCATGGAAATCCGTGCCGATTTCGGTCCGGTCTATCTCCTCAACTTCATCGCCGTGGCGGCGCTGGTGACGTGGCTCCTGGCCGCCGGTCCTAAGCATCCGTCCGACGTCGTGCGCAAGGCCGCCGGCGTCCTCACCTGGATCTTCTCGCTGAAGTTCCTGCAGCTGATCGGCCGCCACTCGCTCTATGTCTACGTCTGGCACGTCGCCATCGTCTACGCCGTCTACTACTTCGACGGTCGCTCGCCGGAACTCAGCGAGCTGACGAAGACGGCCATTGCCTTTGTGGGCGTGGGTCTTCTCGCAGTCCCGGCCATCTGGCGCGAGCGGGAAAAGTTCTTCGGAACGCCGGATACCCCGCCTGCCCGCATGAAGCCGCAGGCGAAGGTCGCCAACCGATAACAATCAGGTGGGCGGTGGCTTAGGTCACCGCCCCGATCTGCCACGGCACGAATTCATTGTCGCCGTAATCGTAGATCTCGCTCACCGTCTTGCGCCCCGACGCGACGGCAATGATATCCTCGAATATCCGCTGGCCCGACTGCTCGATGGTCTCCTCGCCGGTGACGATGCCGCCGCAGTTGATGTCCATGTCCTCCTTCATGTGCTCGTACATTTCGGAGTTGGTGGCGATCTTGATGCAGGGGGACGGCTTGAAGCCGGACACAGAGCCGCGGCCGGTGGTGAAACAGATGACGTTGCAGCCGCCGGCAACCTGGCCTGTCACCGCGACCGGATCGTAGCCGGGCGTATCCATGAAGACGAAGCCCTGCTCCGTCACGGTCTCCCCGAATTCGTACACTGCCTTCAACGGCATCGAGCCGCCCTTGGCGACCGCACCGAGGGACTTCTCCAGGATGGTCGTGAGGCCGCCCAGCTTGTTGCCATGCGAGGGGTTGTTGTTGAGCTCGTCGCCATTGCGGGCCGTGTAGTCCCGCCACCAGTCGATCCGTTCCAGAAGCTTGTTGGCTACGGCGGGGGTGACGGCGCGGCGCGTCAGCAGGTGCTCTGCGCCATAGATCTCCGGGGTCTCGGAAAGAACCGTGGTGCCGCCGTTGCGCACCATCAGGTCGGAGGCATAGCCTAGGGCGGGATTGGCCGAAATGCCGGAATAGCCGTCGGAGCCGCCGCATTCCAGCGCGACCTTGAGCTTCGACAGAGGCTGCGGCGTGCGCACCGCCGAATTCACGCCCGGCAGCATCTCCTTGATGATCTCGATGGCCGCGTCGATGGTCTTGCGGGTGCCTCCGTGCTGCTGGATCGTCATCGTCCGCAGCCGGTCGCCTTCCTCCATCTTGTAGTGTTCGAGGATCGGGCCGATCTGGTTGGTCTCGCAGCCGAGCCCGATCATCAGGATGCCGCCGAAGTTTGGATGCCGGGCGTAACCCTGGATGGTGCGGATCAGCACCCGGTAGCCTTCCGACTTGTTGTTAAGGGCGCAACCCGTGCCATGTGTCAGGGCGACGACGCCGTCGATGTTGTCGAAACCGTCGAGCCCGCCCATGCGGTTGAAGTAGTCGGCGATGTAGCGGGAGACGGTGGCGGAACAGTTTACCGAGGAGATGATACCGATGTAGTTGCGGGTGCCGGCGCCACCGATGCCGCGATCATAGCCCATGAAGGTGCGCCGCTCGGCCTCCGGCAGCATGCCCTTTTCCTCGATGTCGACACTGAACTGATGGACGTGCTCGGAGGGCAGCATGGCGAGGTTGTGCAGATGAACGTGGTCGCCGGGCTCGATATCCTGGGTGGCGACGCCGATGACCTGGCCGTATTTCTTGACTTCCGCCCCGGACGGGATGCGCCGGATCGCAACCTTGTGGCCACGGCCCACGAGGCCACGGGCGACGAGGTCACCGTGCCCGACGAGGTTGCCCGGCTGCACCGTGCGGCGGACGACGCCGACGTCGTCGGCGGCGGTGAGAATGATGTTGGGGGGTACGATGGGATCCATGGACTGCTTTCCTCCTCCCAAGGGGGAACTCTTGTGTTCTTCAAGTTCGGTGTGATCAGCGCGGTTCGTTTTCCATCCAGCGCCGCTTGGACTCCTCCAGATGCGCATGCATCGTGGCCTGCGCCTGCAGCGGATCCTTTGCCTCGAGCGCCGTGAAGATCGCCTCGTGTTCGGAAAGGGCGAAGCTCCAGGTTTCGGGTGTCTCGAAGCGGGTGCGGATCTGGGCCGACAGGGGACTGTGGCGTTCGTCGAACAGCTCGCCGACGATGCGCGACAGAACGCTGTTGCCGCTCTGGCTGGCGATCGTCAGGTGGAACGACCGGTCCTGATCGAGGGGCTTCCTGCCCTCCTCGATCTCGACGCGCATGTCGTCCAGCGTCTGGCGGATGGACTGCAGCGCGTCCGGCGTCATACGGGCGGTCGCGAGCGTGATGACGGTTCCCTCGATCGCCGCGCGGGCCTGCATCAGCTCCAGCGGGCTGTCGCCCATGGAGCGGGTCTGCCGGGGGCGACGCTCCGGTTCGGCCGTGATGTAGATCCCCGATCCCATGCGGATCTCGACGCTGCCCTCGATCTCGAGCGCGATCAGCGCCTCGCGCAGCGATGGCCGAGAGACGCCGAGCTGCTGGGCCAGATCCCGTTCGGCCGGCAGCCGGGCGCCGGGCGCAAAATGGCCACCCTGGACCAATGCGCGGATCTGGTCGGCGATCTGCTGGTAGAGCCTGCGCGGCTCGGCTGCCTTGATGGGTCCGTTCATTTCCACGCCATTTATTCGATCTGGCCTTACCATAGCTATTCGCACCTGCCTCGGCAAGATGGACCACCAGACGAAACAGCCTGTTTTGCGGCCCCTTCACCTCCTCTCCCACGATCAGCACCAAACAATCGAAAAATTGGCTTGACCAGTTTTGGCCTCCGGGTTTACCCATGAGCTGCTGGCGGTTGGAGCTTGGCCGGCAAAAGAGGGAGGAGGCCGTCGTGCAGACATCGGCTGACATTCAAGATGTGAACCCGCAATCGAATGATCGCGCCGCCTTGCTGCGCCTCGACGGCATCACCAAGGAATTCCCCGGCGTCATGGCGCTCGCCGGCGTCAGCTTCGATCTCCTGCCCGGTGAAGTCCATGCGGTCTGCGGCGAGAACGGCGCCGGCAAATCGACCCTGATGAAGATCATCAGCGGCGTCTATCAGCCGACCGCCGGCACGATCGTCTACAAGGGCGAGGAAAGCCGCTTTGCGTCGCCGCTCGAATCCGAGGCCGCCGGCATCGCCATCATCCACCAGGAACTGAACCTCGTTCCGCACCTCACCGTCGCCGAGAACATCTACCTGGCGCGGGAGCCTCGCCGCGGCTTCTTCGTGGACCGCAAGAAGCTGCGCACCGACGCCAAGCGCTGTCTCGACCGCCTCGGCGTCGACATCAGCCCTGACGTGCAGGTGCGCACGCTGTCGGTGGCGCAGTGCCAGATGGTCGAGATCGCCAAGGCCCTGTCGCTCGATGCCGAAGTCCTGATCATGGACGAGCCGACGTCTTCGCTGACCGAGCAGGAGACGAAGCTGCTCTTCCAGGTCATCCGCGACCTCAAGGCCTCCGGCGTCGGCATCGTCTACATCTCCCACCGGCTGGACGAGATGGCCGAGATCGTCGATCGTGTCACCGTGCTGCGCGACGGGCGCTATATCGCCACCGACCGTTTCGCCGATACCACCGTCAACGACATCGTCGCCCGGATGGTCGGTCGCTCGCTCGAGGAGAAGTTTCCCGAACGCACCTCCGTCCCTTCCGAGGAAGTCCTGTTCAGCGCCACCGGGCTGCGGCGCGGCGCCATCTTCTCCGATGTCAGCTTCTCGCTGAAACGCGGCGAGATCCTCGGCTTTGCCGGCCTGATGGGGGCTGGACGCACCGAAGTCGCGCGTGCCATTTTCGGCGCCGATCCGCTCGATGCCGGCACGATCACGCTGCATGGCGAGACGCTGACGATCCGCTCCCCGCGCGACGCGATCGCCGCTGGCATCGCCTATCTCTCCGAAGACCGAAAGGCGCATGGGCTGGCCATCAAGATGCCGGTCGATGCCAATATGACGCTGGCCAACATGGAAGCGGTGTCGAGCCGCTTCGGCCTCATCGATTTTGCCAGGCACAAACAGGTGGCCGACGAGTATGTCGAGCTTCTCGACATCCGCACGCCCTCCATCAAGCAGCCGGTGCGGCTTCTGTCGGGCGGCAACCAGCAGAAGATCATCATCGGCAAGTGGCTGTTTCGCAAGCCGAAGGTGATGTTCTTCGACGAGCCGACCCGCGGCATCGACGTCGGCGCGAAATTTGCGATCTACAAGATCATGGACGAACTGGCGGCGGCCGGCATCGGCGTCGTGCTCATCAGCTCGGAACTCCCCGAAGTGATGGGAATGACCGATCGCGTCGCCGTTTTCCATGGCGGACGCATCACCGGTGTTCTGGAGACCCGGAAGACCGATCAGGAAGAAATCATGCGATACGCCTCCGGCTACGGCCCGACGGCGCACTGAGGTGACAATGGCGGACACAAGCGAACAGAGAAGCGGCCGGCTGAGCGATCGCCAGAAGGACATCATCCAGAAGTTTGCCGCGCTCGGCAGCCTTTTCCTGCTCGTGGCGGTGTTCTCCGCCACCAGCAGCGCCTTCTTCACGGTCAACAACGGCATGACGATCGCGCTGCAGGTGACCTCCATCGCGCTGCTCGGGATCGGCGCCACCTGCGTCATCATCACCGGCGGCATCGACCTGTCTGTCGGATCCGTGCTGGCGCTTTCCGGCGTCGTCGCAGCGCTTGCGGTCAAGGAATGGGGCATGCCCGTTCCGGTCGGCATGTTCATCGGCATCCTGACGGGATCGATCTGCGGCTGGATCAACGGCGTCCTCGTGACGGTGATGCGGCTTCCGCCCTTCATCGCGACGCTTGGCATGATGCTGATTGCCCGTGGCGTCGCCCTGCAGATCACCGGCGCCCGCGCGGTGTCCGGGCTTGGCGAGTCCTTCGGCGTGCTCGGCAACGGCTCGCTGTTTCGCGTGGTCGACATCGGCGCCGACGGGTTTCCGACGGTGGTGTTTCCCGGCATTCCCTACCCGGTGATCCTGATGGTGGCGATCGCAATAGCCGTTGCGCTGATGCTCAACCGCTCGGTGCTCGGTCGCCACATCTATGCCGTCGGCTCCAACGCCGACGCGGCGCGCCTCTCCGGCGTCAACGTCGGCCGGGTCGTGAGTTTTACCTACATCCTGTCCGGCACGCTCGCCGGCCTGACGGGCTGCGTGCTGATGTCGCGCCTCGTCACCGCACAGCCGAACGAGGGCGTGATGTACGAGCTGGATGCGATCGCCAGCGCGGTCATCGGCGGCACCTCGCTGATCGGCGGCGTCGGCACGATTTCCGGAACGCTGATCGGCGCCTTCGTCATCGGCATCCTGCGCAACGGCCTCAACATGAATGGCGTTTCCGCCTTCACACAGCAGATCATCATCGGTCTCGTCATCCTGGGAACCGTCTGGATCGACCAGTTGCGCAACCGCCGATGACGAACGGGTACGGGCCCTTATCCCGTGAGCATGGGGAGTGAGGAGCTCCCGGAAACCGGCCGGTCAGGCCAATTATCTGGAGGAAACAGGCATGAAGAAAATCGCAACCGCACTGCTGACGTCGGCAATCGCCCTGGGAGCCTATTCGTCCGCCCAGGCCGGGGAGATCGCCGTCATCGTCAAGACCGTGAATTCCACCTTCTGGCAGAACGTCCAGAAAGGCGCCGACGCCGCCATGGCGGACACGTCGGAGCATACGATGACCTTCCAGGGACCGGCCGCCGAATCGGCCATCGCCGACCAGGTCAACATGGTGGAGAATGCCGTCAACCGCGGCGTCGCCGGCATCGTGCTGGCACCTTCCGACCCGGATGCACTGGTGCCGGCCGTCAAGAAGGCCTGGGAAGCCCGCATTCCCGTAGTGATCATCGACTCGATGCTCGCCGAGGGTGCCGAGCAGTATTACCAGTCCTTCCTCTCGACCGACAACAAGAAGGCCGGCGAGCTGGCCGCCCAGGCGCTGATCGAGAAGGTCGGCACCGAAGGCAAGATTGCCGTGATGTCCTATGTCGCGGGTGCCGGTTCGGAAATCGGCCGCGTGGGCGGCTTCACCGACTACATCAAGGCGAATTCCTCGCTTGAAATCGTCGGACCCTTCTACTCGCAGTCCCAGATGGCCACCGCGCTCAACCAGACCACGGACGTGCTTGCCGCCAACTCCGATCTGAAGGGCATGTTCGGCGCCAACGAGCCGACCGCCATCGGCATGGGCCGCGCGCTCAAGCAGTCCGGCAAGGCCGGACAGGTGGTCGCCTTCGGCTTCGACGGCAACCAGGACCTCCAGGAGTTTGTCAAGGATGGCACGCTCGCCGGCATCGCCGTCCAGGGCTCCTTCCAGATGGGCGAGCTCGGCATCCAGACGGTCTCGAAGATCATCGCCAAAGAACCGGTCGAGAAGTTCGTCGATACCGGTGTCGTGATCGTGACGAAAGACAATATCGACCAGCCGGAAGCCAAGAACGTTCTCTACTGACTTCCTCCCGCCTGGGTGCGCATCCGCCGTGGGTGCGCACCCATTCCAAAGGACATGCCTCATGAACGTTGCCGATACCCGCAAGCTCCCCCGCGCCGACGTCGATGTCACCCTGATGGGTCTCGGCTGCGCCCAGATGGGCAACCTTTACCGGGCGACCAGCTACGACGAATCCGCCGGTGCCTTCCACGCCGCCTGGAATGCCGGGATCCGCTATTTCGACACGGCCCCCTTCTATGGCTACACCCGGTCGGAGCGCCGCATCGGGACGATGCTGACGGACCTCCCCCGCGACAGCTACACGCTCAGCACCAAGGTTGGGCGGATCATGACGCCGGACGAGACGGTGGGCGAGGAAGAGGACGGCTACATCCGGCCGCTGCCCTTCCGTCCCGTCTACGACTACACCCATGACGGCATCATGCGCTCCTTCGAGGCCAGCCAGCAGCGGCTCGGCATCCTCAAGCCCGATATCCTTTACGTGCACGACATCGGCCGCATGACCCATGGCGACCGCCACGAACACTACTGGAGCCAGTTGACCGCCGGCGGCGGCTTTCGCGCGCTGGGCAGGCTGCGCGACGAGGGTTCGACCAGGGCGATCGGCCTCGGCGTCAACGAATGGCAGGCCGTGCGTGAGGCCATGGACGTCTTCGACATCGACGTCTCGATGCTTGCCGGACGCTATACGCTGCTGGAGCAGGACAGCCTGCCGATGATGGACGAATGCGTGCGCCGCGGCATCGGCATCGTCATTGCCGGGCCGTTCAACTCGGGGATCCTCGCCGGCAACAGGAAATTCAACTATGCGGACGCGCCCGCCGACATCCTCGCCCGGGTCGAGGGCCTGCAGGCCGCCTGCGAGGAACAGGGCGTTTCCCTGCAATCGGCAGCACTGCATTTTCCGCTGACACATCCCGCCGTCGTCACGGTTGTCTCGGGTGCACGGACCGCCGAGCAGATCACCGCCAATGTCGCATGGTTCTCCGAAACCATTCCGGCCTCGTTCTGGGCAGCCTTGCGCGAGCGGGGCCTGATCGCCGAAGGTGTGCCGCTTCCCCGTGGCGGAGCCTGAGCCGATGCGGATCGATGCCCATCAGCACTTCTGGCGGATCGCCAACCGGCAAGGCCAATGGCCGCCGGCAGAGCTTGCCGCCATCCACCGCGACTTCATGCCGGAGGATCTGCAGCCGCTGCTGGCCGAGGCGGATGTTGACGGCACGGTGCTGGTGCAGACGATGGAGAGCGAAGCCGATACCGCTTTCATGCTCGAGCTTGCGGACCGGACCCCCTCGATCCTCGGCGTCGTCGGCTGGGTCGACATGAAAGCGGAGGACGCAGCCGATGCGATCGCCGAACTGGCAGAGCACCCGAAGCTCAAGGGCCTGCGGCCGATGCTCCAGGACATTGACGACGACGGCTGGATCGACGATCCCGGGTTGAAGCCCACCGTCTCGGCGATGATCGACCACGGTCTCGTCCTCGATGCGCTGGTCCTGCCGCGGCACCTCGCGTCCCTCCTCAATTTCGCGCGCCGCTCCACCCGGCTGCCGATCGTCATCGACCATGCCGCCAAGCCGCAGATTTCCGAGGGCCGCTATGTTGCCTGGCGTCGCGACATGGCGGCACTGGCTGAGCTTCCCAACGTGCATTGCAAGCTCTCCGGCCTTTTGACCGAAGCGGGCGACCAGAGGCCGCAGGCCGTACGCCCCTATGTCGAAACCGTGCTGGAACTGTTCGGCCCGCAACGGGTGATCTGGGGCAGCGATTGGCCCGTTCTGCGGCTTGCCGGCGATTATCAGAGCTGGCTATCACAATGCCTCGACATCGTGCCGGCCGATCACCACGATGCGATTTTCGGCGGCAACGCCTTCCGTTTCTACAATCTCGGCGGCCAGCGCCGCAAAACCTTATGACGGACCTCCTCCCATGCTGACCATCATCTGCGATTCCCCCGGCACCCTCTCCGCCATCGACCGGCCAAAGCCCACCCGCGGCGAGGGCGAGGTGCTGGTCAAGATCAGGCGGGTCGGCGTCTGCGGCACGGACCTGCACATCTTCACCGGCAACCAACCCTATCTCTCCTATCCGCGCGTCATGGGCCACGAGCTTGCCGGCGTGGTCGAGGAGGCATCCGCCTCGAGTCATCTGGTGGCCGGCGATACGGTCTCCATCGTCCCCTATATCTCCTGCGGCCACTGCAGCGCCTGCCGCAAGGGCATGACGAACTGCTGCCGCAACATCGGCGTGCTCGGCGTCCACCGCGACGGCGGCATGACCGAATACCTCTGCCTGCCGGAAAAATTCGTGCTGAAGGCGGACGGCCTCAGCCTGGATCAGGCCGCCATGGTGGAATTCCTGGCGATCGGCGCCCACGCCGTTTCCCGGGCAAGGGTGGAAAACGGCCAGAAGGTGCTCGTCGTCGGCGCCGGCCCGATCGGCATGGCGGTGGCGATCTTCGCGCGCCTCAACGGCGGCGAGGTGACGTTCCTCGACGGGCGCACCGACCGGCTGGATTTTGCCACCAAATATCTCGACGTCCCGCACACGGTGAAGCTCGGGGACGACGACACGGACACGCTGTCGGACATCACCGGCGGCGATTTCTTCGACGTCGTCTTCGATGCCACCGGCAATGCAAAGGCCATGGAGCGCGGCTTCGGCTTCGTCGGCCATGGCGGCACCTATGTGCTCGTCTCCATCGTTTCCAGCGAGATCCGCTTTTCCGATCCCGAATTCCACAAGCGCGAAACATCCCTCCTCGGCAGCCGCAACGCGACGATCGAGGATTTCGAGCGGGTGATGGAGGCGATGCGCGCCGGGTCGATCCCCGAGGCGCTGATCACGCACCGGATGACGCTCTCGGAGGTCCCGGAGCGGTTTTCCGGGCTGACCGACCCGGGCGCCGGGGTGGTCAAGGCGATCGTCGAAATCTGAGGGATCGGTGATGCAACGCATGGGCATGGTGATCGGCGTCGCGCCGGGCATGGTGGAAGACTACAAGCGGCTGCACGCAGCCGTCTGGCCGGAGATCCTCGACCTGATCTCCCGCTGCAACATCCGCAACTACACGATCTTCCTGAAGGAACCGGAGAACCTCTTGTTCGGCACCTGGGAATACCACGGAGCTGATTT
>JBKBXP010000043.1:12373-16892 GCA_046314035.1 Pseudorhizobium sp. | reverse complement strand
CGAGGGCCGAGACGGAGTGCAGGGGCACGAACCTTCTGGATACACTTCAGAAGGAAGATCCCGCACGCTATGCCGAAGCGCTCGAAGAAGGCCGGGAGATCGTCAACGGAAGAGGCCTGTTCTGGAAGATAGAGCGCCCGGGTGTACATCCTTCCTATCTGCTCGGCACCATGCATGTCACCGACCCCCGCGTTCTGGAGATGCCGGCTGGCGCGGCTCAAGCGCATGCGGCAGCCCGAACGATCGTCATCGAGTCGGACGAAATCCTCGACGAGACGAAGGCCATGGCAGCCATACTGGCAAAGCCGGAACTCACCATGTTCACGGATGGCCGGTCGATCGAAACCCTCCTCTCGACCGACGATCTTGCCGTCCTCAGGGCCGGGCTCGAAGAGCGTGGCCTCTCGCTCTCCTCCGTATCCCGCATGAAGCCCTGGATGCTGGCGGCCTTTGTCGCAAGCTCGGCCTGCGAGACCGCACGCAAGGCGGAGAACGCGGTCTTCCTGGACAAGAAGATCGCGCTGGACGCCGTCGCTGCTGGAAAGCCGGTCAAGGGCCTCGAGACGCTTCAGGAGCAGCTTGAGGCGATGACGAAATTGCCGATCGATTTTCACCTCGAGGCACTGGTCGAGACCGTGAAGCTGGGCGACCGGATGGACGACGTCGTCGAGACCATGACACAGCTCTATCTCACGGGCGAAACCGGCATGACGATCCCGGCGCTGAGGGCACTGACGCCGAGCAGCTCCGATGACGATGAAAGCGCCTACGCAGCCTTCGAGAGCGCCATCATCTCCGATCGCAACATGCGGATGGCAGAGCGTGCCGCCCCGATTCTGGCCGAAGGCAGTGTATTTATGGCCGTGGGAGCTTTGCACCTGCCGGGCGATGGGGGCCTCGTCGCCCTGCTCCGCCAACAGGGCTTCACCGTCACTCCAGCGCCCTGAATCTGTCTCAGCCGACCGTCATCCGCCGCAGGATATTGGTCTTCCAGTAGAACTGGTGCACCAGGACGCCCAGCACATGGGCGGCGACGACCAGCCACAGAAGCAGCTTCAGCGGCCCTCCATGGACCGCGCCCGCCTGTTCAACGCCAAAGTAGTATGCAGCCATGCCGCTGAACGGTAGGGCAATGGTGAGGACATAGAGAGCGCCATGCGCGACCTTCGCCGCCAGACGAAAGAGCGGCGGCTCTTCGGTCGGCAGGGCGGGGGCCTTCATCATCAGCCTCAGGCCAATCCGACAGAGCGTCAGGACCAGGATCGCGATCCCGGCATAGGCATGAAGACTGGCGCTGGCCACCTGCTCGGCCGTCGCCGTGCCGGTTTGGCTGAACGCCCGGCTCCAATCTTGCATTCCCTCCGGAAGCAGCAGGTTGAAGAAGACCAGCGCGACGACCAGCCAATGCAGGATGCGCTGATAGACAGAATAGGAAACAGTCTCGGAAGCCATTTTCTTGCCTTTCGTCAAACGTTTAGCGGCATTGCTTCCAGACGATAAAGGCCGCAGCTCGTTAGACAAGCTGCGGCCTTGAAGATGAAGAAGATGTAATTCCGGATTTGCGTTTTTACATGTGGATCGGCTTGAAGAAGGTGGCGAGAGCAGACTCCTTCACTGCTTCCGACATGGTCGGGTGCGCGTGGCAGGTGCGGCCGAGGTCTTCCGAAGAGCCGCCGAACTCCATCAGCACAGCGATCTCGTGGATCATTTCGCCGGCGCCGAGAGCAATGATATGGCCGCCCAGGACCCGGTCGGTTTCCTTGTCCGCGAGGATCTTCACGAAGCCGTCCGTTGCCAGCATCGCGCGGGCGCGTCCGTTGGCGGTGAAGGGGAATTTACCGACCTTGTAGGCGACACCAGCGGCCTTCAGCTCCTCTTCCGTCTTGCCGACGGAGGCGACCTCGGGCTGCGTATAGACGACGCTCGGAATGACATCGTAGTTCACATGGCCATGCTGGCCAGCGAGGATTTCGGCAAGTGCCACACCCTCGTCTTCCGCCTTGTGCGCCAGCATCGGACCCTTCACCACGTCGCCGATCGCATAGATGCCGTCGACATTCGTCTTGTAGTGACCGTCGATCTCGACACGGCCGCGGTTGTCGAGCGTCACGCCGGCCTCTTCCAGGCCAAGTCCTTCCGTAAATGGCTTGCGGCCGGTGGACACCAGCACGACGTCTGCATCCAGTGTCTGCGCCTCGCCGCCCTTGACGGCTTCGAAGGTCACCTTCGCACCGGTGCCGGTCTTCTCGACACCGGTGACCTTGGCGCCGAGGTTGAAGGCCATGCCCTGCTTTGCCAGCATCCGCTGGAACTGCTTGGAGACGTCGCCGTCCATGCCGCCGAGGATGGTGTCGAGATATTCGATGACGGTCACCTTGGCGCCGAGGCGCAGCCAGACCGAGCCGAGTTCAAGGCCGATGACACCGCCGCCGACGACGATCATGTGCTCAGGTACCTTGTCGAGCGCGATGCCGCCGGTGGACGACACGATCACCTTCTCGTCGATGTCGACGGCAACGCCTGGGATGCCGGCGATGTCGGAACCGGTCGCGATGACGATGTTCTTCGTCTCGAGTTCCTGTGTCTTGCCGTCTTCGCCCGTCACCGAGACTTTTCCGGCTGACACGATCTTGCCGGTGCCCTGGAAGCCGTCGATCTTGTTCTTCTTGAACAGGAAGGACACGCCCTCGACATTAGACTTCACGGTCGCATCCTTGTGCGCCATCATCTTCTCGAGGTTGAGCTTCGGCGCCGCGATCTCGATGCCGAGATCATCCATGCCATGGGCCGCATGGCTGAACATCTCGGAGGCATGCAGCAGCGCCTTGGAGGGGATGCAGCCGATGTTGAGGCAGGTCCCGCCGTAGGTCGAACGCTTCTCGACAACCGCGACCTTCAGACCGAGCTGCGCTGCCTTGACGGCGCAGACATATCCGCCGGGGCCGCTTCCGATGACGACGAGATCATATGCCATTTGAGATTCCTTTTTAGTGAAACGCCGCGTCGGTCAGGCGAACAGGGCAAACATCATCATCAGCAACCCGAGGATACTGACAAGCCAGACGAGCGAGCGGATGTAGGGTATCCCGGCGAGATAGAGCGGGACATAGACGATTCTGGCGACCAGCCAGACGGTGCCGCCGACAAGGCCGAAACCGGACGCGTCGCCGGTGAAGGACAGTGCAAGCAGCAGACCGACGAAGGCCGGGTAGGTTTCCCTGAAGTTCAGGGAGGCCCGCTCCGCACGTCCAGCCATCGCACCCTTCGGCGCCTTGCCCTCGTCCCGAGGTCCCGCGTTCCACGCGGACCCCAGTTCCTTGGTCGCCAGCATGCCCTGCAGGCCGATGTGGACGAGCAGCAGGACGACGCTGAGGGTGAGCAGCGTCAGGAGATAGGTGGCATCTGCCGAAGCGATGTCCATGCTGCCATTCCTTGCTTAAAGGTCGAGAACCAGGCGTTCCGGATCTTCCAGGCTTTCCTTGACCCGCACCAGGAATGTGACGGCTTCCTTGCCGTCCACGATCCGGTGGTCATAGGACAGCGCCAGATACATCATCGGACGGATGACGACCTGGCCGCCGATGGCGACCGGGCGCTCCTGGATCTTGTGCATGCCGAGGATACCCGACTGCGGCGCGTTGAGGATCGGCGAGGACATCAGCGAACCGTAGACGCCGCCGTTCGAGATGGTGAAGGTGCCGCCCTGCATGTCGGCCATGCTCAGCTGACCGTCGCGCGCTGCACGGCCCAGACGGCCGATTTCCTTCTCGATCTCGGCAATCGACATCTGGTCCGCATCGCGCACCACCGGAACGACAAGGCCCTTGTCCGTGCCGACGGCGACGCCGACGTGGCAGTAGTTCTTGTAGATGATGTCGGTGCCGTCGATTTCGGCGTTGACCGCCGGCAGTTCCTTCAGCGCATGGGTGACGGCCTTGGTGAAGAAGCCCATGAAGCCGAGCTTCACGCCGTGCTTCTTCTCGAAGATATCCTTGTAGCGGTTGCGCAGATCCATGACCGCCTTCATGTCCACCTCGTTGTAGGTGGTCAGCATGGCAGCCGAATTCTGGGCATCCTTCAGGCGGCGCGCGATGGTCTGGCGCAGCCGCGTCATCTTCACGCGCTCTTCGCGCGGTGCATCATCGGTGCTGGACGGCGCGCGGGCGGCCTTCGGAGTTTCGGCCTGGGCCGCCGGTGCGGATATGCCCTTGGCAACAGCTGCGATGACATCGCCCTTCAGGACCTGGCCACGCTTGCCCGAACCATCGACCTGCTCGGCCGAAAGATTGTTTTCCGAGAGCATCTTGGCAGCGGCAGGAGCCGCCGGCATTTCGGACGGTGCAGACTTTGCAGCCGGTGCCGGCTCGGCGGCCTTGGCCGGAGCAGCTTCGGAAGCCTTGGCCGGCTCTTCAGCCTTTGCGGGAGCAGCCGGTGCAGCCCCAGCGCCACCTTCGGAGATCTGTCCGAGAAGGGCGTCGAGACCGACGGTCTCACCATTCTGGGCAACGATCTCGGTCAG
>JBKBXP010000043.1:6235-11988 GCA_046314035.1 Pseudorhizobium sp. | reverse complement strand
GGACCAGCTGCCCATGTTCTTGGGCTCTTCCTGGCACCAGACCATCTCCGCATTGCGGAAGCGCGACAGCTCGTTGATCAGCGCCTTCGCCGGGAACGGATAGAGCTGTTCGATGCGCAGCAGGTAGACGTCGTCGATGCCCCGCTTTTCGCGCTCTTCCAGAAGGTCGTAGTAGACCTTGCCCGAGCACATCACGACGCGGCGGATCTTGGCGTCCTTCTGCAGCTTGATCGGGCCGTCTTTGATGACCTCCGCATCGTCCCACAGCAGGCGGTGGAAGGTGCTTTCGCCAGCCATTTCCGCCAGTGTCGAGGTCGCGCGCTTGTGGCGCAGCAGCGACTTCGGCGTCATCAGGATGAGCGGCTTGCGGAAGTCGCGCTTCACCTGGCGGCGCAGGATATGGAAGTAGTTTGCGGGCGTCGTGCAGTAGGCGACCTGCATGTTGTCTTCGGCGCACATCTGCAGCCAGCGCTCCAGGCGCGCCGAGGAATGCTCGGGGCCCTGGCCTTCGTAGCCGTGCGGAAGCAGGCAGACGAGGCCGGACATGCGCAGCCATTTGCGTTCGCCCGACGAGATGAACTGGTCGAAGACGACCTGCGCGCCGTTGGCGAAGTCACCGAACTGGGCTTCCCAGAGCGTCAGCGCATTCGGGCGGGCGAGCGAATAGCCATATTCGAAGCCGAGAACGGCCTCTTCGGAGAGCATCGAGTTGATGACTTCGTAGCGGGCCTGCGTCGGTGCAAGGTTGGCGAGCGGAACGAAGCGTTCTTCCGTCTCCTGGTCGTAAAGCACCGAATGGCGCTGCGAGAATGTGCCACGCTCGACGTCCTGTCCCGAGAAGCGGATCTTTGTGCCTTCGACGGCCAGCGAGCCGAAGGCCAGCGCCTCGGCCATTGCCCAGTCGATGCCTTCACCGGTCTCGATCATCTGCGCCCGGTTGTCCATGAAGCGCTTGATTGTCCGATGGGCGTTGAAGCCTTCCGGAATGGTCGAGAGCTTGCGGCCGATCTCCTTCAGCTGCTTCATGGGTACGGCTGTCTTGCCGCGGCGCTGTTCGTCGGCATTGTCGGCCGAACGTAGCCCGGACCAGACGCCGTCCAGCCAATCGGCCTTGTTGGGCTTGTAGCTCTGCCCTGCCTCGAACTCCTGTTCGAGATGCGCGCGCCAGTCGGCCTTCATCTTCTCGAATTCGCCGTCGCTGATCAGGCCTTCGGCGATCAAGCGGTCCGCGTAGATCTGGGCAACCGTCTTATGGCCGCGGATGACCTTGTACATCTTCGGCTGCGTGAACGCCGGCTCATCGCCTTCGTTATGGCCGAAGCGGCGGTAGCAGAAGATGTCCAGCACGACCGGCTTGTGGAACTTCATCCGGTATTCGGTGGCGATCTTGGCGGCGTATGTGACCGCTTCCGGGTCGTCACCGTTGACGTGGAAGATCGGCGCCTCGATCATCTTGGCGACGTCGGACGGATAGGGCGACGAGCGCGAGAAGGCCGGGTTGGTGGTGAAACCGATCTGGTTGTTGATGATGACATGCATCGTGCCGGCGACGCGGTGACCGCGCAGGCCGGAGAGACCGAGGATTTCGGCGACGACGCCCTGGCCGGCGAAGGCCGCATCGCCATGCAACAGCAGCGGCAACACCTTGGAGCGTTCCGAAAGCGGAACGATGCCATCCTTGTCCGCGGTCTTGGCAAGCATGTCCTGCTTGGCACGTGCCTTGCCCATGACCACCGGATTGACGATCTCGAGGTGCGAGGGATTGGCTGTCAGCGACAGGTGGACCTTGTTGCCGTCGAACTCGCGGTCGGAAGAGGCGCCGAGGTGATACTTGACGTCGCCCGAACCTTCCACGTCGTCAGGCTTGAAGGAACCGCCCTTGAACTCGTGGAACACGGCGCGATGAGGCTTGCCCATCACGTTGGTCAGCACGTTCAGGCGGCCGCGGTGGGCCATGCCGAGAACGATCTCCTCGAGGCCGTCCTGACCACCGCGCTTGATGATCTGCTCCAGTGCCGGGATCAGCGATTCGCCACCGTCGAGTCCGAAGCGTTTCGTGCCCTTGAAGCGGACGTCGAGGAACTGCTCGTAGCCTTCGGCCTCGACCAGCTTCTGCAGGATCGCCTTCTTGCCGTTCGGCGTGAACTCCACGCCCTTGTGCGGGCCTTCGATCCGTTCCTGAACCCAGGCCTTTTCTTCCGGATCGGAGATGTGCATGAACTCGACGCCCATCGTCGAGCAATAGGTCCGCTCGAGGATATCCAGCATCTCGCGAATGGTCGCAAACTCGAGGCCAAGGACGTTGTCTATGAAGATCTTGCGATCGTAGTCGGCCTCGGTGAAGCCGTAGGCTGTCGGTGACAGCTCGTTGTAGTCTTCGACGGGCACCGCAATGCCGAGCGGATCAAGCTTGGCGTGCAGGTGGCCGCGCATGCGGTAGGCGCGGATCATCATGATGGCGCGGACGGAATCGCGCGTCGCCTGAAGCACGTCGGCTTCATTGACCGGAGCGCCCGTGGCAACGGCTGCGGCCGCAGCCTTTGCCTTGACCTTGCCTTCGATTGCCTTTTCCACGACCGGCCAGTTGCCGTCGAGCGCCGAGACGAGATCGCCACCGGCATCGATCGGCCAGTTCTTGCGCTGCCAGGACGCGCCCTTGGCGGCCTTCTTCACGTCGTCCGGACTGTCGGCGAGCGCCTTGAAGAAGGACTGCCACTCCGGTCCGACCGAATTCGGATCATCCTCATATCGGGCATAGAGCTGCTCGATGTAGGAGGCATTTGCCCCGTCGAGGAAGGAGGTGATGAGGAACTGCTCGTTGGCTTCTTGCCGTGCCATGATTTTCTTGCGGACGCCGCGCCCGCCTCCCGACGAAACTGAGGGCCGAAAGATGAGCGTCGGCCGTCGCTTTGATGGTCTTGTCTTCAATTGCGGCCGAGACGGTTACGCCCAGCGCCGCTTGAAGCTGAACCCGGCAGGACGGAACCGGTTCCGGACCGCCCTACCGATAATGGGGCCGACCGGCGAACGCCGGGCAGCCCTACCCATGTGGCCTCAGCCCTTGAGGACTTCAACCAGCGTCGTGCCGAGACGGGCCGGAGATGGCGACACCTTAATGCCGGCAGCTTCCATGGCCGCAATCTTGGATTCCGCGTCACCCTTGCCGCCGGAAACGACAGCGCCGGCATGACCCATGGTGCGACCCTTGGGCGCCGTACGACCGGCGATGAAGCCAGCCATCGGCTTCTTGCGGCCCTTCTTGGCTTCGTCGATCAGGAACTGGGCTGCATCCTCTTCCGCGGCACCACCGATTTCGCCGATCATGATGATCGACTGGGTAGCCTCGTCGGCGAGGAACATTTCCAGGATGTCGATGAATTCCGTGCCCTTGACCGGATCGCCGCCGATGCCGACAGCCGTGGTCTGGCCGAGGCCTTCGTTGGAGGTCTGGAACACGGCTTCATAGGTCAGCGTACCGGAGCGCGACACGATGCCGACCGAACCCTTGCGGAAGATCGAGCCGGGCATGATGCCGATCTTGCATTCTTCCGGCGTCAGGACGCCTGGGCAGTTCGGGCCCAGCAGGCGCGACTTGGAACGGTCGAGGCGAGCCTTGACGCGGACCATGTCCATGACCGGGATGCCTTCGGTGATGCAGGTGATGAACGGGATCTCCGCATCGATCGCCTCGATGATCGCGTCGGCGGCGCCTGCCGGCGGAACGTAGATGACGGACGCATCGGCGCCGGTGGCTTCCTTGGCTTCCGCCACGGACGCAAAGATCGGCAGGCTTTCGCCCTTCGAGCCGGTCCAGGTTTCGCCACCCTTCTTCGGGTGGATACCGCCGACCATCTGCGTGCCGTAGTAGGCCAGCGCCTGTTCGGTGTGGAAGGTGCCGGTCTTGCCGGTCAGGCCCTGAACCAGGACCTTGGTGTTCTTGTTTACAAGAATTGACATTGTTTCCGGTCCTTCAGATTAGGCGTTGATCGCCGCGACGATCTTCTTGGCGGCATCGTCCAAGTCGTCGGCTGCGGTGATGGCCAGGCCCGATTCGTTGAGGATCTTCTTGCCAAGCTCGACATTGGTGCCTTCGAGGCGCACGACCAGCGGAACCTTGAGGCCCACTTCCTGCACCGCGGCGACGACGCCCTCGGCGATGACATCGCACTTCATGATGCCGCCGAAGATGTTGACGAGGATCCCCTCGACCTTCGGGTCGGCGGTGATGATCTTGAAGGCAGCCGCGACCTTCTCCTTGCCGGCGCCACCGCCGACGTCGCAGAAGTTTGCCGGCTCCTTGCCGTAGAGCTTGATGATGTCCATCGTCGCCATGGCAAGACCTGCACCGTTGACCATGCAGCCGATGTTGCCGTCGAGGGCGACATAGGCGAGGTCCCACTTGGAGGCTTCGATTTCCTTGGCGTCTTCCTCGGTCTCGTCGCGCAGCGCGCGGACGTCGTCGTGGCGGAACAGGGCATTGCCGTCGAACGACATCTTGGCGTCGAGAACGCGCAGATGGCCGTCGGTCATGACGATCAGCGGGTTGACCTCGAGCAGTGCCATGTCCTTTTCGACAAACGCCTTGTAGAGCACAGGGAACAGGGCCTTGGCGTCTTCAGCGGCAGCGCCCGTGAGTTCGAGAGCCTTGGAGATTGCCGCAACGTCGGCATCCGTGACGCCTGCTTCAGGTTCGATGGCAATCGTGTGGATCTTTTCCGGCGTGTCGTGGGCGACGGCTTCGATGTCCATGCCACCCTCGGTCGAGACGACGAAGGCGACCTGACCGACGGACCGGTCAACCAGGATCGAGCAGTAGAGCTCGCGGTCGATGTCGGCGCCGTCTTCGATGTAGAGGCGGTTGACCTGCTTGCCGGCATCGCCCGTCTGCGCTGTTACCAGCGTGTTGCCGAGCATGTCCTTGGCGTGGGAAACCACTTCCTCGATCGACTTGGCGAGGCGCACGCCACCCTTGGCGTCGGGGCCGAGTTCGGTGAACTTGCCCTTGCCGCGGCCGCCCGCGTGGATCTGGCTCTTGACCACATAGAGAGGGCCTGGCAGCGACTTGGCAGCCGCTTCGGCTTCCTCGACCTTGAGAATGGCCACACCTTCGGCAACCGGAGCGCCGAAGCCCTTGAGCAGAGCCTTGGCCTGATATTCGTGAATGTTCATCAGCGTTTCCTTGGATGTAGCTTGCGCGATTACTTCAGCGCGGGAGCGATGTTGATGCAGGCTTCGCAAAGTCCGGCAACGGCGCCGACCGACTTCTGGAAGGCCGCCTCTTCGTCCTTGTTGAATTCGACCTCGATGATGCGCTCGACGCCGCCGGCGCCGATGACCGTCGGCACGCCGACATACATATCCTTCACGCCGTACTGGCCCGAGAGATAGGCAGCGCAGGGCAGGACGCGCTTCTTGTCCTTGAGGAAGGAGTCTGCCATCTCGATCGCCGAGGCGGCAGGCGCATAATAGGCCGAGCCGGTCTTCAGCAGGCCGACGATCTCGGCGCCACCGTCACGGGTGCGCTGGATGATTTCCTCGAGACGCTCCTTGGTGACCCAGCCCATCTTGACGAGGTCGGTGAGCGGAATGCCGCCGACGGTCGAATAGCGGGCGAGCGGCACCATAGTGTCGCCGTGACCGCCGAGAACGAAGGCGGTAACGTCCTGGACAGAAACGTTGAATTCCTCGGAGAGGAACAGCCGGAAGCGGGAGGAGTCCAGCACGCCGGCCATGCCGACAACCATGTTCTTCGG
>JBKBXP010000043.1:0-6225 GCA_046314035.1 Pseudorhizobium sp. | reverse complement strand
GCCGGAAAACTTCTGCAGTGCCCAGACCATCGCGTCGAGCGGGTTGGTGATGCAGATGACGAAGGCGTCCGGGGCATACTTCTTGATGCCGGCGCCGACCTGCTCCATGACCTTGAGGTTGATGCCGAGCAGATCGTCACGGCTCATGCCCGGCTTGCGGGCGACGCCGGCGGTTACGATGCAGACGTCCGCGCCTTCTATGGCCGAATAGTCACTGGCACCGGTCAGCTTGGCATTGAAGCCTTCGACCGGGGACGACTGGGCGATGTCCAGACCCTTGCCCTGAGGGATACCATCGGCGATGTCGAAGAGGACGATATCGCCCAGCTCCTTGATGCCGGCGAGATGCGCCAGCGTTCCACCAATCATGCCAGAACCGATAAGTGCGATCTTCTTCCGAGCCATCAAAAAGCGTCCTCTCCAGATCATTGTCCGCGACCAGACACGAAAGCCGGGCCGCCAATGTTCCCTTGGCCTTACCGGAAAGGAAAGAAAAAGGCAATCGGTTCTTTGAATGCCTTATCTTTCAATCGGTTAAATGGTCGATTTCTTACGTAAACGTAAGAGTTTATCGGTTCGGGTAGCGTTGCTGGTGCGCTGCGGCATAGTCTGCGCTCCTCATCTCGAACAGACGCGAGACGGTGCGATCGAACTCGAAGACTTCTGTGCCCCGCCGTTCTGTGAGAAGGTCGTCAGGTGAAGTCGCTGCGGAAACATAAAGCCGGACGGCATTGTCATACAGCGTGTCGACCAGGTTGATGAAGCGCTTCGTCTCGTTCCGCTTCTCAGGCCCCAGCTGCGGAATCTGCTCCACGACGATGGAGTCATAGCGCTCCGCGATCGCGAGATAATCAGCAGCTCCGAGCGGTTTCTCGCAGAGATCGGAAAAACGAAAACGCGCAGCTCGTCCGGCCGCGCACGGCACCTTGATCACCCTCCCCTTCCGCGGCACTTCCGCGGCCGAAGCCTTCTCGCCGTCGATAATCTGGTGCCAAGTGGCCTCCATGGCAGCGTCTGCCTGTGGCCCGAGCGGCGTGATGTAAACGGGAAGATTGGCAAGCTTCTCCATTCGGTAGTCGGTCGGACTGTCGAGCGAGACCGTTTCGACGTGCTTCTGAAGCAGGTCGATGAACGGCATGAACAGGCCGCGGTTCAAGCCGTCCTTGTAGAGATTTTCCGGCGCCACGTTAGAGGTCGCGACAAGCACGCAACCAAGCGAAAACAGCTCGTTGAACAGGCGGGCAAGGATCATCGCATCGGTGATGTCGGTCACCGAGAACTCGTCGAAGCACAGAAGCTCTGCCTCGGCGTAAAGCTCTGCCGCCACGGGTGGAATGGGATCCGCCTGCTTCGTTTCGCCGCTTTTCAGTCTGGCCCGATGCTCATGCACCCGCCCGTGCACATCCGCCATGAACTCGTGGAAGTGCACGCGGCGCTTCTTGTCCGTGGCGGCTGTCTTGAAGAACATCTCCATGAGCATGGTCTTGCCGCGACCGACGCTGCCATGGATGTAGAGCCCGCGGACCTTGCTTGGACGGGCGCTGCCTTTGGCAAACAGCCACCCCAGCGCGCTCTTCTTCTTGGCAGGGCGGGAATGGCGAAGGTCGCCCAGAACCCGGTCGAGCTTTGCAGCAACCTCGAGCTGGGCGTGATCCGGGGTCAGTATTCCTGCCGCGGTCTTCACCTTCAGCTCTTCCACGACGCTGTGCGTGTAGTCGGGAATGGCTTCCATCGCGGCGAAAAGCGCTCCTTGGGCCCTATCGGCTCAGGCTGACCGGCTGACCGGAGTTGGTGGTTCCGTCGTAGCGATTGTCGGCGCTCTTGTAGACGCGGCCGATGACGTTGCCGGCGCGATCCTTGAACTGCACCATCTTGCCGGAGACTTCCCATGATCCCATGGCCGTGAGCTCGCCGGCGCAACCGCGCGTACCGCCGCGCGAACCGCTGCCGAGGTTGGTCAGCGTCAGGAACATGTCGCAGGACGCGCCTGCGTTCGATACGCGCCAGTTGCCGACCATCTGCTCCTTGGTGACGTCCAGCGCCGTCGCAGGCGCCGAAGCATTCGGATCGAGAGAGGCGGTTTCCTGCATCGGAGCGGTCGGGAACTGCGCACCGCCCGTTGGCGGCGGAAGCTGGTTCGACTGAACGGAAGGAACCGGCTGCGCCTGCAACGGGGCTGGCTGCGCGGGGAGATTACTGTAGGGGCTGTAGGAGGTGCGCTGACAACCGGCGAGGGAGACGGCGACCATCAACCCGGTGGCGACATACCTGAACTGCATCATTTCACTCCGATCGTTAGTTGCACCCGGTGCTAATGATGAAACACGGCAGAATTATCGCGGAAGATCCCGCCGAATCAGCCGAGAGCACATTCTCTCGGCTTAGCATCAGATGCTCGTGGTCGCAAAATGGAACCGCGGACGCGAACATCAACCGGCGACGCACCCGAATTTCAACCTAGACGCGGCGCTCGACCATCATCTTCTTGATCTCGGCGATAGCCTTGGCTGGATTGAGACCCTTCGGGCAGGTCTGCGCACAGTTCATGATCGTGTGGCAGCGATAGAGCCGGAAGGGATCTTCCAGATCGTCGAGACGCTCGCCCTTGGCCTCGTCGCGGCTGTCGATCAGCCAGCGATAGGCCTGTAGCAGAACGGCTGGACCCAGATAGCGGTCGCCATTCCACCAGTAGCTGGGACAGGAGGCCGAACAGCAGGCACACAGGATGCACTCGTAGAGGCCGTCGAGCTTCATGCGGTCTTCGTGGCTCTGCTTCCACTCCTTCGCCGGCGGTGGCGACACCGTCTTCAGCCATGGCTCGATCGAGCGGTGCTGCGCGTAGAAATTCGTCAGGTCCGGCACCAGGTCCTTGACCACCGGCATGTGCGGCAAAGGATAGACCTTCACGGTCCCGCCGATGTCTTCCATGCCCTTGGTGCAGGCCAGCGTATTGGTGCCGTCGATGTTCATCGCGCAGGAGCCGCAGATGCCCTCGCGGCAGGACCGCCGCAGCGTCAGCGTCGGATCGATCTTGTCCTTGATGTAGAGCAGTCCGTCGAGCACCATCGGGCCGCAGTCGTCGATATCGATGTAGAACGTATCGATGCGCGGGTTCTTGCCGTCGTCCGGATTCCAGCGATAGACCCTGTATTCCCGCAGGTTCTTGGCTCCGGCCGGCTTCGGCCAGACCGTGCCTTCGGTCATCTGAGAGTTCTTGGGAAGAGTAAGTTCAACCATGTCCAGATCCTCTCGAGATCAATACACGCGCGCCTTGGGCTCGATCTTTGCGGGATCGATGCCTTCGGCGATGAGTTCGGTGTGAACCGGGCGGTAATCCAACCTCACGCTGCCGGCGTCGTTCAGCCAGGCCAGCGTGTGCTTGCGCCAGTTGACGTCGTCGCGGCCACCAAACGGACCGTCGGTGAAGTCTTCGCGGGCGTGTGAGCCACGGCTTTCCTTGCGCGCCTCGGCGCCGTAGACGGTGGTGATCGCATTCGCCATCAGGTTTTCCAGCTCGAGCGTCTCCACGAGGTCGGAGTTCCAGATCATCGAGCGGTCCGTGACCTTCGTATCCTTCAGCTCGCCCCAGATGGCCGACATCCGGCGACAGCCGGACTCCAGCGACTCCTGGGTGCGGAACACGGCGGCATCTTCCTGCATGGTGCGCTGCATCTTGTCGCGCAGCACCGCCGTCGGCGTTCCGCCGTTGGCATTCCGCAGGCGGTCGAAGCGCTCCATGATCTTGTCACAGGCTGCCGTGTTCAGCGCCGGAATCGCCGCTGCACGGTCGATCACGTGGCCGGCGCGGATGGCCGCTGCACGGCCGAAGACGACAAGGTCGATCAGCGAGTTGGAGCCGAGGCGGTTGGCGCCATGCACGGATGCGCAGCCCGCCTCCCCGACGGCCATCAGACCGGGGGCGATACGCTCGGGATTGTCGCTGTCGGCGTTCAGCACTTCGCCCCAGAAGTTGGTCGGAATGCCGCCCATGTTGTAGTGGACGGTCGGCAGGACCGGGATCGGCTCGCGCGTCACGTCGACACCGGCGAAGATCTTCGCGCTCTCGGAGATACCCGGCAGCCGCTCGTGCAGGACGGCTGGATCCAGGTGGTCGAGATGCAGGAAGATGTGGTCCTTGTTTTTGCCGACGCCGCGGCCTTCGCGGATTTCGAGTGTCATGCAGCGCGACACCACGTCTCGCGAGGCAAGATCTTTCGCCGAAGGTGCGTAGCGCTCCATGAAGCGCTCGCCTTCCGAGTTGACGAGATAGCCGCCTTCGCCGCGCGCGCCTTCCGTGATCAGGCAGCCGGAGCCGTAGATCCCGGTCGGGTGGAACTGCACGAACTCCATGTCCTGCAGCGGCAGGCCGGCGCGGGCAATCATGCCGCCGCCGTCGCCGGTGCAGGTATGCGCCGACGTCGCCGAGAAATAGGCGCGACCGTAACCGCCGGTCGCCAGCACCACCATCTTTGCCGAAAAGCGGTGGATCGTGCCGTCGTCCAAGTTCCAGGCGACAACGCCCGTGCATCGGCCGTCGTCCGACATGATCAGGTCGAGCGCGAAATACTCAATGAAGAATTCCGCATTGTGCTTCAGCGACTGGCCATAGAGCGTGTGCAGGATCGCGTGCCCGGTTCGGTCAGCAGCAGCGCAGGTGCGCTGTACCGGCGGGCCGGCACCGTAGTTCTGCATGTGGCCGCCGAACGGACGCTGGTAGATCTTGCCTTCCTCGTTGCGCGAGAACGGCACGCCGTAGTGTTCGAGCTCGTAGACGGCCTTCGGCGCTTCCATGGCGAGATACTGCATGGCATCCACGTCGCCGAGCCAGTCGGAGCCCTTGACCGTATCGTAGAGGTGCCACTGCCAGCTGTCCGGCGTCATGTTCTGGAGCGAGGCGGCGATGCCGCCCTGGGCCGCAACCGTATGCGAGCGGGTCGGGAAGACCTTGGTGATGCAGGCGGTCTTGAAGCCCTGCTCGGCCATGCCGAGCGTCGCGCGCAGGCCGGCTCCGCCGGCGCCCACGACGATCACGTCATAGGAATGGTCGACAAAGGTATAGGCCTTGCCGTTCTGCGCAATGGGAGTGATCGAGGCCATGGCGGGTTATCCTGCGAATGCGATTTTCAGGACGGCGATAAGACAGAGACCGCCGATCAGAAGGGAGAAGAAACCGTTGAGCATGATGAGCACCATCTTCATGGTCTCCGAATGGACGTAGTCCTGAATGACTTCTTCCATGCCGAGGCGCATGTGGATGATACTTGCGATCACCGTCAGCGCATTGATGGTGGCCACGAAGGGGTTGGCAAGCGCTCCCACCACTTCGGCGTAAGGGCGACCCACGTACATCACGAGAAAGCCAACGTAGAAGAGGAGCAGCGGAATGAGTGCGATCGACGTCGTTCGCACCTTCCAGAAATGGTCGGTGCCGCTTCTGGCGGAGCCGAGGCCGCGAACTTTCGCAAGCGGGGTACGCATGTCCATAAGCCGATCCTCCTCAGCGAACCAATAGCACGACGATCCACACCAGAATGGTGAGGCCGATCGACGCAACGAGATTGGCTTTTGCCAGCATGGTCGAGAATTCCTTCTCGAAGCCGTAACCGAGATCCCACATCATGTGGCGGATACCGCCGATCAGATGATGAAGCAGGGCCCAGGTGTATCCGAAGAGGATAATCTGGCCGATCAGCGAGCCGAACAGCCCGTTCACGTTGTTGAAATTCTCTTCGCCCGACGCGGCTGCGATCAGCCAGGCGGCGACCAGGATCGTACCGAAATAGAGCGCCGCGCCGGTGATGCGGTGCATGATCGACATAGCCATCGTCGGGATGAATTTGTAAATCTGCAGGTGCGGCGACAGGGGCCGGTTTTTAGTCACATTCGCCATCAGGACCTCGCGGCGTTGAAGCGTTTACGAGAGCGTTGCCCCCGCCAATGCACCATGCCGAAGAAATGTGCATTGCATCATTTAGCGTGGTTTAGTTCCCGATATCCTCTACGACAAGCGATTTCAAACGGATCTTAAATTTTAATCGATTGGTGCCTGAACACCTTAGATTCCGCTTCGGCGCCCGCCGGTTGATCAGATCTGGAAATTTCCCCACAGCCTTGGCGACTTCGTTATCCGAACTGTGTTAACCTTCCGTTAACGCTTGCGACGGAGGCTGACTATGATGAAGAAACACCTTCTTGCCGGGGCCCTCGCCTCGACACTGGTTGTCG
>JBKBXP010000042.1:0-16906 GCA_046314035.1 Pseudorhizobium sp. | reverse complement strand
GGGTTGCGCAGACCCGATGCGTAGATGCGGGCCGCCCCCGTTTCGCGGTCCACCTGCCAGATCGCCGCGCGGCCCTTCTCGGCTTCCATGCCGCGTTCGGCGGCGTTCGAGTTGGAGCCGACGGAGGCATAGAGGAACTGGCCGTCGGGGCTCAGCGCCAGGTCCTTCGTCCAGTGATGGTTGATCGGGCCGCCCGGCAGCGGCGTCAGCACGCGTGGCGTGTCGGTGATCTGGTTCTGGCCGAGCTCATAAGGGTAGGCGAGGATGGCATCGGCTGCGGCCACATAGAGGGTGTTGTCGGCGAAGGCGACGCCGAAGGGAGAATTGAGTTCAGTCAGCAGGTCGTGGCGCTCGTCGACGGTGCCGTCGCGATCGGTGTCGCGCAGGAGCGTGATGAGGTTGCTATCCTTCGGCGGGCCGCTCCCGGGGCTGCCGGAGGCAAAGGCCATGATCCAGTCGCGGATGAGGTCCTTCGGCCGTTCGGTCGGCTTGCCGCTTGGCGCCTTGCCCTGCACGACGAGCACGTCGCCGTTCGGCAGCGTGTGGACGGTGCGGGGGTTGGCGAGATCATTGGCATAGGCCGTGACGGCGAGGCCATCGGCGACCGTCGGCGTTTCGCCCTCCTGCCAGCCGATCACTTCGGCAACCTTCAGGTCGGGGAGGAGCTGGCTCTGCGGCTCGGGCAGGACCGGATCCGGGCCGATCTGCTGGGAGATGTCGAAGTCGGAGCCTTCGTCGCTGCAGCCGGCCAGGGCCAGAACGGCAACGGCGGTCGAGGCGAGCGCAAGGGTACGGAAAGGACGGTTCATCGTTCAACACTCCAGATGACGCGCGACCGGTTGCGGGCAGCGAGCAGGATGGTGACCAGGATCAGGGCGACCGTCAGGGCAGACACGATGAGGCCGTTCGGAACGACGGCCGGCCAGCCGTCGCCGGCATGGATCAGGCTGTTGAGAAGCGCCAGCGCCAGCACGATGATGTAGGCGATCGCCGCGGCCCAGCCGGGCCCGACCATGCGTGTCGACCGGCGTGCCATGTCGAAGAGGCCGGCAATCAGGCCAAGGCCGCCGCCGACGAGACCCGCAAAGAGCAGCCAGGAGGAGAAGTTCTGCCACATCAGGAAGGATGTCTGCCAGTAGAGGATGTCGGTGAAGAGGGTCAGCGTGAAGCAGACGAAGGGGAAGGGCACGAAGAGGGAACTGACCGCAAAGCCTGTCCTCCCGGATGTCGTTGTCGAATAGGTCGTTGTCATGGCAGCGCCTCAGGTTGCAGAGGATGGGATGATGCCACTACGGATGACAGCGCCATTTGTTCCCGCCGACATCGCCTAGCTGTCCGGCAGCCGTTGACACGTGTTTGTCGCATCTGCTCAAACCTTTGGCACGAGTGACATGAGCAATGGCATGAACTGGGGGAGGACCGGAATGGCTGGTTATGTGTTGGCGATCGATCAGGGGACGACGTCGAGCCGGGCGATTGTGTTCAATGGAGATCGCACGATCGCCGGGGTGGGCCAGAAGGAGTTCACCCAGCATTTCCCCAGGGATGGCTGGGTGGAGCATGATCCGGAGGAGATCTGGGGCTCGGTGGTGCTGACCATCCGCCAGGCGATCCGCAAGGCCGGAATTCGCGCTGCCGAATCGCGGCGATCGGCATCACCAACCAGCGCGAGACGGTGGTCGTCTGGGAACGTGAGACCGGCCAGGCCATCCACAATGCCATCGTCTGGCAGGACCGGCGCACCGCAAGCCTCTGCGAGGAGATGAAGGCTGACGGGCTGGAGCCGCTGTTCACCGGCAAGACCGGGCTGCTGCTCGATCCGTATTTTTCAGGCACCAAGCTGTCCTGGCTGCTCTCCAGGGTCGAGGGCGCCAGGGCGCGTGCGGCCAACGGCGAGCTCTGCTTCGGGACGATCGACACCTATCTGATCTGGCGGCTGACGGGCGGCAGGAGCTTCGTCACCGACGCCACCAACGCCTCGCGCACGCTCCTCTACAATATCGCCGAGAATGCCTGGGACGAGGAACTGCTGCGGATCCTCGACATTCCGGACGCGATGCTGCCGGAGGTCAAGGATTGCGCCGACGACTTCGGCGTCACGGAGCCGCGCCTGTTCGGCGCCGCCATCCCGATCCTCGGCGTGGCGGGCGACCAGCAGGCGGCGACCATCGGCCAGGCCTGTTTCCAACCCGGCATGATCAAGTCCACCTATGGCACCGGCTGCTTTGCCGTCCTCAACACCGGGCGTGAGATCGTGCCGTCGAACAACCGGCTCCTGACGACGATCGCCTACCGACTGAAGGGCGAGACCACCTATGCGCTGGAAGGCTCGATCTTCATCGCCGGTGCGGCCGTGCAGTGGCTGCGCGACGGACTCGGGATCATCCGCAAGGCCGAGCAGACGGGCACGCTCGCCGAAAGCGCCGATCCGGAGCAGAACGTCTATCTGGTGCCGGCCTTCACCGGGCTCGGGGCGCCGCACTGGGACGCGGAGGCGCGCGGTGCGATCTTCGGACTGACCCGCAACACCGGGCCCGCGGAGCTTTCGCGCGCCGCGCTGGAGGCGGTCTGCTACCAGACGCGCGACCTGCTCGACGCCATGCACCGGGACTGGACGAACGCCGAGGGCGAGACGGTGCTGCGCGTCGACGGCGGCATGGTGGCCTCCGACTGGACGATGCAGCGGCTTGCCGACCTCCTCGATGCGCCCGTCGACCGGCCGACCATCTTGGAGACGACGGCGCTGGGAGCCGCCTGGCTTGCCGGGTCTCAGGCCGGCGTCTGGCCCGACCAGGAAGAGTTCGCGCGCCGCTGGGCAAGGGAACGGCGCTTCGAGCCGCAGATGGAGGAGGCGGTACGGGCAGGCAAGATCGAGGGCTGGAAGAGCGCCGTTCAGCGGACACTGGGCGGCCTCTGAGCCGCTCGCCTCCTCCGGTCCGCTATTCGAAGCGCTCGCCGGGATAGACGCCATAGAGCGACGCCTGATCGACAAAGCCCTCGACACCGGCACTTGCGATGGAGACGGCGCACCAGGACCCGTCGCAGGACCGCACGCCCATCATCACCTTCGGCTCGAGCCTTGCGATGATCCTTCCGCTCTCTGCGGGGCGGCCATGCAGTGCCAGCGGTTCCTTCAGCCAGGGGCCGACCAGCGCGGAGCGTTCGCCCGACAGGAGTGCGCCCGACATCCAGCCGCTGACGCCGTCATGATCGCGTACGCGCCGCCAGTTGCCGTATTCCTCGGTGATCTCCAGCGGCATGCCCGGGTGGGTGTAGAGCCACTTCGTCGGATAATCCGTCGACGGTCCGACCCGCATGCGCGCCTGCCGCGCCTTCAGGGACACGTAGCGCGGCACCTGGAAGCCGGTCTCGCGTCCCTTCTTGAAGCCTGCCATCAGTGACGGCTGGGCGTCTGCGGCCATGGCCGGGCCGAGGGGCAGCATAAGGGCAAACAAGACGCCGGCCGCGCCGAGCGCTCTCAGCCGCCGCCCGAGGCGCAGACCACTCATGCTCATGCCCGTGTTCCGGCCCGGCCGTTTCCGGCGGACGGACGTGTCAGTTGCACTTCTGCACTTCCTGGAGTGCTGCGGTCACGCCGTTGAGCGAGAAGGTGTAGCTCGTATCGGTGCCGCGCTGCGAGGTCGCCTGCAGCACCAGCTGGCGTCCGGCCCGCATGGCGTTGACCATCTCCGGCTCGGCGGCCTGGTTCTTCACCCAGGCGGCGTTTTCCTTCGGACGCATGCTGAAGGTCTTGTCGTCAACGTTGACGCGCACGTCGGCATCCGGCTTCAGGCTGTAGCCCATGATCGCCTGCGGCGCGTAGCTGGAGGTGCTGGCCGGTGCGATCAACAGGAAGTTGTCGCCGTGGTTGACGCCGGAAGGCTGGGCCGTGACCGGCACGGAGAGCGCGTAGCAATTCTTCTGCCCGCCGGCGGTGTAGGAGTAGACGCCCCACGCATCATACTGCTTGATGCGTGTGGGTTGAGCGCTGGCGACCGCGGCCGAAGCGAGAACGAGGGAAAGAGCAAAGCAGCTTGTCCGAGCGAACATTATGCCTCCATCTGTGTCTGTGCGGTGGGTTTTGGCCCCTCGTCTGGTTTCGGGGACCGTCTCAAACGAGGCTCTAATACAGACGGATGCGGTTACCGGAAAGTTAACTCTCCGGCCGAAATCATGTCCCGGGCGTCACAAAGAGGTGAGTGGTGCTTGAGTTTGACACGGGTTTGGGCTGTTGCGGGCCGCGGACGAGGGGCTTTTGAACCACTGATTTGAAAGTGCGGTCTTTCCCCTCCCCAACCCCTCCCCACAAGGGGGAGGGGCTAGAGCGAGGCGCCGCCGCAGGTCCTCTCCCCCTTGTGGGGGAGATGCCCGGCAGGGCAGAGGGGGACTTGGGTCGCGACACCTGTCAGATCTAACCAGCGTCGGCAGCAACTCATTGGAAGTCTGTCGTCCACTCGATGGTGTCTTGATCGAGAGCGCCGTCAACAACCCGGACAATCCGGATGCCGGCGTCCGAGGCCGCGTAAAGAACCAGCCACCGCTGCACCACCAGCATACGAGCATCCCCCGCGATCTCCGGCTTTGCAGGGCCGATATGGGGATAGTCTTTCAGTCTGGAGATGCCTCGCTCGATAGCGTTGATGACGAGAGATGCTCTCGCTTCGCCGCTCGTGGTCGCCACCCATATCCAGATGTTGGTGAGATCGTGACGTGCCAGCCTGGAAAACAGAACCGGCCGCGTCGCCATCCGGTTCAGGCCTTGCGAGCCATACGCGATCTGCCTTCGGCGATCACGCTGTCAATGTCGAGCGGCGCATAATCGCCACTCTCCTCACCCTTGCGCCACGCATCACGAAGTTGATCGAGATCCTGATGCTGAATGGCGTTGCGGGCTTCCATGAGGCGCAGTGCCTCCTCGACGACCTCTGCAGACGAGCCGAACCTGCCGGACTTGACTTGGGCGTCGACATACTCAGCGAGATGGTCGTTCAGGGAGATGTTGAGCTTCACTCTAAGTTCCCTCCGATGAGGTGACAATCATAGACGCGCCGGCCGAATTGCGCAAACATTCCGACCGGTTCTGTCCTACGCCCGTGTCGGAATGCTCAGCCCCCGTTCCACCGCCGGCCGGGCCAGTCCGCGCTCCAGCCACTTCGGCACGTTCTTCAGTTCGTCGTAGCGTACGAGGTCGCCGGCGCCGTAGAAGCCGATCAGGTTGCGGACCCAGCCGAGCATGGAGATGTCGGCGATCGTGTAGTCGTCGCCCATGATCCAGTCGCGACCCTCGAGGCGCGTCTCCAGGACGCGGATGATGCGGGCGGACTCCTTGACGTAGCGCTCCAGCGGCCGCTTGTCCTCGATCTCACGGCCGGCGAACTTGTGGAAGAAGCCGAGCTGGCCGAACATCGGGCCAAGGCCGCCCATCTGGAACATCAGCCACTGGATCGTCTCGTAGCGGCGGGCCGGATCGGCAGGCAGCAGCTTGCCCGTCTTTTCCGCCAGATAGAGCAGGATCGCGCCGCTTTCGAAGAGCGCCAGCGGCTGGCCGCCGGGACCGTCCGGATCGAGGATCGCCGGGATCTTGCCGTTCGGGTTGAGAGCCAGGAATTCAGGCGTCCAGGTCTCGTTGTCGCCGATGTCGATGAAATGCGGCTCGTAGGGGAGGCCGGTCTCCTCCAGCATGATCGACACCTTGACGCCGTTCGGTGTCGGAGTGGAGTAGAGCTGCAGGATGTCGGCGTGCTGCGCCGGCCAGCGCGTGGTGATCGGATAGGCGGAGAGATCGGCCATCGGGGTACCTCGAAGGTTGCTGATGGGCTGAATATAGGTAGGCCGGGAGGGCGCGCCAGCCGCGTGGGTGGCTTTTTCATGGCTATATTGTGGCGGCAGGGGTTGTCGCTTCCGGCTGCTGCGCCATCTACCGCCTCCTGATGCTGCCCGCCGCGCGCCTTTCGGCGCCACCGGCGGCAGCCTTTCGCGCGTGCCTTTCCGTCCTTCGGATGTCCGCCACCTCTGACGGCAGACATCCTCCCCGGCACCGCCTGCAAGACAATGGAGCAAACCATGAGCGATCCGGTCGCATCCGAGCCAGACGAAGCCGTTCCAGCCCCCGAGGGCAGGACCCAGATCATCGACACCGACTACGAAATCGGTCAGGACAACACCAGTTATCGGCGTCGCTTCGTGCTGGAGTTCGACATCCACAACGTGGTCTTCACGGTCTCGGCTCTCGGCATCATTGCCTTCACCTTCCTGACGCTGATCTTCCAGACGACGCTCGGCCCCGTCTTTGTCGCGCTGCGCGACGCGCTGACCTCGAACCTTGCCTGGTTCTTCCTGCTGGCCGGCAACATCCTGGTGCTCGCCTGCATCCTTCTGATCTTCCTGCCGCTCGGACGGGTTCGGCTGGGCGGCCCGGAGGCGACGCCGGACTACAGCCGCATGTCCTGGTTCTCGATGCTCTTTGCCGCCGGCATGGGCATCGGCCTGATGTTCTACGGCGTCTCGGAACCGCTCGGCAACTACACCGCAGCCTTCGGCGGACCGGTGTTCGAGGACGGCGTGCGCACCGACTGGGCGCCGCTCAATGGCGTGGTGGGCGACGCGGAGGGTGCGCGGCGCCTGGCCATGGCGGCGACGATCTTCCACTGGTCGCTGCATCCCTGGGCGATCTATGCGGTGGTGGCGCTGTCGCTGGCGCTGTTCGCCTACAACAAGGGCCTGCCGCTGACGCTGCGCTCGGTCTTCTACCCGATCTTCGGGGAGAAGGTCTGGGGCTGGCCGGGCCATGTCATCGATATCCTGGCGGTGTTTGCCACCATCTTCGGCCTCTCCACATCGCTCGGGATCGGCGCGCAGCAGGCGGGGGCAGGGCTCAACTTCCTCTTCGGCCTGCCGGCAAACCTTGGCATGATCGTCTTCCTGGTGATCATCATCACCGGGATTGCCATCGCCTCGGTGGTCGCGGGCATGGACAAGGGGGTCAAGCGGCTTTCCGAGATCAACATGGTGCTGGCCCTTCTGCTGCTGGTCTTCGTCATCCTCGTCGGCCCGACGCTGCAGATCCTGCGCGGCTTCTTCCTCAATCTCAGCGCCTATGTGCAGTATCTGCCGGCGCTCTCCAATCCCTTCGGCCGCGACGACGACAATTTTCGCCAGGGCTGGACGGCCTTCTACTGGGCCTGGTGGATCAGCTGGTCGCCGTTTGTCGGCATGTTCATCGCCCGCGTCAGCCGCGGCCGCACGGTGCGCGAGTTCCTGATCGCGGTTCTCCTGATCCCGTCGCTGGTCTCGACGCTCTGGATGACGGCGCTCGGCGGTACGGCGATCAGCCAGGTGGTCAACGAAGGCCTGACCTCGGTGCAGGACGCGGCGCTGGAAATCCAGCTCTTCGAGATGCTGGCGCATCTGCCGCTGACGCAGATCACCTCGCTGATCGGCATCGTCCTGGTCATCGTGTTCTTCGTCACCTCGTCGGATTCCGGCTCGCTGGTGATCGACACGATCGCCGCCGGCGGCAAGGTCAATGCTCCGACGCCGCAGCGGGTGTTCTGGGCAAGCTTCGAAGGGCTGGTGGCCATCGCGTTGATGCTGGGCGGCGGGCTTGCCGCGCTGCAGGCCATGGCGGTCTCGACGGGCTTCCCCTTCGCCATCGTGCTGCTCGGCGCGACCTACTGCCTGTTCAAGGGGCTGATGGACGAACCGCGACCCGTGTCTGGCAAGCCGAAAACCGCCTAGACAGCCGGCTGCACCAGATTTTTGGTGCAGCCGATCGTCACCGGCGCTACGTCTTCGTGTGAACAGCGACAGCCGGAGGAATGTCAATGAACATGACGAACAAGGCGCCTCAGCACGAACTGAAGCTTGTGCGCGAGATCGATGCGCCGCGCGAGCAGATATTCAAGGCGTGGACGACCCCGGAGCTGATGAAGCAGTGGTTCTGCCCGCTGCCGTGGAAGGTGACCGAGGCCGACCTCGATGTGCGTCCCGGCGGACGCTGCAACAACACCATGGAGGGGCCGGACGGCGAAGTGATCCCGAACGAGGGGGTCTATCTCGACGTGGTCGAGAACGAGAAACTCGTCTTCACCGACGCCTTCACCGAGGGCTGGATGCCGGCGGAGAAGCCCTTCATGGTCGGCGTCGTGCTGCTCGAGGAACTGCCCGGCGGGCGGACCCGCTATACCGCCAAGGCACTGCACTGGACCGAAGAGGATAAAAAAGCGCACGAAGCGATGGGCTTCCACGAAGGTTGGGGAGCGGCGACGGACCAGCTCGCGGCTCTTTTGGCGCGGATGTAGAACCGGTCTTCCATAAGCGTGCCGTTTCGCTGAACGGGCAGTTTGCCGGTCTCCCTGAGGCAGGTCAGGGAGCAGTGTGCAGGCGCCAGGTGATCTTTCGAGCGCATAGCCATCCAATCCTTCGAACGGACCGTTCGAGATATTCGCATTTGCCGTCGCGGGCTCGGTTCTCTATCTGCAGGGAAACCACCGGATAGGAAGCTCCCCATGGAACTCGGCCTTTATACCTTTGCGGATGTGGACCCGAATGCGCCCGACAAGGGTGCGGAGGGCGTCCAGCGGATGAAGAACCTGCTGGAGGAGATCGAACTCGCCGATCAGGTCGGGCTCGACGTCTTCGGCCTCGGCGAGCATCACCGGCCGGACTATCTCGTCTCCTCGCCGGCCACCGTGCTGGCGGCGGCGGCGGTGAAGACGAAGTCCATCCGGCTGACCAGCGCCGTCTCGGTGCTCTCGTCCGACGATCCGGTGCGGGTCTTCCAGCAGTTTGCGACGCTCGACCTGATCTCCAACGGCCGCGCCGAGATGATGGCGGGGCGGGGCTCCTTCATCGAATCCTTCCCGCTGTTCGGCTACGATCTCGGCGACTACGAGCAGCTGTTTGCCGAAAAGCTCGACCTGCTGATGGCGATCCGCGACCAGGAGGTCGTCACCTGGACGGAGGGACAGCTGCGGGCGCCTATCAACGGGCGCGGCGTCTATCCGCGTCCGCTGCAGGAGAGACTGCCGCTCTGGGTCGCGGTCGGCGGCACGCCGCAGTCGGTGGCGCGGGCAGGGGCACTCGGCTTGCCCGTGGCGCTTGCCATCATCGGCGGCGAATACCCGCGGTTTGCGCCGCTCCTCACGCTCTACCGGGAGGCCGCCCGCCGGGCAGGGCAGGATCCGGCAAGGCTCAAGACGAGCATCAACGTCCACGGCTTCGTCGCCGACACCACGGAGATCGCCGCCGACCAGTTCTACGGGCCGCAGGCCGCCGTCATGGACCGCATCGGGCGCGAGCGCGGCTGGGGGCCGACCAATCGAGCCCAGTTCGACCATGCGCGCGGCCCGACCGGAAACCTCTTCGTCGGCGATCCGGAGCTGGTGGCGGAAAAGATCGTCGCGGCGCACAGGGTGTTCGGCAACGATCGGCTGCTGATCCAGATGGCGATCGGGCTGATGCCGCATGCGCAGATCATGCGCGGCATCGAGCTCTTCGGCACGAAAGTCGCGCCGCTCGTCAGAAAAGAATTGACGGGTTCGGCGGTTGGCGCGACACCACCGGCCTGAAACCACCGGCCCGAAACCACCGGATACTCGAATGATCGTGACCACCGAAGACGAACTGCTGAAGCTCAAGGATGTCGGGCGCATCTGCGCCGTGGCCATCGAGACCATGGCGAAGGCGCTCGAGCCCGGTATCACCACCGCCGAGCTCGACGCGATCGGGCGCCGGGTGCTGGAGGAGAACGAGGCGGAATCGGCGCCGGAGTTCTGCTACCAGTTTCCGGGCGCCACCTGTATCAGCGTCAACGAGGTCGTGGCGCACGGCATTCCCGGCGACCGGGTGATTGCCGCGGGCGATCTCGTCAACATCGACGTCTCGGCGGTCAAGAACGGGTTGTTTGGCGATGCGGGCGCCTCCTACGCCGTGCCGCCGGTGACGCGGCAGGCGGAAAAGCTCTGCCGCGACGGACGCCGCGCGCTGTGGACGGGGCTGCAGCAGGTGAAGCCCGGCCGGCCGCTCGCGGGCATCGGCAATGCCATCGGCGAGTTCGCGCGCAAGAACCGCTACACGCTGATCCAGAACCTTTCCAGCCACGGCATCGGCCACACGCTGCACGACGAGCCCAAGGAACTGCCGACCTGGCCGGATCCGACCGAGACGCGGATGATCGAGGAGGGGCTGGTCTTCACCATCGAGCCGTTCCTGTCGGTCGGAGCCGACTGGGCCGTGGACGGCGGCAACGGCGATCCGTGGACGCTCTACAGCGAGCCGCGGGCGCTGACGGTGCAATACGAGCACACGATCGTCGCCACCCGCAATGGGCCGCTGATCCTGACACTGGCGAGCTAGCAGGCGAAGACAGCGTGCGGGCTTCCGGGCGCCCGGTCCAATCATTGAACACGGGTTGGCCGCGAAAGGCCCGCACTGTCGCGAGAGCCGAAATGCGTCGGTTGTGGGCGTCATGCCCGATCCGACGCTGGCGACCTCATGTCGCGCCGTCCGACTCAACCGACCGCCGGAGGTTAAGTCAGGAAGGCGCGGGAAGTTCAGATCTTCCGCGGTGGCATTCGGGTTCCGGTTAACGAATGATGAAGCGCCGGCATCCGCAGAGGTCTCTCGCGAGGGCGACAGGCTTGATCTGTGCGGACATCGCACAGATCGTCGTCGCGGATGACGGTCGGTGGGCGCGGTGCTGTGGATAACGTTGCGGCTGCCGACGAGCGGCCGAAGGCTGCGCTGCGCCCAGCGCGCACGAATCGCCGGGGAGTGGCCTCAAGAGCGTCGGGCACGGGCGGATAGCGCCGCCCGTGCCCTTCAATGCTCCGCTGTCCTTGTCGATGCCGTTCCCAGCTGCCCTATGCCGTCCGGCCTGGAGCTTTCTCCAGATAGACCTGAAGCGGGATCTGGGAGCCACCGTCGCCGCGAAGGGCGACGGCATGGGCGCTGAAGCCCGCGTCGAGCAGGGCGGCCAGCATGCCGGTCGATGCCGGCGGCAGATAGCCGAGCTGGCTGCCGTCGCGTCTCTCAACTGCTATACTGGCGGGATCGAAGCTGCGATCCGGCCGTCGGCGAAGGCGCAGGATCTCGTCCACCTCCGGCGGACGCGCCTGCGGGAACTGGTCGCGATTGGCCACATAGGACCGCAGCAGCCTGATGCCTGCCTTCGGCTCGCCGGCCGCAGCGGTCGCGGCCATCAGCGGGAGCGAAGCCAAGGCTCCGCCCGCGCCGGCGAGGAAAGACCGTCTTTCCATCGGCGCCCCTCCCTAGAGCTGTTCGGCCTGGGCGCCGCTGTTGGGCTTGGCGCGGCCGAGGTTCGGCTTCTCGCCAAGCGGCTCCATCGGCCGGCTGGAGAAGGAGCCGTTGCCGTCGATCGACTGGCCTTCCGTCCAGCGACCCTGCACCGGCTCGCTGCCGTCGTTCTGGAAGCCGAGGAAGGAATAGCTGAACTCCTGCTTTTCCTGCTCCTGCGGGAAGCTGTTGGGGATCGGGAAGACCTCGGTCGGGCCGCCGAGTTCCTCGAGCGCCGCCATCCACTGGTTCTGGTGCATGGTGTCGCGGGCGATCAGGAAGGACAGCATGTCCTTCATGCCCGGATCGTTGGTCATGTTGTAGAGGCGCACGGCGAGGATGCGGCCGGTCGATTCGGCGGTGACGTTTGCCGTCATGTCGGCGGCGATATTGCCGCTGGCGTAGATGTGCGACATGTCGAAGGGCACGCCGTCGGAGTCCACCGGCATGGCCGAGAGGCCGGCGGAAAGCAGGTTCTTGAGGTTGAGGCCGCCGAGCACCGCGCCGCCGACGGGATCATTGGCGACTTCTTCCTTCAGGGCGAGCGGCGCGCCTTCGAGGTTCATGGCCACCGCCGTTGCCAGCATCTCGATGTGGCCCAGTTCTTCGGCCGCCGTGTTCATCAAAAGGTCGCGGAACTTTGGGTTGCCCCGGGCGCCGCAGGCCTGGAAGAAATATTGCATGGCAACGCGGATCTCGCCCTCGACGCCGCCGATGGCCTGCTGCAGCGCACGGGCAAACAGCGGGTTCGGCGTCTCGACGCGCACAGGATACTGCAGTTTTCCGTCGGTATAGAACATTGTTCTCTCCTCATGTTGGGAACGGGTGCCGAACAAGGGGTTCTGCGGTAGGTTCCGGGGAAGTTGAGAAACGCTCGGCATTTTTTTCGCCAACCAGTCGCTTCACGAGACAGGCCCGGTCTTGCTGAGTCGGCAACAGGCGAAACCCATCAGCGTTGCGCATCGGTCGATCAATATTGCTGGTTTGCGGCGCCGGCGGTTGCGGTGCCATAAGCGCGCATGGCACCCCATCCTCCCGCCCATCCGCCGGTCCCGCAGTCTTCTCCGCTCGCCATCGGCATCGCCGGCGGGCTCGCCATGGCCGCGGCCATGGGGTTCGGGCGCTTCGTCTATACGCCGATCCTGCCGGGGATGATGGCGGGGGCCTCGCTGTCGGCGGCCGATGCCGGACTGATCGCCGGCGCCAACTTCGTCGGCTATCTGCTGGGCGCCGTGCTGGCCGCCTACGGCTGGGCGGAGGGCCGGGAGAGGCGGGCGGCGCTTGCCGGGCTTCTGGCGACGGCGGTGCTGCTGGCGGCCATGGCTGCCGTCGACAGTCTCGTCGGCTTCCTGATCATCCGCATGCTCGCCGGCGTGGCCAGTGCCTTTGCGATGGTCTTCACCTCGTCGCTGGTGCTGCCGCGTGCCCTTCACAACGAGCGGGTGACGATGCTGCACTTCGGCGGCGTCGGCTTCGGGATCGCGCTGTCGTCGGCGCTGGTCTTTCTCGTCAATCTCGCCGCCGGCGATGGGGCGCATGGCTGGCGGCTGAGCTGGATCGGCAGCGCGGTCGTCGCCTTGCTCTGCCTTCTCATCATCGCACCGCGTCTGCCGCGGCCGGTGAGGGGCGCCACCCGGGTGCAGGAGCCGCCGCTTCCCTGGCGCCGGCCGCTCGTGCTGCTGACCCTGTCCTACGGCCTGTTCGGCTTCGGCTATGTGATCACCGCCACCTTCCTGGTGACCATCGCGCGCACCACGGATGCCGGCCCGGTCGTCGAGTTTCTCGCCTGGTTCGTCACCGGCACGGCGGCGGCGCTGTCGCTCTTGGCCTGGCGCCTGCTGGTGCGCCGGGTGGGAGCGACCGCGACCTATGCCGCCTGCATTGCGCTGGAGGCGGTCGGCGTCTTCGCTTCGGTGCTCTTGCCACCGACGGCGGGCGCACTGGTCGGCGGGCTCTTCCTCGGCCTCACCTTCATGGCGATCACCGCCTACGGGCTGCAGATCGGCCGGACGCTGGCGCCGGAAAGCCCACGCCGGGCACTCGCCTTCATGACCGCTGCCTTCGGGACGGGGCAGATCGCCGGACCGCTGGCGGCCGGCTGGCTGGCGGAAGGCAGCGGCAGCTTCACGCTGCCGACGATGCTGGCCGCCGTGGTGCTGGCGATCTCGGCGCTGCTGGTCGTGCCGATCCTGCGCCAAGCGTAAGAACCCGCGGAATTACAATTGCGTAAGGCGCACCGGGCGGCATTGCTGCCCACACAGTTCTGCCCTAGTTTGCCGCCACGCCATCCCCCAGCCAATCACGGCCATATCGCGCAAACGAGTGCTGCCACGTGTTTCATTCCTTCTTTCCACGGCCGAAGCCGTTTTTCATCTCTGCCTTCCTCTGGGCCACACTTGTCGTGATCTCCTGGTACGCAGGTGGATCCGAAATCGGTTCCTCACTTGGTTTCCTTCCACGTGATCCCAATGCAGAGGTCGATGTTTCCCTATTCTGGTCCGGCTCCTTCTTGTGGTTCTATGTCTACTACTTTGCTGCCACTTCGCTTTTCGCCGCCTTTTGGTTTCTATACGCGCCCCACCGTTGGCAATATTGGTCGGTCCTTGGCAGCGCACTTATCATTTTTGTCACCTACTTCTCCGTCCAGGTGAGCGTGGCGTTCAATGCATGGTATGGCCCCTATTACGATCTAGTTCAGCAAGCGCTCGCCAGAACCGCTCCGGTCACCGCGGAACAACTCTATACCGGCCTTCTAGGCATCACAGGTATCGCCTTCGTCTCGATCACCGTCAGCGTGCTTAACCTGTTCTTTGTAAGCCATTACATCTTCCGCTGGCGGACGGCGATGAACGAGTTCTACATGGGCAACTGGCCGAAGCTGCGCCACATCGAAGGGGCATCGCAGCGTGTTCAGGAAGATACAATGCGGTTTTCGGCGACAGTGGAGGGGCTGGGCGTCGGTTTCGTGCGAGCAATCATGACGCTCATAGCGTTCACGCCGGTCCTGTTTTCGTTCTCGGCGACGATCACCGAACTGCCTCTGCTCGGGGAGGTGCCCCATGCCCTGGTTTGGGCGGCTGTGCTCTGGTCACTGTTCGGTACGCTGTTCCTCGCCCTCGTGGGTATCAAACTGCCTGGGCTTGAGTTCCGGAATCAGCGGGTGGAGGCTGCCTACCGTAAGGAACTGGTTTACGGAGAGGATGACCCCAATCGCGCAGATCCGCTTACGGTCGCCGAACTCTTCGACAATGTTCGAAAGAATTATTTTCGTCTCTACTTCCACTACCTCTATTTCAACATCGCCCGCTTCTTCTACCTCAGGGCCGATGACCTGTTCAGCCTTCTCGTGCTGATCCCGTCTATTGCAGCCGGCAAGGTTACGCTGGGTGTATTTACCCAGGTCAGCAATGTGTTCGAGCAGGTGCGGAGCTCGTTTCAGTACCTCATCAACTCCTGGACGACGATCGTGGAATTGATGTCGGTCTACAAGCGTCTGAAGGCCTTCGAGGCTGCCATCGACGACGAGCCGCTGCCGGAGATCGACCAGCATTATCTCGAGCGCGAAGCCATGGGCGGTGAGCTGGAAGCCGACCGGCCGACGTAACGCCGGACAGCCGTTTGGTCCGCGCCGGGTGACCCGCGCGGGTTCAAAGGGGAGAGGGCAGGCGGGTGAGGTATCGGGGTTGGTGTTTTCAGGCTTTCCGCCTGCCCCGGTTGCCGCGTCGTTCGGGAAGTTCCCTGCTGTCCCGTCCGTCACTGCAGCCATCACCGGCACCGAGCCTTGTTCGGGCGCTACCCCGGTTCGCGACCCGGTGCTCCCTTCCGATGATGCCCCGATTGTCGCGCATCCGGCAGGGAGGTGAATCCAGGTGAATGTGAAAAGCGGTAAGGTGCTGTTCGGGTTGGTTTAAAAATCTGGAGGGAGACAAAAGTGCCCCTCAGGGCGCCTCTGGCGCGGGATCGATGGCGCTGACGACCCGCGCGACAATCTCGTTCATGGTCGTGGCATCCAGCGTTTCGATGTACTGCGCCGTCTTCTGCTGAATGCGTGCAGCAATGTCGAAGCTGCGCACCTGGTTGCAGGCGGCGATTCCAGTGGTGTCATGGCCGGTGATCGGCACCGCCAGACCGACGTCCCTCGTGAAGGCGCCGCCAGTGGTGATGGGGACGGTCATCGCAACGCCCAGAGCATTGATCTCGCGAGGGGTGATGACGACGAAGCGGTGCCGGTTCTTCATTTCACGACCGGCCACGGGATTGGGGTCGATCCAGAAGACGTCGCCACGCCGCGGCACGTTGCTGCGGATCATCAGCCGATCTCGCGACCGACGGCATCGCCGTCCAGTGTCCCGGCAGTCTCGGCCGAAAGTCGTTGCATTTCCTCGGCACCCTTCAGGAGTTCGCTCAACGTATAGCGGCGGCTGGCGCGCTCCACGGGCCGGGCCACCAGGGCTCCGTCCGCGACCGTCAGCGAAAGCTGGTCGCCAACCTGCGTCTGCATCATCTGCAGCATGACGGGCGGGATGGTCACAATGGCGGCGCCGCCCTGCCGCCGGATCTTCGTGGTGATGGACATGATGACGCTCCGATGTGCAACAATGTAGCACATTTGGCCGGGCTTTCAACGTGCCCGATGCGGTCTTTAGAGGCCGGAACTCTCCGATGAACCCGGCTGAAGCTCTTCCATCGCCTCCGCATAGGTGACGCAGGCGACGTCGGGGAGGGCGCAGACTTCGGTCGCCAGCCGCTCCATGGCCCGCCAGTAGGCGCCGCCGTTCATCTCGACGAAGTGCAGGCCGATCTGGAAGGGGATGCGGTCGCCTTCATACTGGCGGTCAAAGGCGGCCCGGAAGGCGGCGTAGGCGCGCTCTTCGAATTCGGCGGAGCGGCTGGGGTTCTCGACGCCGGCCGAGTGTCGGATGAAGAGATTGTAGTCCATGGCGATGATCGGGCGCTGCTTCGGGCCCTCCGGGATCAGCGGCAGGCCGAAATGGGTAATGCCGTCCTTCTCCCGGGGCAGCAGCGGCCCCTTGGTTACGGTGCTCGCATCGTAGAGGAAGCCTTTTTCGCGTTCCGCCGCAAACAGGGTGTCGGGGGCCGACAGATAGGGCGCGCGGAAGCCGCGGATGCCGTGCTGCACCAGATCGCGCCAGCCCGGCGGCTCGTCGGCGGCGGCGCCATTGGCGGTCCAGGCGTCGGCCAGCACCGCGCGAAAACTGTCCATTTCCGTCTTCCAGTCGCCCACGCTCCAGTCGGCGCCATCGAAATGGCCGCAGGTGTGGCTGGCGATCTCGTGGCCTTCCTCATACGCCTGCCAGACGTGGGCGAGGCGGGTGCGGGCCTCCTCCGCGGTCTGCGCAAAGCCGATGTTGGAGCGGCCGGCCTTGTGGTGCGGCCCCTTGTAGGTCGAAGCGTCGGCGCGCGCGATCACCAGCGTGCAGGAGAGGAAATAGGTGAAGCGGATGTCGGTGGCCTTGGCGAAATCGCGGCTTCGCTGCCAGAGCGCATTGTCGCCGGCACCATCGAAGGAGACGAGCAGCAGCTGCTTGCGCTTCGGCTGGTCCGGTTGCGGGTCCTGTTGCTGGGCGAGGGCAGGGAGCGGAAGGCAAAG
>JBKBXP010000041.1:0-17108 GCA_046314035.1 Pseudorhizobium sp. | reverse complement strand
GCGGAAGGCCAGGCCGGCGCCCATGCCTACTACCTCTCTCCCGACCCGCGCATCGTGATCTTCTTCAACGACGTCTCGTCGCAGATCCGCATGTCGAACCGGGAAAGCGGCTTCGGACAGAACGAGCGTCCCATGACGCGGGCCGTCTACGTTCCGGCCGGCGTGCCCCTTTGGACGAAGTTCACGGCCATGCACCGGTTTTCGCATCTCGACCTGCATGTGCAGAAGGACAGGCTGCTGCGGTTCCTGTCGCCTTCGGTGGGCACGTCGGCTGCGCGGGCGGCGCTGAGCCGCCCCGTCGAGCTCCAGGACGTGGGCGGCATCGCGACGCTTGCCAATCTGCTCGTCGGCGAACTGTCGACCCCTTCGAAGCATGCGGTCTACGCCGAAAGCCTGGTCGGCAGCATCGTCTCCGGGCTCCTCGACATTCCCGGACCGGGCGACGAACAGGGGAGCGGGCGGCTGCCCCAGGCACAGATGAACAAGCTGATTTCGCGGTTCAACGGCCAGGCCGATTGCCGCCTCAGCGTTGCCGACATGGCCGAGACGGTCGGTCTTTCGGAAAGCTGGTTTGCCCATGTCTTCAAGCAGACGACCGGAAAGACGCCGCTGCAGTGGCAGCTGGCACGGCGTATCGAGCTCGCCCAGCAGCTCCTGCTGGAGAGCGACATGACCGTGGCCGGCATTGCCGCCCATCTGGGCTTCTCCGACCAGGCGCATCTGACGAAAGCCTTCCGGCAGATCGCCGGCGACACGCCGGCTGCCTGGCGCCGTTTGCAGCTCATTCGCTAGACAGTCCCCACCCGAAGCAGTTCCGGGTGGGGGTGTATGTCACCAGGTCTGGCGCAGCGTCGCGTAGATGGCGCGGCCGGGGTTGTAGTACACGCCGCCGCTGTCCTGGCTTGCCACATGCTTCTCGTCGAAGAGATTGCTGGCGTTCAGCTGGAACGTGGTGTTCTCCTGGATCTTGTAGGTGAAGGACGCATCGAAGACGACGGCGCTTTCCGAGGAGATCGTGTTGGTGATGTTGGTGAAGTAGGAGTCCATGTAGCGGGCACCAAGCCCGAAGGTCATGTCACCCCGTGCATCCTCGCCTGGCACCGTATAGGTTCCCCAGACCGAAGCCACGTGCTTGGGAACGCGCATGAGGCGGTTGCCGTCGTTTGCGCCGCCCGGCTCTTCGATGTTGGAGTCGATGTAGCTGTAGGCTGCGATGACACTGATGTTGTCCGTCACCTCTGCCTTCGCTTCGAGCTCTATGCCGCGGTGCCGGACCTCTTCGACGGTTTGCGGCAGGTAGGTCACGCTGTCGTAGACCGTGATGTTGCCCTTCGTGAGGTCGTAGACGGATGCGGTGAACAGGGCCGGGAAGGCATCGGGGCGGTATTTGATACCGGCCTCATACTGTCTCCCCGTCGTCGGTTCGCTGCCAATGCTCGGAGGGGCCGCGGACTCGGCGTAGCTTGCGTATGCTGCCAATTCCTCGGTGATCTTGTAGCTCAGGCCGAAGCGTGTGGTGAACTCGCTGTGATCGTCTGACCGCGTGACGCCCGAGACGAGGTTCGTTTCACTCAGATCAAGCCAATCGTTGCGCAGGCCGACACTCGCGGTCAGCCTGTCGGAGAAGGTGAGATCCTGCTGCAGATAGATCGCCGTCGTCTGCTGGTCGTTGCGCGTTCCAGAATTTGGCGCCGTCGACGCGGGTGCGCCGCTGTAGATCGGGTTCACCCAGTTGATCGGAGGAGCCGACGGGTTGTAGAGACCATAGGTCTCCGCCTCGAAGTCATTGTGTTCAATGCCCACCAGCGTACGGCTCTCGACATTGTCGAAGCTCGTCTCGTAGATCAGGTTCGCATCGATGATGAACTGTTCACTCGACTTGTCGCTGCCGAAGAAATAGCGGTCGGCCAGGTTCGATCCATCGGTGCGCGTGTTGGAGAGATAGGCGCTGCCGAAAGCGTCGTTAGACTTGCTGTATCGGGCATTGGAACCGAAGCTCAGGCCGTTGCCGAAATCATGGTCGAACATGACGCTGTAGGTGTTGCGGTTCGTCGAGCGGAAGTAATATTCCGGCTCGCCGAAGAAGCGGTCCCTGTCGAAGTCGGAGCCGAGCGGCTGGCCGCCGCTGCCGGGAACACCGTCCATGTTGAGGTGATCGAAGACGAAGGAGAGGCTCGTCACATCCGAGGGGCGCCAGGTCAGGCCGCCCATGATGAACTTCTTGTTGTCCTCCGAATAATCGTATTCCGCGTCCGCATCCTGAAGCTTGCCCGTGAACCGATAGGACAGCGTGTCGTCTTCGGTGATGTTGTCGCCGAAGTCCAGGCCGACTTCCTTGTGGTTGTGGGATCCGCCGGTGCCATAGACTTCACCGAAGCGCTCGCTCTTCGGCAGCTTGGTGACATAGTTCACCGATCCACCGGGTTCGGCTGCTCCAAAGCCTGCCGATCCGGCGCCCTTCAGTACCTCGATGCGCTCGAAGGCAAAGGGTTCCTCGCGGGTTCCGCCGAAGGTGCGGCCGATGGCCAGGCCGTCGCGGTAGGTATAGGGCGTGAAGCCGCGGATATCGAAGTAGTCGTAACGGTCATCGGAGCCGTAGAAATCGGTCACCACGCCGGCGGTGTACTGCACCACCTGCTCGACGCTGTCGGCGCCGCGCTCCTGGATTTCCTTGGAGGTAATGACGGAGACAGAGGCCGGGGTGTTCAGAATATCGGTCGGCAGTTTGCCGGCACCCGTGGACCGCGTGGCAACGATCGAGCGGGCATCGTCATCGGTGCCGGTGCCCTGGACCACGATCGTTTCCAGGACCGTTGCGCCCTCCGCGCTTGCCGCCTCCTGGGCCAGCAGGCGCATCGGCGCGAAGGCAACGAGTGCCGTGCAGCCCAGCAGGACCGCAGTCCGGTAGCCGAGGAGAGCATGTCTGGTGTTGCCGTCTGTCTTGTCGATGCGCATGGATCGGTCCCGATTTCTGTTGCTGCTGCCGGCACCCACCAAGGGAGCCGGCGTCGCCGAATGAGTGCCGGGATCAGCGATCAAAGTTCGAGACGAGCGGCGAACGGAAAGTCCGGGTTCGCGCTCGGCCTATCGGTTTGATGAATATCCCCTGCGCTTCCTAACTAACTTGAGGATTGCAGTCCAGTATTGTAGATTTCTTCGTTCTTGTAGGAAACCCCGGAAACTTCGCGGTGCCTTTCGGGCGGCAGATCGCGGCGACTTGACGTTGCTGCGTGAACCTGAGACGGAATGTCCAGTTAACAAGGAGATCTCGCCAATGCTGCGGTCATGCCGTTTCGCCGCGCCCATGGTTGCGGTCTGCCTGTCTCTGGCACCCCTCGCCAGCGTAAGGGCCGATGAGGCGACTTCCTATCCCATCACGATCCAGCATGCGCTGGGCACCACGACCATCACCGAGAAGCCCGAACGGGTGGCGACGGTGGCCTGGGCCAACCACGAGGTGCCGCTGGCGCTCGGGATCGTGCCCGTCGGCATGGCGGCGGCCAACTTCGGCGACGACGACGGTGACGGACTGCTGCCCTGGGTGGCCGAGAGACTGACTGCGCTTGGGGGCGAGACGCCGGTGCTCTTCGACGAGGGCGACGGGATCGATTTCGAGGCGGTGGCCGCGACCAATCCCGACGTGATCCTCGCCTCCTATTCCGGCCTCAGCCAATCCGACTACGACACGCTGAGCCAGATCGCTCCGGTGGTCGCCTATCCGCAGTCTCCCTGGGCTACGGACTGGCGCGCGATGATCACACTCAACAGCGCCGGCCTCGGCATGGCTGCCGAAGGCGAGCAGCTGATCGCCGACATCGAGGGCGAGATCGCACAGGTAGTCGCCGGATACCCGCAACTGCGGGGCAAGTCGGCCATGTTCGTCACCCATCTGGACGAGACCGATCTGAGCACGGTGAACTTCTATACGACGCATGACACCCGGGTGCAGTTCTTCGCCGACCTCGGCCTGACGTCGCCCACGAGCGTCATCGACGCCTCGACGACCGGCAGTTTCTCGGGCTCCATCAGTGCCGAGCGTGTCGATGCCTTCGACGATGTCGACATCGTCGTCACCTATGGCACCCAGGCGCTGCTCGATGCGCTGAAGAGCAACCCGCTTATGTCGCGGATGCCGGCCGTCGAAAACGACGCCGTCGTCATGCTCGGCCGCGATCCACTCGGCACGGCCGCCAATCCGACGCCGCTGTCGATCTCCTGGGTGCTGAAGGACTATGTGGCGCTGCTGGCCAAGGCCACCCAGAAGACCAAATGACGGCTGACGGCGTGCAATCCAGAGGCCCCGCCCACTATCGCGGATCATCGCACAGCGGCCGCAGCCTCTGGCTTGCGGCCCTGATCGCGCTGCTTGCTGCGCTGTGTGCCCTGTCGGTGGCGATCGGGACGCGGGTGGTGGACTGGTCGGATATCATCGCGGCGCTCGGTGGGCAGGTCGACAGCATCGGCCAGGCGGCGGTCGCCGTGCGCATTCCGCGAACCCTGCTGGCGCTGCTGGCTGGAGCCGCTCTCGGACTTGCCGGCGCGATCATGCAAGGGGTGACGCGCAATCCGCTGGCCGATCCCGGCATTCTCGGCGTCAACATGGGCGCTTCGCTGGCCGTGGTGATCGGGGTTGCCTGGTTCAACATTGCCTCGGCACAGGCCTATATCTGGGTCGCCATCCTCGGCGCCGGAGGGGCGGCCGTCTTCGTCTACACCATCGGCTCGCTGGGACGTGGCGGCGCGACACCCCTGAAGCTGGCGCTCGCCGGCGCCGCCACATCCATCGCCTTCTCCTCCATGGTGATTGCGGTGGTGCTGCCGCGCAACGATATCGCCGGTGGCATCCGGTCATGGCAGATCGGCGGCGTCGGCGGGGCGACCTTCGATCGTATCTGGCATGTGCTGCCGTTTCTTGCCGTCGGCTTTGCCATCAGCCTGCTCTCGGCGCGCAGACTGAATTCGCTGGCGCTCGGCGACGATCTTGCGGCGGGACTCGGCGAACGGGTTGCGGTTGCCCGCGCCACGGCGGCGCTGGGCGCGATCCTGCTGTCGGGTGCGACCACTGCCGTCTGCGGGCCGATCGGCTTCGTCGGCCTGGTCGTACCGCATTTTTGCCGGCTGCTCGTGGGGGTCGATCATCGCTGGCTGCTGCCGTTTTCGGCGCTCGGCGGCGCCTGCCTGCTCGTGACTGCCGACATCTTCGGGCGGATCATCGCGCGACCGGGAGAACTCGACGTCGGCATCGTCACGGCGCTTGTCGGCGCCCCCTTCTTCATCTGGATCGTCCGGCGCCAGCGGGTGCGGGAGCTGTGACCATGATATCCCTCGCCATGACCCTGATCGTCGACCAGCGCCGCCACCGGACGCGGCGGCACCGTCTCGTCATCCTGGTTCTGGTGGCCCTTCTGACGGCCAGTTTCGCGCTGACCCTTTCGCTCGGCCAATCCTATACGCCGCCGGGAGACGTGCTGCGCGTGCTTCTGGGGCAAGACGTCGCCGGAGCGAGTTTCGCCGTCGGGCAGCTGCGTCTGCCGCGGGCCGTGCTCTCGGTGCTGGCGGGCCTGAGCTTCGGGCTGGGCGGTGTCGCCTTCCAGATCATGCTGCGCAATCCGCTGGCCAGTCCCGACATCATCGGGATCAGTTCCGGCGCCAGTGCGGCGGCGGTGTTTGCCATCGTCGTCTTGTCGCTGAGCGGGCCGATCGTCTCGATCATCGCCGTCATCGCCGGACTGACCATCGCCCTGCTGGTCTATGGCCTGTCGTTTTCGAACGGCATGGCCGGGACGCGGCTGATCCTCGTCGGGATCGGCGTCTCGGCCATGCTGGAAAGCGTGATCGCCTATATCCTCTCCCGGGCGCCGGCCTGGAGCCTGCAGGAGGCGATGCGCTGGCTGACCGGCAGCGTCAATGGCGCGCAACTCGACCAGGCTCTGCCGCTTCTGCTGGGTCTCGTCGTCTTCGGCGGATTGCTTCTCAGCCAAGGCCGCAATCTGGAGGCGCTGCGGCTGGGAGACGATACGGCAGCAGGTCTCGGCGTACGGGTGGCACGAACGCGGATGATCGTCATCGTGGCGGCCGTCGGCATGATCGCGTCGGCGACGGCGATCACCGGGCCGATCGCCTTCGTCGCATTTCTGTCCGGGCCGATTGCCGCTCGCATGATCGGCAGCAAGGGATCCCTGCTGATCCCCTCGGCGCTGATCGGGGCGACGCTGGTGCTGGTGGGCGATTACGCCGGCCAGTTCCTGCTGCCCGGCCGCTACCCGGTCGGCGTCGTCACCGGCGCGCTCGGCGCACCCTATCTGATTTTCCTGATCGTCCGCGTCAACCGGGCCGGAGGTTCCCTGTGACCCGTCATTCGCTCACCGTCAGCCAGCTTGCCGCCGGCTACGACGGCCCCGACATCTTCAGCGACCTGGATCTCGCCATTCAACCGGGCCGGATCACCGTGATCGTCGGCGCCAATGCCTGCGGCAAGTCCACGCTGCTGCGCGCCATGTCCCGGCTGCTGACGCCACGCCATGGCCAAGTGCTGCTGGACGGCAAGTCGATCCATCGCACGCCGCCGAAAGAGCTTGCCCGGACGCTCGGCCTGCTGCCGCAATCACCGATCGCGCCGGAGGGGATCACGGTTGCCGATCTCGTCGGTCGCGGCCGCCACCCTCACCAGGGGATCTTCTCGCGCTGGACGCGTCAGGACGACGAGGCGGTGGCCGCGGCGCTGACGGCGACCAAGACGCTCGAGCTTGCCGAGCGGCCCGTGGACGAGTTGTCGGGCGGACAACGCCAGCGGGTCTGGATCGCCATGGCACTGGCACAGCAGACGCAGATCCTGCTCCTCGACGAGCCGACGACCTTTCTCGACATCAGCCACCAGATCGAAGTGCTGGACCTGCTGACGGATCTCAACAGGACCCGCGAGACGACCATCGTCATGGTACTGCACGATCTCAACCTTGCCGCCCGCTACGCAGACCATCTCGTGGCCATGGCGGGCGGGCGGCTGCACATCTCCGGCCGTCCGGAAGACGTGCTGACCGAACAGATGGTGCGCGAGGTCTTCGGCCTCGAAAGCCGCATCATCACCGATCCGACCTCGGGCCGCCCGATCATGCTTCCGATCGGCCGGCACCGGATGGCAACAGCCGGGGGCGAACCGGCCTCATGACCATACACACACCCACGATTTGCCTCTCTTGCTGTACCCTAAGTTTCCAGAAGGATGACCGCCCATGAACGCAGTCCAGGAATTCAAGCTCTCCGGCATGGCCCTTCCCAAGGATGCCGCAAGCATGCTCGACGAAATCTGCGAGCACTTCGTCGAACATTCCGAAGTCCAGCGCACGGGTAACCGGGTGCTGCTGAAGAGCGAGGCCGGGACCGCCGGGATCCGCGAGCATGACGGCAGGCTGCTGATCGAGCTTTCGTGCCCGACGGAAGAGACGCTCAACGTCAGCCGCAACGTCATCGCGGAGCACCTGTTCTATTTCAGCGGCGATGATCCGATGGAACTGACATGGTCGGAGCCGGCGCCGCTCGGGCAGCTGCCGAACATCCACGAAGTGACGGTGGTTTCCGCCGAAGACGTGACGCCGCGCATGCGTCGGGTGACATTTGCCTGCGACGATCTCTCGCCCTTCGTCGACGGCGACATGCATGTGCGCCTGCTTGTGCCGCCGAAGGGCCGGCCACCGATCTGGCCCGCGCTGCGCGACGATGGCCGCGTCAAATGGCCGGAGGGAGAGGACGAGATCCTGGTCCGCATCTACACCATCCGCGGCGTGGACATCGCACGGGGACAACTCTGGATCGACTTCGTGCAGCATCCGGCGGAGGGTGTTGCCACGCCCGGCGCCGATTTTGCCCGGGATGCACAACCGGGAGAGAGAGTGGCACTGCTGGGACCCGGCGGCGGCGACCTGCCGGCGGCGACCTCCCTGTTTCTGGCCGGCGACGAGAGTGCCCTGCCCGCCATCGCCCGCATCGCCGCCGAAATGCCGGCCGGCACAAGGATGAAGGCGATCATCGAGGTTCTGGACGCGGCTGAAGAGCAGCCGCTTCCCACCGCGGGTTCGCTCGAGGTGCAATGGCTGCGCCGGAAGAGCTATGCCGCCGGCGCCGAGCACGTGCTGGCGGACGCGATCAAGACCGCGGTCGCTTCCCTCGACGAGGAGGCCTACGTCTGGGTGGCTTGCGAAAAGGAGGACGTCCGCTCCATCCGTGCCTTCCTGAAGAGCCGCGGGCACAGCCGGAAAAAAATGTACGCGGCCTGGTACTGGGAGCGCGAACCGAACACCGGAGCCTCGAAGGACCACTGATGCGTGGACGGCGCGCGGTCGAGGGGACCGCCCGCCAGCCCGCGATCTGTCGCCACCCGATCTTCACGCCCGCCACAAGCAGATGATCTCCGATGCGGTGCTCGCCTCTGTCATGGCTTCCGGGTGCGAGACTCGCCAAGACCGTCATCGGACCTATATGCCTGCCTCATTCAGGCTTTAGCCTTCGATCGCAACCGACCCGTGACAGAATTGGAAGTGGTTTTTCAGATGCGCAAGAATTCTTTGCCCCGACTGAGCCTGGCGGCGGCTCTTCTCGCCGCAACGATCCCGGCAACGCCAGCCTCTGCCCAATCGGGTGTCGATGCCTTGGGCGATCCTGCCGACCTCTTCGGCTACAGCGTCGATAAGGCGGAAGAGCCTGATGCCGCCGACGTCGTGGCAAAGGTGCTTCAGGCACTTGAACAGACCGAATCGAACGCGGAGCAGATCCAGATGACATTCGGTGTCGAGAACTTTCACTTCGTGCCGCTTGCCGCGACCGAAATGGAGAAGATCGCGCCCGAGATGGCGGACCGTGAGGCCGAACTGACAGCATTGAGGACGGCGATCGAAGCGAGCGCGATTTTCTACTCGGCTATCCAGAGCGAGTCCGTCGACATCGGCAGCATCGTGGCGGTCGAACTGTCCGACACTGAAAGCGGGCTTCCGTCGGACAAACGGGCGACCATCTACTTCTCGGAGTGACCCTCTCCGGGTCGATGCCCGAGGTGCAGCATCACAGCGATGCGGCAGCCCGCGCGGCGTGGTCATAGTGACCCGACAGCGCCCGCAGGCGGGACGCCATGTCGGAGAGGGCTTCGGCGGAAACCTCGGTGGCGAGGACGGAGCGCACCAGCAGGCTTTCGCGCATGGCCTTGTAGCGTTCGCAGGCATCGGCGCCTGCCTCGGTCACCATCACCAGCTTTTCCTTGCCGCGCCTTCCCGACTTGATCAGCTTCAGGCGCTCCAGCTTCTTCAGCGCATAGGTGACGACATGGGTGTCCTCGATGTTGAGCACGAGGCAGATGTCGGCGAGCGTCTTCGGCTTGTCGCGGCTGTTGATGTTGTGCAGCACGAGAATATCGACGGGAGATAGATCCGGCACACCTGCGGCCGACATGCAGCGGACCATCCATCGATGGAAGGCGTTGTTGAGCATGATCAGCCCGAACTCGATCTCCGACAGCGCCGGCAGTGCGCCGGTCGCCAGATGACCGGACGAGACGATCGGACCCAGGGGATCCTGTTTCCTTGCGGGCATGCGGTCCTCCTTGGGAGACGCCGCCGACGAAGCCGGCGGCGTCTTTGGTTTCCGTTAGTTGTTGTAGGCGTCGACGATGGCCTTGCCTTCGTCGCCGGCCTTGGCGAGCCAGTCTGCCGTCAGCTTGGCGCCAACTTCGCTCAGTCCCGTCTTCAGCTCGTCGCTCGGCGCCACGACCTGCATGCCGTTCGACTTCAGCGTCTCCATGTAGGCGGAGGTCTTCTCGGCAGCGAGGCTCCAGCCGCGGGCTTCGGCCGCTGCTGCGGCTTCCGTCACCGCCGTCTGCACGGCCGGATCAAGCGCCTCGAAGGCTTCCTTGTTGACGAAGATGACGTTCTTCGGGATCCAGGCCTGGGTGTCGTAGTAGTGGGTGAGCGATTCCCAGATCTTGGAATCGACGCCGGTGGCGCTCGACGTCATCAGGCCGTCGACGACGCCGGTGGCCAGGGCCTGCGGCAGTTCGGCCGCCTGTACGGTCACCGGCTGCGCACCGACGAGCTCTGCAATGCGCGAGGTGCCGACGTTGTAGGCGCGCCATTTCAGCCCGGCCAGATCGGCGACGCTGTTGACGTCCTTCTTGGTGTAGATGCCCTGCGGCGGCCAGGGCGTGGTGTAGAGAAGCTTCAGCCCCTGCTCGTCGAGTGCTGCTTCCACGGAGGACTTGGAAACGTCCCAGAGCTTCTTCGACTGCTCGAAGCTCGTTGCCAGGAACGGAATGACGTCGATGCCGAAGATCGGATTCTCGTTCTCGTGCAGCGACATCAGCACTTCGCCGGCCTGCGCCTGGCCGGTCTGCACCGCACGCTTGATTTCCGGCGCCTTGAAGAGCGAGGCGTTCGGATGGACGGTGATCTTCAGCTCTCCGTTTGTTGCCGTGTCCACGTCGGCCGCGAACTGGCTGAGGTTCTCGACATGGTAATTCGTCGGAGGATAGGCCGACGGAAGCACCCAGGCGGTTTGTGCGAGAGCCGAGCCGGCCGCGGCGAGAATGGCCACGGAGGCAAGCCCCGTCCTGATCAGGTTTGTCTTCAACGATTTCATGTGCATTCCCCTTCTGTTGATTAACCCGGAAACGCCATTCGCGGCAGGAACATCACGATGTCCGGGAACACCGTGATGATGGCGGCAGTCGCCACAAGCAGGAAGAAAAACGGCAAGGCCGCCCGGGCCACCGTCAGGCTATCTCGGCCGCTCATCGTTTGCAGCACAAAGAGATTGAAGCCCACCGGCGGCGTGATCTGAGCCATCTCGACCATCAGGACCAGGAAGATGCCGAACCAGATCAGGTCGAAGCCGGCCTGCTGGATCATGGGCAAGACCACAACGGTGGTCAGCACGATCATCGACAGGCCGTCGATCGCGCAGCCCAGCAGAATGTACATGATCGTCAGGACCGCAATCAGGGCAAAGGGGCTGAGACCGAAGCCGTCGACCCAGCTTGCCAGTGCCGCGGGTATGCCGGTGTAGCCCATGGCGATCGACATGTAGCCGGCGCCGGTGAGGATGAGCATGATCATGGCCGTCATGCGCGTGGCACCCATGACGCTGTCCTTGAAGCTTTTCCAGGTCAGTGCCTTCTGCCAGGCGGCGATGACGAGCGAGCCCAGCACGCCCCAGGCGGCGCATTCGGTGGCCGTTGCCCATCCCATCAGAAGTGCCGAGAACACCGTCGCGATCAAGAGAGCGAGGGGGATGAGATTGAGGGTTTCCTTGAGCTTGCTCGCCAGGCTCGTCTTCGGTTCAGGCGGCGGGCACTTGTCGGGGTTTCGCAAGGCCCAGACCACGATGGCCGAAATATAGAGCACCATGACGATCAGCGCCGGGATGAGACCCGCGAGGAACATCTGGATGATGGAGACATTCGCGGCGACCGCGTAGACGATCATGGTGATCGACGGGGGCACCAGGAAGCCTAGCGTTCCCGCGCCGGCTAGCGAGCCGAGGCTGATCATCTCGTCATAGCCGCGCTTCTTCAGTTCCGGCAGCGTGATCTTCGCGACCATCGCGGTCGTTGCGGCCGAGGAGCCGGAGACGGCCCCGAACAGGCCGCATCCCAGCACGTTGACATGCACGAGCCGGCCGGGCAGCCAGTTCAGCCAGGGTGCCAGGCCGCGGAACATCTCGTCGGAGAGCCGCGTGCGGTAGAGGATCTCGCCCATCCAGACGAACAGCGGCAAAGCCGCTAGGCTCCACGAGGCAGAGCCGCTCCAGGCGTTCGTTGCGAGCGCCGCGCCGATCTGGATGCCGGCGGGCGCGAACTGCATCGCGATGAAGCCGCAGACGAGAAGCGCGACACCGATCCAGACGCCACCGATGAGCAGAAACAGGAGGGTGCCGAGGATGATCCCGGAGATTTCGACAAGCGCTACGGTATCCATCGTCAGACCCCACTTTCCATGACGCGCTCGATGATCTCGTCCGTGCTTGTCGCCGGCGGCTTCTCGTAGCGTGGGGTGCCGCCGAAGAGGACATGCAGAAGCTCGTCGACGAAGGAGATCGCGAGGACCGCCAATCCGACGGACATACCGAGCTGCGGGATCCACAGCGGTACGGCGATGACGCCCATGGAGACGTCGTTGAACCTCCAGGAGACCCAGGTCATCTCCATGGCATACCAGGCGAAATAGGAGACGGCCGTCGCGCCGACCGCGGTGCAGGCAATCTCGATCAGCCGCCTTGGCCAGCCGGTGAAGCGATCGATGACAAGGCCCATGCGGATCAGTTCGGCCGACCGGAAGGTATGCGCAAGGCCCAGAAAGGCGGTCGCCGCCATGCACCAGGCTGCAAAGTCGTCGCCGGCGGGAACGTCGATCCCAAGCGGACGGCCGGCCGACAGCGCCAGCATGATCAGGAAGATGGCAACCAGGAACACTCCGGCCAGATAGCCGGAAGCAAGATAGAGGCCGTCGAGCGACTTCCTCAGCCATTCGGGAAAGATACTGTGACGCGGATCAATGGAGGACACAGGTCATCCTCCCGTAGAACATACGGCTCTCATGCATCGTCGGCTCCCCTCGGTTGCCGTTGCGGGCGGGGCACTTGCGGCCCTTCTGCCCGTTATGGAGGCATGATGCAGCAATGTGCAATTTGCTGTCAATCAATCATTGACGTTTTATCGACGAAATGCATTCGTTAAGGAAAATACTCTTCCAGGAGGCGGGACATGACAGACGCGAGATGGGATTTCTGGATCGATCGCGGCGGCACTTTCACCGACATCGTCGGGCGCCGGCCGGATGGTGAACTCATCGCTCACAAGCTCCTGTCGGAAAATCCGGAAGCCTATCGGGACGCGGCCGTGCAGGGTATCCGCGAGCTCCTGGGGCTGAAGCCGGGCGAGCCTGTCCCTGCCGGTTTGATCGGCGCCGTGAAGATGGGAACCACGGTCGCCACCAATGCGCTTCTGGAACGCAAGGGCGAGCGAACGCTGCTCGTCACGACACGCGGCTTCCGCGATGCGCTGGCGATCGGCTATCAGGCCCGCACGGACATCTTTGCCAAGAAGATCATCAAGCCGGAGCTCCTCTACAGCGCCGTGGTCGAGATCGACGAACGGGTGCGCGCCGACGGGCAGGTCGAGGCGACGCCCGACGAGGCGGTCATTCGCGACGAGTTACGGGCCCGCTTCGACGCCGGCTACCGCGCCCTCGCCATCGTATTCATGCATGCCTACCGCTACCCCGAGCACGAGCAGCTGACGGCGCGGATCGCCCGCGAGATCGGCTTCACCCAGGTGTCCGTCAGCCATGAGGTCTCGCCGCTGATCAAGCTGGTCGGGCGTGGCGATACGACCGTGGTCGACGCCTACCTCTCGCCGATCCTCCGCCGCTACGTCGAACAGGTCGCATCGGAACTCGGCGCCGATGGCCAGAACGGCGCGCGGCTGATGTTCATGCAGTCCTCCGGCGGACTGACGGCGGCCGACCTCTTCCAGGGCAAGGACGCGATCCTCTCCGGCCCGGCGGGCGGCGTTGTCGGCGCCGTGGAAACATCCAGGCTTGCCGGCTTTACCCGCATGATCGGCTTCGACATGGGCGGCACGTCGACGGACGTGTCCCACTACGACGGCGAACTGGAGCGGTCGTTCGAGACGGAGGTGGCGGGCGTGCGCATGCGCGCGCCGATGATGTCGATCCATACGGTTGCGGCCGGCGGCGGCTCGATCCTGCATTTCGAGAACGGTCGCTTCCGCGTCGGCCCGGATTCGGCCGGCGCCAATCCAGGACCCAAAGCCTATCGTCGCGGCGGGCCGCTGACGGTGACCGATGCGAACGTCATGCTGGGCAAGCTTTCGCCCGGCCTTTTCCCGGCGATCTTCGGCCCCAACCGCGACCAGCCGCTGGATGCGGACGCCGTGCGCGAAGGCTTCGAGGCGATGGCGGCGGTCATCGGCGACGGGCGCACGCCGGAACAGGTCGCCGACGGGTTTCTGGCCATCGCGGTCGAGAACATGGCGAATGCCGTCAAGAAGATCAGCGTCCAACGCGGCTACGACGTCACTCACTACGTGCTGACCTGCTTCGGCGGCGCCGGCGGCCAGCACGCCTGCCTGACGGCCGATGCGCTGGGCATTGCGACGGTGATGATCCACCCCTTCTCCGGCATCCTGTCCGCCTACGGCATGGGGCTCGCCGATATCCGCGCGACACGCCAGAAGACCGTGTCCGCGGAACTGTCCGACGCCCTGGCAGCGCTCGGCCCGGTCCGCGACGAACTGACCTCCAGCGCGCTTCAGGAGATGACGACGCAGGGCGTGGCGGAGGCCGATACGGACATCCAGCACCGGGCGCATCTGCGCTACCAGGGAACCGACACGACGATTGCCGTGCCGATCTCCGATGCAGCCGCAATGGCGGAGGTCTTCGAGGCGCTTCATCGCAAGCAGTTCGGCTTCATCTTCGAAAACCGCGACATCATCTTCGAATCCTACGAGGTCGAGGCGATCGGCGGCGGGGCCGAGGCATCAGAGCCGACCCATGCGCTCGACGCCTCCCCTCCCCACGCAGCCGAAGAAACGCGCTTCTTCTCCGGCGGCGAATGGCGAGAGGCACCCGTCTACCGCCGCGCCGACATCCGGCCGGGCGCCAAGGCTTCCGGCCCCTGCCTCATCGTCGAGCCGCACCAGACGATCGTCGTCGAAGACGGCTGGGCCTTCGAGATCACCGCGCTCGACCACGTCGTCCTGAAGCGGGTGAAGGTGCTTGCGCGCAGCAAAGCGATCGGCACCGAGGCCGACCCGGTGCTGCTCGAGGTCTTCAACAATCTCTTCATGTCGATCGCCGAACAGATGGGCGTGACGCTGCAGAACACCGCCTCCTCGGTCAACATCAAGGAGCGGCTCGACTTCTCCTGCGCCGTCTTCGATGCACATGGCGCGCTGGTCGCCAATGCGCCGCACATGCCGGTGCATCTGGGCTCCATGGACCGCTCGGTGGAATCCATCATCGCCGCAAACGCAGGAAAAATCCGCCCCGGCGACGTCTTTGCGCTGAATGCGCCCTACAACGGCGGCACGCATCTGCCGGACATCACGGTCGTGACCCCCGTCTTCGACGAAGCCAGCAAAGGCATCCTGTTCTACGTGGCCTCGCGCGGCCATCATGCCGATGTCGGCGGTACCGCTCCGGGGTCGATGACGCCGCTGGCCACGACCGTCGACGAGGAGGGCGTCCTCTTCGACAACGTGCTGCTGGTCGACCAGGGCCGTTTCGACGAGGCGGGCATCAGCCGGCTTCTCTCCGACCATCCCTACCCCGCCCGCAACGTCGCCCAGAATGTCGGTGACCTGCGCGCGCAGATCGCCGCCAACGAGAAGGGCGTGCACGAAATGCGCAAGATGATCGCGCAGTTCGGCCTCGACGTGGTGCAGGCCTACATGGGCCATGTGCAGGACAACGCCGAGGAAAGCGTGCGCCGGGTTATCGAAAAGCTCGGCGATTGCGCCTTCTCCTATGCCACCGACCAGGGCAGCACGATCGAGGTGAAGATCACTGTCGACAAGGCCAGGCGTGAGGCGACTGTCGATTTTACCGGCACCAGCCCGCAGAAGCCGAACAACTTCAATGCGCCGGAGCCGGTGACGCGGGCGGCCGTCCTCTACGTCTTCCGGGTCATGGTGGAAAGCTCGATCCCGATGAACGCCGGCTGCCTGCGACCGATCCGCATCATCGTGCCGGACGGCTCGATGCTGAAGCCGCAGTATCCGGCGGCCGTCGTCGCCGGCAACGTCGAGACGAGCCAGCACGTTACCAACGCGCTCTTCGGCGCGCTGGGGGCGATCGCCGCAAGCCAGGGCACGATGAACAACCTCACCTTCGGCAACGCCATCTACCAGTATTACGAGACGCTCTGCTCCGGCTCGCCCGCCGGGATCTTCAACGACGGCTCCGGCTTTGACGGCACGGATGCCGTGCATGTGCACATGACCAATTCGCGCCTGACGGACCCGGAGATTCTCGAGACCCGCTATCCGGTGCTGCTGGAGGATTTCCACATCCGCGAGAACTCCGGCGGCAAGGGCGAGTGGTCGGCCGGCGACGGCACGAAGCGCACCATCCGCTTCCTGGAGACGATGGACTGCGCCATCCTCTCCTCGCATCGCACGATCCGGCCGCACGGTCTGGCCGGGGGCGAGGAGGGCGAACTGGGATCGACAACCATCCGGCGTCTCGACGGACGGCTGGAGGATCTCGGCGGCTGCGGGCAGACGGTGCTCGAAGCGGGAGAGGCCGTCTGCGTGGTGACCCCGACCGGCGGCGGGTACGGCAGGCGAAGCTGACCATATGGGCGAGGTCGGCGGGCCAGCCTTTCCCGCTCGCAAGCTCCGGGCTGTCGCCCTCGGCGCGCTAGCTCGTGGTGAGGCGGCCACCCAGATCCTCGAAAACCGCCTGCGCCTTGGCAAACTGCGCCTGGCTGACGTCGGCAGAGACCTCGATGTCCCCTTCGAGCGCTCCGTCGGTGCGGTCGCTCCCGTCACCTTCCCGAGGAGCAGGGGCATCACCGCCGGAGGGTTGCGTGCCGGAGGTATTGCGCGAGCCGCTGGCCTGCACGAAAACGTCGGACCGGTCGATCCCGTGCTCCTGGGTGAGGTGCTCGATCGCCAGGTCGGCCGCCTGGCGGGTTGAAAAGCTCGCCTTGATCGTCTTTACGCTTTCGTCGGACATTCTGCTTGCTCCTTTGCTTCCCCATCCAAGCGGACATCGGCGGCTTTTGTTCCCGCAAATGACCGCGTTCAGGTACACAAACCCCCATACTGCTCCACACGACAGGCTTCATTGCCTTGCCGCATCTGCGCCCTACTTCACCCGCTAGAGATACCGGCTGCCTGGCGAACCACATGCAGGCATATCCGGGCAACGGAGGCCGATTTGAAAGACGTCATCGGCGGTCCCCGCCAGCCCTATTCCGAGCCTTCGCCACTGCCTTCCCGGATGCCTGCCTTTGCAAGCATGCTGGCCATCATCGCCATTCTCTATTTTGCCAAGGATGTGCTTCTGCCCCTGGCGATCGCGGTGCTGCTGACCTTTGCA
>JBKBXP010000040.1:0-17219 GCA_046314035.1 Pseudorhizobium sp. | reverse complement strand
CAGGAGCACGAGGATTACGACACCGCCATCAACGCCATGATCCAGGTCGGTTGCGAGGCACTCCGCGTCCAGCGCATGAAGAAGAAGAAGCTGGTGATCAAGGACAAGATCACTCAGCTCGAAGACCAGATCCTTCCCGACATCATCGCCTGAGGCAACCACCATGACCTCCGACCGGCCCGCCGTCGCCATCATCATGGGAAGCCAGTCCGACTGGGAAACCATGAAGAACGCCGCCGACATGCTCGACCAGCTCGACGTCGGCTATGAAGCCCGAATCATCTCCGCCCACCGCACGCCCGACCGGCTCGTCAGCTTCGCCAAGGGCGCCCGCGACGAAGGCTTCAAGGTGATCATCGCCGGTGCCGGCGGGGCCGCCCACCTCCCCGGAATGGCCGCCTCCATGACGCCCCTGCCGGTTTTCGGCGTCCCGGTGCAGTCGAAGGCGCTGTCGGGTCAGGACAGCCTGCTCTCGATCGTGCAGATGCCGGCCGGCATCCCTGTCGGAACACTCGCCATCGGCAAGGCCGGGGCAGTGAACGCCGCCCTTCTGGCCGCTGCCGTACTGGCGCTCAGTGACGAGGATCTCGCCGATCGCCTGGACGAATGGCGCGCCGCCCAAAGCGCCGCCGTTGCCGAATACCCCATGGACGCAGAGTAATGACAGTCACCACCATCGGCATCATCGGCGGCGGCCAGCTCGGCCGCATGCTCGCCATGGCCGCCGCCCGCCTCAACTTCCGCACCATCATCCTCGAGCCGCAGGCGGACTGCCCGGCGGCGCAGCTTGCCAGCGATCAGATCGTCGCCGCCTATGACGACCCGCAGGCCCTCGAGGCACTGGCGCGCGCCTCCAATGTCGTCACCTATGAATTCGAGAACGTGCCGGTCGCAGCCGCCGAGAGCTTGCAGGCCCTGGTGCCGGTCTTCCCGCCGCCCAAGGCCCTCCACGTCGCCCAAGACCGGCTGACGGAAAAGCGCTTCCTCAACGACTGCGGTATCGTCACCGCCCGTTTCCACGCCATCGACAGCCAGGACGACCTCATCGCCGCGCTGGCCGATTTCGGCGGCAGCGGCGTCCTGAAGACCTGCCGCTTCGGCTATGACGGCAAGGGCCAGCGCGTCTTCCGCTCGCCCGCCGACGATCCGGCCGGCGCCTTCGATGCGCTGGGTGGCGTCCCGCTCATCCTGGAAAGCCTCGTGCCCTTCGAGCGCGAGATCTCGATCATTGCCGCCCGCGGCATCGATGGCGCCGTCCTCTGCTACGACCCGACCGAGAACGTCCACAGGAACGGCATCCTGCACACTTCCGTCGTTCCCGCGACCGCGCCCGACGTGACCGTCGCTGCGGCACGCGCGGCCGCCCGGAGCCTCCTCGATTCGCTCGGCTACGTCGGCGTTATCGGCATCGAGTTCTTCGTGATGGCAGATGGCGGGTTGATCGCCAACGAGATCGCCCCGCGCGTCCACAATACCGGCCACTGGACGGAGGCCGCCTGCGTGGTTTCCCAGTTCGAGCAGCACATCCGCGCCATTGCCGGCCTGCCGCTCGGCGACCCGCGCCGACACTCCGACTGCCGCATGACCAACCTCATCGGCGACGACATCCATGACCTCGCCACGTGGCTGGAACAGCCCGACGTCCTCGTCCACCTCTATGGCAAGACCGAAGCGCGACCGGGCCGGAAAATGGGCCATGTCACCGAACTGACAGGCCGTAAAACGCCGTCATATGGTTGACACGACCCATGTCTCGGGTTATCTGCACGCCCAACCTCACAGCGCGCCCTTCTTCTCGGGAAAAAGCGGCGCGTTTTTCAATGTAAAAGCCACGCGCGCCCGGCGCTCGTAAACTTTGCGGACGAGAACAATGAAGATCAAGAATTCGCTGAAAGCGCTGAAAGCCCGTCACCGCGATAACCGCCTGGTTCGCCGCAAGGGTCGCGTTTACATCATCAACAAGATGAACCCGCGTTTCAAGGCCCGCCAGGGCTGATCGACGTCGCTGGCGGCGGGCCGATTTGGCCTTTGTCGTTCACGTTGTCGAAAAATGTGGATTTCTGAATTGACCTTCGGCGCGTGCGGATTACCTTGATCCGCATGCGCCGAATTCGTTTCACCCCTCTCCTGCTCGTGGCCGCCTTGGCGGCCTCCCCAGCACTCGCGCAGGCCCCGACGCCTGCGCGGACCGACAATGCCACCCAGGCTGCACCGGACGATAGGCTTCAGCAGCTTTACGTCGCCCTGAAGCGCGAGCGCGACCCGGAAAAAGCCGGCGGCGTTGCCAAGCAGATCATGTCCGAGCTCGGCGATTCAGGCAGCGCGACGATCGATCTCCTGATGCAGTGGGCAGCGACGGCGATCACCGAGAAGCGCAACGGCGCCGCCCTCGATTTCCTCGATCAGGCGACACTCCTGCAGCCGGATTTCATCGAGGCCTGGAACCGCCGCGCCGGATTGCACTACGCCATGGGCGATACGCGCAAGTCGATGGCCGACATCAACCAGGTCCTGTTGCGCGAGCCACGCCACTTCGGCGCGATTGCCGGCATGGCCGCGATTCTGACCGATTCCGGTCAGAACGAACTGGCGCTCAAGGCCTGGCAGCGCTATCTCACCATCTACCCCGCCGACCGCGATGCGCAGGAAGCGATGATCAAGCTCTCCGAAACCCTAGACGGCAGCCGCACCTGATCATGCTCCAGCTTTCGATTGCCGCCTGCGTCGCCATCGCCGGCCTGCTGCTGGCGGGCCTTGGCTTCTCCGCCTGGAAGGCGCACGCCATCGAGACGGAATTCCCCAACCATGGCGAATTGATCGATGTCGGCCGGTACCGGATGAACTCGCTTCACCTGCCCGCAGGTCCCGATGCGGACCTTCCCCCGATCGTGTTCATCCACGGCGCCAGCGGCAACCTGCGCGATCAGGAAACCGCCTTCCGGCCCGCTCTTGAGGGTCGCGGCGAACTCCTCTTCGTGGATCGCCCGGGCCATGGCTATTCGGAGCGCGGCGGTGCGCAGAATGATTTCCCGGACGGACAGGCCGATGCCCTGGCCTTGCTGATGGAGAAGCGGGGCATCGAGCGCGCCATCATCGTCGGCCATTCCTTCGGCGGCGCGATTGCGGCAAGCTTTGCGCTGCGCCACCCGCAGAAGACCCTGGGCCTGCTTTTCCTCGCCTCTGCGACGCACCCCTGGCCGGGCGGTGTCGATTGGTATTACGACCTTGCCAGGGCGCCCTATGTCGGCTGGCTCTTTTCCAGAGTGATCGCCGTCCCCGCCGGTCTGACACGGCTGGAGGGCGCGACGCGGGGCGTCTTTTCACCCAATCCTCGACCGGAACGCTATGTGACGCAAGGCGCCCCGGCGCTCGTGCTGCGCCCCGCGAACTTCCGCTACAATGCCATCGACGTCGCCAATCTCAATGACTACGCGCGGCGCATCGCGCCGCTCTACCGCAGCATCAAGACGCCGACGGTGATCATCAGCGGCAACCGCGATCCGGTCGTCGCGGAGGAAATCCACTCCGTCGGACTGAGGCAGGATATCGAGGGATCGGAACTCGTGTGGCTCGATAACGTCGGCCACAAGCCGGATTATGTCGCGACCGCCATTGCGGTAGCGGCCATCGAGAAACTGGCCGGCAGCGATCGCGACCTGCAGGAGGCGGCGCGGCGCTTCGAGGCGCCGCTCGCCGCTCGCTGACGAGGCTGTCTGCCGGGTTTTGCCGTCAGATGCCGCTCTCGCCGTCCGCACCGATGTAGGCGATGCGCAGCATGTTGGTTGCACCGGGCGTGCCGAGCGGAACGCCGGCCGAGATGATGATGCGGTCGCCCGGCTTGCCGAAGCCTTCGCGCACCACGATCCCGCAGGCGCGGTTCACCATGTCGTCGAGATCCTCGGCATCCTGGGCCACCACGCAGTGCAGTCCCCAGACAACCGAAAGCCGCCGTGCCGTCTGGACAATCGGCGACAGTGCGATGATCGGCACCTGTGGCCGTTCGCGCGCGGCGCGCAGGCCGGTGGTGCCGGACGAGGTAAAGGTCACGATGGCCGAGAGGCGGAGCGTTTCGGCAATCTGCCGGGCCGCCAGCGAGATCGCGTCGGCACCCGTGGCCTCAGGCGTCGGGCGCTGCGCATAGATGATGTTCGAATAATAGGGGTCGCGCTCGACGGTGCTGGCAACGGAGGCCATCGTCGCAACCGCTTCCACAGGATAGTCGCCGGAGGCCGATTCGGCAGACAGCATGACCGCATCGGCACCTTCGAAGACGGCGGTCGCCACGTCGGAGACTTCGGCGCGGGTCGGTACGGGCGAGCTGATCATCGATTCGAGCATCTGGGTGGCAACCACCACCGGCTTGCCGGCGCGGCGACAGGCGCGCGTCAGCTGCTTCTGCAACCCGGGAACCGCCTCGAGCGGCATTTCTACGCCAAGGTCGCCACGGGCGACCATCAGCGCATCGGACAGCTCGATGATTTCCTCGATCCGCTCGATGGCCTGCGGCTTCTCGATCTTCGACATCAGGCCGACGCGACCGCGCGCGATCTTGCGCACCTCCGCCAGATCCTCGGGACGCTGCACGAAGGAAAGCGCCACCCAGTCCACGTCGTTGGTCGCCAGCACTGCGTCGAGATCGACGCGGTCCTTGTCGGTCAGCACGCCGACCGGCAGCAATGTGTCGGGCAGGCTGATCCCCTTGCGATCGGAGATATTGTTGCCGGAGATGACGGTGCAGACGATCGACTTGCCGTCGGTCTTGTCGGCCCGCAGATGCAGCTTGCCGTCGTCGATGAGCAGGCGATGGCCAGGCTTCACCGCTTCGAGAATTTCCGGATGCGGCAGGAAGACGCGCTTGGTGTCACCCGGCACTTCGCTGCTGTCCAGCGTGAAGGTCTGGCCAGGCTCCAGGGTCACCTTCGTTTCGGCGAACTTGCCGACCCGCAGCTTCGGTCCCTGCAGGTCGGCCAGGATGCCGATCGGCCGGCCGCAGCGGGCCTCCACGGAGCGAATGCGCTGGATCAGCGTCCGCATCATCTCGTGGCTGGAATGGCTCATGTTGATGCGGAACAGATCAGCTCCTGCCTCGTGCAGCTTCTGGATCATCTCCTCGTCGGACGAGGCCGGTCCCAGCGTGGCAAGGATCTTCACTTTGCGGTTGCGCTTCATCAGTTCTGGCCTTCCTGCGTGTTCGGTGCATCCGAGAGCTGCACCATCCAGCTGCCCTGGCGCCCGGTGTCGTATTCCTTGAAGCCCATGCGCTGGTGGCCGCGGGCAAAACAATCCTCGACGCCGACGATCTTGAACTCGTTCTCGGCGGCGCACATGTTGACGTCGCCGGTCCAGCGTCCGCCGCGCGCGGCGTCCTCGGCGTAAAGGTAATAATAGCGGGACTGTAGCTCACCCTCGATGAGGGTGGCGCATGTGGATGCCGGAACCTGCCACCAGCCCTCGGTCGTCCAGCCTTCCTGCGCACGGTAGCCGATCGCGACACCGACGAGGTTCTGCGTGCCGTTGCAGACTCGGAAGTCGGCATGCGCGGCATCGGCGGCAAACAGCGGGACGCTCATCGTCGCCATGAAGGCCAGTGCTGGCATCAGGCGGAGCGGGCGGAGTGGAGAAAAGCGGGATGATGTCGTCACGGCTTCCGATGGGACCCCATGGTTATTCGCAAAGCACTTTCTTCGCCCGGCAGGGGTAGAAAGTCAACGCAACTCTAATCGATTATACCGGCCTCCTGCCGGATGGGACGGAGCCCGCGCTTGCACCCTCGGCCACCGCATGCGATCACCGGGGTACACCCACCAGAACACCAGGATCACTTCATCCTCATGCCCGACTTCATCCCGTTCGAGATCATAGAAGGCGATTATGACGGCGGCATGGTCCTGCTTGCCGATCATGCAATGAACCGGCTGCCGCCCTCCTGCGGCAGCCTCGGCCTGCCGGAGAGCGCCTTTCACCGCCACATCGCCTTCGACATCGGCGTCGAGGGCCTGACCCGGCAGCTCGCCGCGCGGCTGAACGCGCCTGCCGTTCTCGGCTGCTTCTCGCGGCTGCTGATCGATCCCAACCGCGGCGAAGACGACCCGACGCTGATCATGAAGATCTCCGACGGCGCCGTCATCCCCGGAAATCATCCGATCACCGACGAGGAATGGCAGCGGCGGCTCGACACCTATCACCGCCCCTACCACCGCGCCGTCGAGAGAACGCTCGCCAGGGCCGGCGCCGCGGGGCGTGCGCCTCTGGTCCTGTCGCTGCACTCCTTTACCCCCACCTGGAAGACCGTCCCGCGCCCCTGGCACGCCGCCGTGCTCTGGGATACCGACCACCGAGCCGTCACGCCGCTGATCGAGGCGCTGCGCGAAGACCCGGCGCTGGCGATCGGCGACAACGAGCCCTACGACGGCGCCCTGCGCGGTGACACGCTCTACCGCCACTGCATGACCTCCGGCACCCCCCACGCCCTTCTCGAGGTCCGCCAGGATCTGATTGCCGACGAGGCCGGCATTGCCGAGTGGACCGACCGTCTGGCGCCGATCTTCTCCCGCCTCAATGAAGACGCGTCCCTGCACGAGTATCGGATCTTCCCGTCGCGCACCGGCCCCTACCCCGGCTAGGACCACCATCGGAGCAAGCATGATGACCGAACTGAGCAAAGAACAACAAACCGAACTGGAGGCCGCAGCCTTTCGCCGCCTCGTCCAGCACCTGCGCGACCGGCCGGACGTCCAGAACATCGACCTGATGAACATGGCCGGCTTCTGCCGCAACTGCCTGTCGAACTGGTACAGGGACGCCGCCAACGCCTCGGGGCTCGAGATCAGCAAGGACCAGTCGCGCGAGATCATCTACGGCATGCCGTACGAAGAGTGGAAAAACACCCACCAGAGCGAGGCGAGCAGCGATCAAAAAGCCGCATTCGCCGACAACAAGCCTACCGATCACTGACACCACGAACGATTGGGCTTGACCTTCGCAGCCCTTCGCGGCAGGTGACACTCCAATCTCAGAACCTGGACCAGAGGAGACCCCGATGTCTGATGCTCATGGCGTCGCCCGCGACCAACTCCGCGCATTTGTCGAGCGCATTGAACGCCTGGAAGAAGAAAAGAAGACAATCGCCGACGACATCAAGGATGTCTACGGCGAGGCGAAATCCACGGGCTTCGACCCCAAGATCCTCAAGAAGGTGATTGCGCTGCGCAAGAAGGACGAGCAGGAACGCATGGAAGAGGACCTGATCCTCGACACCTACCTGCAGGCGCTGGGCATGATCGACAGCGGCGTCGATGCCGAGGCAGACGCTGCCTGAGGCAACCTGCCGGACCACCAGTTCAGCCAACGAAAAAACCCGCCGGTCTGGCGGGTTTTTTGATGGTCTGAGCGCTGCAAGGCTCTAGCGCTGGGCCGTCGGCGGGCTGAACCGGTTGAGGTCGATCGCCGCGGCGCGCGTGACCGGCTTGAAGGCACCGGCCGCGTAGGCGGCGGAATACTCGCTGTTGAGCGTCCGAGTGACGACACGGGGCGCCTTGACGGACGCCACCTCGGCGAGACGATTGTTGCTGACCGCCCATTTGGCCACCAGATCGCCGGTCAGGGCCGGAGCGGCCTCTGGCTTGCCAGCCTTGGCGGTACGCCCGCCCTTGGTCGGAGCGGTCACCTCGACGGCCGTCTGCGGCACATCGAAAGCGTCGCCGAACTGCATGCCGGACGCGGGCGCATTGGCCTGCGGCGGAACGGATGCCACCTCAACCGGCGTCTTTGGCGCGGGAACGGGTGTCGGCGCCTTCAGGGTGGAGCGGGCATAGGCACCGCTCTCTGCAAGGGCTGCGACGACGGACGGCGTCAGGCTCTGCTGTTCGTCCAGGTCCGCCTCAGCCTCGGGATCGGCATTGACCGATGCCAGCAGCGTCTCGGCACCGGATGGCCGCGTTGCCGGCAGCGGCACCGTCACCAGAACGTCCTCGGGGGCACTGGGGCTGACGGAGGCGGTCATGACGGCCGCTTCGCTGTCACCCTTCTGGCCACGGGGTCCAAGCAGGGTCGGCACGGGAATGGCGTATTGCTGCAGATCTGCGAAAGCCTCGCTCTCGGCCGTCTGCAGGCTTGCTGCCGGGCGCGGCTCCGGCGGAAGTGCCGCCTGAAGAGCCTCCTGGGCCGCGTTTCGGGCAGGAGAATAAAGTGCCGTGGCAAGTCCGCCCGGGCCGCCGTCCTGTCTGAAGGAAGGCCGCGACAGAGGCACGGGGGCCGCGATCGTCTCGACGCCGGGAAGCGCCGTGGGCGCGGGCGCGGGCTCGGCAGCAGCCACCATCACCGGCGGCTGCCGCTGGGGCGCCGGGGCCACGGGGGTCGGCCGCTCGGCAAGTGCCGGCGCTGCGATGGCCTCGGCATCCTCGTCCTCGTCGCCACCGCCAAACAGCATGGCGAACAGGTTCGGGCGCTTCTTCCCCTCGGATTTCGAACGGCTGCTGCCGCCGGCGGTGCTGGCAATTTCGATGCTGTCGCCGCTGACCCGCTTCTTGTAGTTGGCCAGTGCCTGCTGGTAGCCAGGCAACGGCTTTCCGTCCGAAGGGAGGTGGACGGTGTTGCCGTTCGGGAAGAGTTGGACCAGTTCCTGGCGGCTCATCCTTGGCCAGGCACGAACGCCGCCGACATCAAGGTGCACGAAGGGCGATCCCGACTTGGGATAGAAGCCGACGCCGCCCACCTGCATCTGCATGGCAAGCGCGCGCAGCGTCGAGATCTTCACGCCCGGAATGTAGAAGTCCATGGCCTTGCCGAGCGTGTGCTGGCTGTTCTTGGCGACACCACTGCTGCGCGAACGCAGCATGCCGTTGGTGGCGGGAGAGCGGTAGGCGGAAACGACGTGGATGTAATCCTTCGCCCCGCTTCGACGATAGACTTCCCACACGAGGTCGAACAGCCGCGGATCCATCTTCGTGGGTTCGTTGCGGCGCCAGTCCCGCAGCATGACGTTGATCTGCTGCAGTCCGCGCGGGTCGAACCGGCCGTTGCGCTTGAAGACGATCTCGGCGCGCTCCTTCGTGTGAACGAAGTAGAGCTTCAGACTGCGGGTCTCCGCAGCGGCGTTGGAAGACGATGCAACCAACAGCGGAAACGCCAGACAGGCTGCGACGAGGCAAGAGGCTGCACCCATGACGATTGACTTCAGAAAGCCACCCTTTTGCCCGAGCGGTTTCGCGCCTGATGGCGTATTTGGTGCGTTCAGATCCGGCAAGGCGATCCCCGTCCTATCGGCAACATCCGTGTCGCCGTAAATGACTGTCAATTGCGGTGAGACGATGGCAATTTTGCCACACAATCACAAGCATCTCACTTGGAGTCAACAAATTGCTACCAAGAGATTGACAGAAGCTGACAGAACATCCTTGCGCGAAAGTTAACGCCCGCTAATACGCTGAGCCTCAAGCAGCCTCCTTCAGCGGATTGTCGGGATCGATGCCGTAGTCCTTGAGCTTGCGGTACAGGGTCGAGCGGCCGATTCCGAGCTTGCGGGCGACCTGGCTCATCTGGCCCCGATAAAATTTCAGTGCAAAACGAATGAGTTCTTCCTCGACATCGGCGAGCTTGCGCACCTCGCCCGAGAGATCGATGGTGGGGATGACGTTATCGGAAGTGGGATAGGCGGCCGCCAGGAGTGCCCGAGGATCGGGTCGCGGGGGACTTGCGGGCAGCCCGAGGAAGCCGTCGGCCAGCAAATGCGACAGTTGCGACGTAGGCGACGGACGCGGTTCGCCGGAGGGCGTCCACGCCCGCGGCGAGGCCGAAACCGGTGCGGCACCGGCCTTCAGCTCGGCATGGGGAAATTGCGGCAGTTGTGCGGCAATCTGAGGGAAATCCGCCTCCGTCAGCTGCTCGCCCTGTGAAAGCACCACCGCACGGAAGACCGCGTTCTCCAGTTCGCGGACATTGCCGGGCCAGTCGTGCGCCGTCAGCAAGGCCAGCGCTCCGGGACCGATACCGACCGGGCGCGGCATGTGCTGTTCGGCGGAAAAGCGCTGGGCAAACACCCGCGCGAGATGCGGGATGTCTTCCTTGCGCCGCCGCAGCGCGGGAATGGTGATCGGAAAGACGTTCAGGCGGTAATAGAGATCCTCCCGGAACCGTCCTTCGCGGACTTCCTCGATGAGGTCCTTGTTCGTCGCCGAGATCAGCCGCACGTCGACCTTGGAAACCTGGTCGGATCCGACGGCCTCGATTTCGCCCAGCTGCACGGCGCGCAACAGCTTCACCTGAAGCCCAAGCGGCAGATTGCCGATCTCGTCGAGGAAGAGCGTGCCGCCATCGGCTTCGACGAATTTGCCCGGCTGACGCTCCTGCGCGTCGGCGCCTTTTTCCTGGCCGAACAGGACGCTGTCGATCAGGTCCGCGGGAATGGCACCGCAGTTGACGGTGACGAACGGCTTGCCGGCGCGATCGCTGCCGGTCTGGATCGCGCGGGCGACCAGTTCCTTGCCGACCCCGGTTTCGCCTTCGAGCACGACGGGAATGGGTGACTGTGCCGCGCGCTGGGCGAGATCGATGACCCGCATCATGTCGGTGCTGGCGGAAACGATGTCGCCGTATTGAACCGTTCCGGCGCGACCCTTGCGGCTGCCACGGCCGCGGCCATCCTTCTGCTCCAGCTTCAGCGCATTGAGGACGGAACCGGCGATGCGCTCGGGCGACACCGGTTTGACGACGAAGTCGAAGGCACCGGCCTGCATGGCGCGTACCAGAGCGTCGCCTTCCGCCTGCCCCGTCTGGACGATGACGGGCGCGGTGACGCCCGTGTCCTGGATCGTCGACAGAAGGCTCTCGCCCTCCGTTCCCGGCATCATCATGTCGAGCACGATCACGTTGATCTGATTGCCGTGCAGCCGGAGGAACTCCAGGCCGGCACTGCCGTGCTCGGCCAGGTGCACCACATGGTCATACCCCTCCAACGCGCTCTTCAGGAGGCGCCGCTGAATGGGGTCGCTATCAATTACAAGGATTTGGGCAATCATGCTCGGCTCCCGACATCAATCATTAATGTCCCCTTGAGTTTCGGTATGCCGGCGGTTGTGCCAGAAAGGCCTGAACATCATCTTTTGAGAAACGCTTGCATTTTAACGGCTGTCGCGGAACACAGGGCCAGCCAAGTGCACGCCACGAGAAGGACAAGCCGTATGATCAAGCCCGTGACCTCCAACCCGGCATTGCCAGCGCCGGCGCACAACGCCGCAGCAGCCGATCCGGCTCTTGGTCAGCTGCCGGTCTGGAAGCTTTCAGACCTCTATCCTGCCAAGGATTCGCCGGCCTTCACCGCCGACATGGAAAAGGCGACGGCGCTGTCACTGGCGTTCGAGGCGAAATGGAAGGGCCGGCTGGCGCAAGCGGCCGGCAAGGCCGGCGACCAGGGGATCGGCCAGGCTCTCGTCGAATTCGAAGCGCTTGAGGACCTTCTGGGCAAGATTGGCTCCTTTGCCGGTCTCACCTATTTCTCCGACACCTCGAACCCCGGCAACGGCAAGTTCTACGGCGACGTGCAGTCGAAGCTGACGGATCTCTCCGCGCATCTCCTGTTCTTCGCGCTGGAGCTCAACCGCATCGACGACGCCACCATGGACGCAGCACTCGCGGGCGACCCGCAGGCGGCGCACTACGGCCCCTGGATCCTCGACCTGCGCAAGGACAAGCCCTACCAGCTCGACGACCGGCTGGAGCAGCTGTTCCTCGAGAAATCGATGACCAGCGCCGCCGCCTTCAACCGCCTCTTTGATGAGACGATGGCCGAGCTGCGCTTCGAGATCGACGGCGAGCAGCTGCCGCTGGAGCTCACCCTCAACATGCTGCAGGAGCGCGACGAGCCGGTGCGCCGCAAGGCTGCCGAGGCGCTGTCTAAGACCTTCCAGCAGAACATCCGCGTCTTCACGCTGATCACCAACACGCTGGCCAAGGACAAGGAAATCTCCGACCGCTGGCGCGGCTTCGACGACATCGCCGACTCGCGCCATCTCGCCAACCGGGTCGAGCGCGAGGTGGTCGATGCGCTCGCCGCCGCCGTGCGCGACGCCTACCCGCGCCTCTCGCATCGCTACTACACGATGAAGGCGAAATGGCTGGGCATGGAGCAGATGAACTTCTGGGACCGCAACGCGCCGCTGCCGGAAACGCCCAATGCGCTGATCTCCTGGTCGGACGCCCGCGAGACCGTGCTGTCGGCCTATGACGGCTTTGCGCCCGAGATGGCCGATATCGCCCGCCGCTTCTTCGACGAGGAGTGGATCGACGCGCCGGTGCGGCCCGGCAAGGCGCCCGGCGCCTTTGCCCACCCGACCGTTCCCTCCGCGCACCCCTATGTCCTCGTCAACTACATGGGCAAACCGCGCGACGTGATGACGCTTGCCCATGAGCTGGGCCACGGCGTCCACCAGGTGCTGGCCGGCGGCCAGGGTGCGCTGATGTCGCAGACGCCACTGACCTTGGCCGAGACCGCCTCGGTCTTCGGCGAGATGCTGACCTTCCGCGCCCTTCTCGACAAGACGAAGGACAAGCGCGAACGCAAGGCCATGCTCGCCCAGAAGGTCGAGGACATGATCAATACGGTCGTGCGCCAGATCGCCTTCTACGAGTTCGAGCGCAAGCTGCACACGGCGCGCCAGGAGGGCGAGTTGACCGCCGAGCAGATCGGCGAGCTCTGGCTCTCGGTCCAGGAGGAAAGCCTCGGCCCGTCGATCCGCATCTCCGAGGGCTACGAGACCTGGTGGGCCTATATCCCCCACTTCATCCATTCGCCCTTCTACGTCTACGCCTATGCCTTCGGCGACTGCCTGGTGAACTCCCTCTACGCGGTCTACCAGAACGCCGCGCCGGGCTTCCAGGACAAGTATTTCGAACTGCTGAAGGCCGGCGGCACCCAGCATCACTCGGAACTCCTGAAGCCCTTCGGCCTAGACGCCACCGACCCCGCCTTCTGGTCCAAGGGCCTGGGGATGATCGAGAGCCTGATCGACGAACTGGAAGCGCTGGACACGGCCTGATCACTCGAGGCGATGAGGCTGAGGCGGCGCAACAGATCCCTTCTCCCCGCCGGCGGGGAGAAGGTGGCGGCAACCGGATGAGCGGCCGCTCGAACCCGAGAACGACATGCAAGACCACCAGCCCTATGCCCTGTTTCGCGACGACAAGCGCGGCGAGAGCCTCGTCTTCGCCAAGCCGCGCGAGATCGTCACGGCCCGCACCGCGGACGAGGTCCGGCCCGCCCTCGCCCGCGCGGAAAAGGCGCGGCGCGACGGCTTCTGGCTCGCCGGCTTCCTGTCCTACGAGGCCGGCTATGTCTTCGAGGAGAAGCTGCGGCCGCTGATCGTCGACCACCGCGAGACGCCGCTGATCGCCATGGGGATCTTCGACGCGCCGGCACCGCCCGACCATCCGCTCGCCGCACCGCCCGACGACCTGCCGACCGCGCCGTTCCTGACCGATCCCCGCGCCGGCTGGGATCTGGAGACCTATCGCAATCGCTTCGAGCGGCTGCACGCGCACCTGCGCCGCGGCGATTGCTATCAGGCCAATCTCACCATGCCGGTGACGGCGAAGTGGAGCGGCGACCCGCGCGCCGTCTTCTGGTCGCTCGTGTCCCGCCAGCCGGTCCATTATGGCGCGCTGATCGATTTCGGCGGCCCGATCATCCTGTCGCGCTCGCCGGAACTCTTCTTCAAGGTCGACGAAGACTGCTGGATCGAGACGCATCCGATGAAGGGCACCGCGCCGCGGGGTGCCACGCCGCAGGAGGACGCCACAATCGTTGCCGCCATGCTGGCCGACGAGAAGACCCAGGCCGAGAACCGCATGATCGTCGACCTCCTGCGCAACGACATTTCGATGATCAGCGAGGTCGGCACGCTGTCGGTGCCGAAACTCTTTTCGGTCGAAACCTATCCGACGGTCCACCAGCTGGTCAGCCACGTGCGGGCAAGGCTGCGGCCGGAGATCGGCCTGCCGGAGATCCTCGCCGCCCTCTTCCCCTGCGGATCGATCACCGGCGCCCCGAAGATGTGGGCCATGCGCATCCTCGCGTCGCTGGAAGAAGGCCCGCGCGACATCTATTGCGGGGCGATCGGCTACTGCGATCCGCAGGGTCCGATGCGTTTTTCGGTGGCTATCCGGACCTTGACCCTTTTCAAGACCGGCAAGGCAGTCTTCAATGTCGGCGGCGGTATCGTGTTCGATTCGACCGTAGAGGCGGAATACGACGAATGTCTTCTCAAAGCGCGATTCGCACTCGGCAGTCAGGCGATCTCTCGCTGATCGAGACCATGCGCTGGGAGCCCGGTGCGGGCTTCCTGCGCCTCGATCAGCATCTGCGCCGGCTTTCCCGCTCAGCCGATGCGCTGGGATTTCTCGCACCGGCCGATCCCGCCATGGCGCTGCAACTGGCCGTCGGCGGAGAAACCCCTCTTCGGGTGCGTCTGGCCATCAGCTATCGTGGCAAGACGGAAGTCACCACCACGCCCTTCGTGCCGGAGCCCGAGAACAAGGTGTGGCAGCTGCGGATCGCCGACCAGCGGCTGTCGTCGGACGATGCCTTCCTTCGCCACAAGACCACCCGGCGCGATGTCTACGAGGCCGCCCGCGCCGAGTTCGCCCCTGAGGATGCCGACGAGGTCCTGATGCTCAACGAGCGCGGCGAACTCTGCGAGGGCACGATCAGCAACCTCTTCATCGAGACCGCCGAAGGCCTGCTGCTGACCCCCGCCATCTCCAGCGGCCTGCTGCCCGGCGTGCTGCGCGCCGAACTCATCCGCGAGGGCAAGGCCCGCGCCGAGGTGCTGCTGCCGACGGCTCTCAGAAGCCGTCGGATCTTCGTCGGCAACTCCCTGCGCGGCCTGATCCCCGCGGAGCTGGTGACCGACTGACGGTTATGTCTCCCGATAGAACACCATGCCGCCATGTTGCAGCGTGTCGTTGTCGACGAACTCCCCATCGGCGGTGAAGCCGGTGTCGTCCCAGTAGTCGATGTGGTTACCGGTGACGGCGTAGCGACCCTGGTAGGCGCTGGCGCGACTGCCGCGCGCCTCGTCATACCGACCGTTCGCCAGGAGCTCCTGGCGGATGCGGCCGTCGCCGGTCACCCACATACCGACATAGGGATGGTCCTGGACGGCGGTCTGCTGGGGCATCACGGTCTCTGCATGGGCGGGTTGAACGAGGGCTGCGCCGAGTGACGCGGCGACGACGAGTGTTGGAAGACGCGTTGTCATGCTCATCTCCTCAGTTGGCCGAGCGGGTCGGGCGCACGACGATCTCATTGATGTCGACATCGGCCGGTTGCTCTATGGCAAACCGCACGGCGCGACCGATCGCGTCGGGCTGAAGCGCAATGGCCCGGTAGGCCTGCATGGCCTCGGCCGTGACCGGATCGCTGATCGTGTCCGCCAGCTCGCTCTCCACCACGCCCGGATGGATGCAGGTGACGCGGATGTCCTGGCACTCCTGCCGCAGCCCGTCGGAAATCGCCCGTACAGCATATTTGGTGGCGCAGTAGACGGCGGCCGTCGGCACCACCCGCAGCGCCCCGATCGAGGCTATGTTGATGATGTGCCCCGAACCCCGCGCCGTCATCTCCGGCAGGACGGCGGCAATGCCGTGGAGCACGCCCTTGATGTTGACGTCGACCATGCGGTCCCACTCCTCGACCTTCATCGCCGCCATGGGCGACAGCGGCATGATGCCGGCATTGTTGATCATCACGTCGACGCGGTCGAACTTCTGCCGGGCCGCCTCAGCAAAGGCCGCCACGTCGGCCCGGTCGGTCACGTCCAGCCGGCGGGTGAGCACGCCACTCGCCGCGCCGCGGATCTCGTCGGCCAGCGCCTCCAGCCGATCGGTGCGCCGGGCGCCGAGGACGAGCATCGCCCCTGCCCTGGCCAGTTCTCTTGCGATGCCGGCGCCGATGCCGCTCGAAGCACCCGTGATCAGGATGACCTTGTCCATGTGTCTCTCTCCGTGTTCCCCGCGTGATTGCGGTTGCCAGGAAGATAGACGTCGGTCATTGTATATTAAATCCGCCGATTTATTACTATATTGGCAACGAAAGCTAACCAATGACACCAGATCTCAATGCCCTCGCCATCTTCGCCGTGGTTGCCGAAGAGAAGAACTTCCGCGCCGCCGCCGACCGGATGGGCGTCACCCGGGCCGCCGTCAGCCAGACCATTCGCAAGCTGGAGGAAGGGCTGGGCATCGCGCTCGTCAGCCGCACCACCCGCAGCGTCGCGCTGACGGAGGCCGGCGAGCAGCTTTATGCCGAAGCAGCGCCGGCGCTCGCAAACATTCGCACCGCCATCGAATCCGCTGGCAGCCTGCAAGGCAGTCCCCGCGGACAATTGCGGCTGGCGGTCTCCTCCATTGCCGAGAGCTTCCTGTCCGGCCCGCTGCTCGCGCGCTTTGCCGACGAGAACCCGCAGGTGAAGATCCACGTCACCGTCACCGACGACCAATTCGACATCGTGGCGCAAGGTTATGACGCAGGGGTGCGCCTCGGTGAAGTGATCGATCAGGACATGATCGCGCTGCCCGTCTCCGGCGAACAGCGGCAGATCGCGGTCGCCTCGCCCGCCTACATCGAGCGCTTTGGCGTGCCGGACCACCCGCGCGACCTGACGGCCCACCGCTGCATCGGCTGGCGCACGGCACCGGATACGGCCTCCTATCGCTGGGAGTTTGCAGAAGACGGCAAGGAGTTCTCCGTCGCGATCGGCGATGAGATCACCACGACGGACATGGCCCTGATGATCCGCCTGGCGGTTGCCGGCGCCGGCATCACCTTCGGCATGGAGGAGAGCTTCCGCACGCATATCGAACGCGGCGAGCTGGTGCCCCTTCTCGATGCCTATTGCCCGCGTTTTCCGGGCTTCTACCTGTACTACCCGAGCCGCCGCAACCTCGCGCCGAAGCTGCGGGCGCTGGTGGACCATCTGCGCCGCCATCGATCGACGTGAGATCGATTTGCAGCCTCTTTATTGTGACGTGATTCTATGATCTAGAGCGCGAAAATAGCGATCGAGCGCTTCCATCCGTTCCCTGTCGGCCTTCTGGCGCAGCGGTCCCGATGCCGCGGCTCTGAAGGAGAAGCATATGAGTGAGAAGACCTATCCGGTGCATGCCGAGATCACCGGCCCGATCGTGATGATCGGCTTCGGTTCGATCGGCCGCGGCACGCTGCCGCT
>JBKBXP010000039.1:11860-17907 GCA_046314035.1 Pseudorhizobium sp. | reverse complement strand
AACAGGGCCAGCAGGAGGTAATAAGTGACGCCAGCGGCCACCAGCATGACGCGGTCCTCGTTGATCGCCGCGTAAAGACGCCAGAAGACGTCCTTCAGCCCTGCGGCCGGGATCTGGCTCGGTGTGGACGCATCGCGCCCGCGCCCGGGTTCCTGTTGCTCTGCCCTGACCGCATCGTCCTTCACGTCACTGCTCCCTTAACCTTCGAAACGTCGACAAGCGCCGCAAGCGACCGTTGCCCGGTCTTGCGGCGCCCTCTATAACCCTTGCGATCGTAACGCTGCGAGGGAGCGCCAGTTGCATGATGGACGAAGGAAAACTCTTTCTCGGCGGTAGCCGGAAGCCCGACGATTCCTTCAACAAGCCCGAATACCTGCATCTGCCCTTCGCCAACCGCCACGGGCTGGTCACGGGTGCCACCGGAACCGGCAAGACGGTGACGCTGCAGATCCTGGCTGAAAGCTTTTCCAGTGCCGGCGTGCCGGTGTTCTGCTCCGACATCAAGGGCGATCTTGCGGGGATTGCCATGCGGGGCGTGGAGAAGGATTTTCTCCTGAAGCGCGCCGAGCAGATCCAGTTCCCCGAGTACGACTTCGACGCCTTCCCGACGATCTTCCTCGATCTCTACGGCGAGAAGGGCCACCGGGTACGCACCACCATCGCCGAGATGGGGCCGCTGCTGCTCGCCCGCCTGATGGACGCGACCGACGCGCAGGAGGGCGTGCTCAACATCGCCTTCAAGATCGCCGACGAGGGCGGCATGGCGCTGCTCGACCTCAAGGACCTGCAGGCGCTTCTGAACTATATGGGCGAACATGCCAGCGAGATCTCCAGCCGCTACGGCTTCGTCTCCAAGGCCTCCGTCGGCTCGCTGCAGCGCGGGCTGCTGGTGCTCGAACAGCAGGGGGCGGAGCATTTCTTCGGCGAGCCGGCGCTGGAGATCTCAGACCTGATGCGCACGACACAGGACGGGCGCGGCATGATCACGGTGCTGGCCGCCGATAGGCTGATGAACAATCCGCGGCTCTACGCCACCTTCCTGCTCTGGCTGCTTTCGGAGCTCTTCGAAGAGCTGCCGGAGGTAGGCGATCCGGAGAAGCCGAAGCTGGTGTTCTTCTTCGACGAGGCGCATCTGCTCTTCAACGAGGCGCCGAAGGTGCTGGTGGAACGCGTCGAGCAGGTGGTGCGGCTGATCCGCTCCAAGGGCGTCGGCGTCTATTTCGTGACGCAGAACCCGCTCGACGTGCCGGAAACGGTGCTCGCCCAGCTTGGCAACCGGGTGCAGCATGCGCTGCGCGCCTATACGCCCCGCGAGCAGAAGGCGGTGAAGACGGCAGCCGAGACGTTTCGGGCCAACCCGAACTTCGATACCGGCGAGGCGATTACCGCGCTCGGCACCGGCGAGGCGCTGGTCTCGACGCTGGAGGACAAGGGTGCGCCGTCGGTTGTGGAGCGGACGCTGATCCGCCCGCCGTCCTCGCGCATCGGTCCGATCAGCGAGGCGGAACGGCAGCGGATCATCGACGCAAGCCCGCTTGCCGGCCGGTACGACCGCGATGTCGACCGGGAGTCAGCCTACGAGATCCTGATGGCGCGGGCGGCCAAGGCGACGGCTGCCATGCAGGAGAGCGAGGAAGAGCCCGCCGACAGCGCCGCCGGCCGCTGGAGCCTGCCGGGCTTCGGCGACGAACCGGAGGAGAAGCCGGCGCGCAGCCGCAGCTCCGGACGCTCCGGCTACCAGCGCGAGACGGTGGTGGAGGCGGCGATGAAGAGCGCGGCGCGTTCGGTTGCCAATTCGCTGGGGCGCGCCATCGTGCGCGGCCTGCTCGGCAGCCTCAGGCGGTGACGCCGGGGGCGGAGGTTCCCCTCTACCCCGGCGTCCGATCGCACGGTGCTGATCGTTCAGCGCTTGCGGACGAATTCCGTCCTGAGCACGAGGCCTTTGATGGCATCGTGGCGGCAGTCGATCTCTTCCGGGTTTTCGGTCAGCCGGATCGAGCGGATGACGGTGCCCTGCTTCAGCGTCTGGCCGGCGCCCTTGACCTTGAGGTCCTTGATCAGGGCGACGCTGTCGCCGTCCTGGAGGAGAGTGCCGGAAGCGTCACGGACTTCGACCGCCGATGCCCCTGCGGGCGCTGCGATCTCGCCGGCCGGACGCCATTCGCCGGTGACCTCGTCGTAGACGTATTCGTCGTTGTCAGCTGCCATGTCGGATGCTCCCCTCGTGCGGATTGTTCGGTGTCATTGCCGCGGCTATAGCAGCCGTGCAATCCTGCGCAAGTTGCAAGGCCGCACATCCGCAAGGAGGGGCTGCCAGCGCCAAGCAAATCATCCGACAGCTTCGAGGGAACGGGAGCGGCGGCGCGCCGTTGCCCTCCGCCGAACCAGCCGGTTCGCCTGCCATGTCGATCCAAACAAAGAGCGACCCATGGACGCCTACATCATCATCCTGACGCTGCTCGGCGTGGTCATCCTGCTGACGGCATGGCTGCCGATGGTGCTGCGCGAGCTGCCGCTGTCGCTGCCGATCTTCTGCATCGTCATCGGCGCGCTGTTTTCGTGGTCGCCGGTTGCTCCCTTCGCCGTCAACCCGCTGGAAAACCGCTACCTGACGGAGCACCTGACCGAGTTCGTGGTGATCGTGTCGCTGATGGGCGCCGGCCTGAAGCTCGATCGCCCGTTCGGTTGGACGAACTGGCGCGCCACCTGGCGGCTGCTGGGCATCGCCATGCCGCTGACGATCGGGGCCATTGCCTTTCTCGGCGGCTGGATGCTTGCCCTGCCCCTCGCCTCGGCAGTGCTGCTGGGCGCGGTGCTGGCGCCGACCGACCCGGTGCTCGCCTCCGACATCCAGGTGGGACCGCCAAAGACCGGGGAGGAGGACGAGGTGCGCTTCTCGCTGACGGCGGAAGCCGGGCTGAACGACGGCTTGAGCTTTCCCTTCGTCTATCTGGCCATCGCGCTGGCGACGGTCGTCGATGGCGGCTATGGAGAGGTCCTCAGGACGTGGCTTGCCGTCGACGTGATCTGGCGGCTGGCCGCGGGTCTCATCGTCGGCTGGCTCACAGGCCGCTTTCTCGCCTATCTCACCTTCCGGCTGCCGCAGCGCGCCAGCCTGTCGCGGACCGGCGAAGGCCTGGTCGCCCTCGGCATCACCTGCCTCTGCTACGGCCTGACGGAACTCGTGCACGGCTATGGCTTCCTCGCCGTCTTCGTCGCCGGGGTGACGTTGCGTTCGGTGGAGCGCCAGCATGCCTACCACAAGAGCCTGCACGATTTCGCCGAGCAGATCGAGCGGCTGCTGATGATGGTGCTGATCGTCTGCTTCGGCATGATCCTCGGCGACGGGCGCATCTTCGCGGCGATCAGCTGGGAGATCGTCGTTGTGGCCGTCCTGACGATCTTCCTCATCCGACCGCTGTTCGGCTGGCTCAGCCTGATCGGCCTGCCCAACCGGGCCAGCGAGAAGCTGGTGATCAGCTTCTTCGGGATCCGCGGTCTGGGGTCGTTCTACTACCTGGCCTTCGCCACGGGCCAGGTGACCTTCGGGACAGAACCAACCCTCTGGGTCACCGTCTTCCTGATCGTGCTGATCTCCATCATCGTGCACGGCGTCGCGGCAACGCCGGTCATGCGGCGCATGGACCGGAACCGGTGGAACACGGAGCTGGCAGAGAAACGCTAGGAGCGGATGCCCCGCTTAGTCGCCATCGTCGGGAATGTTGAGGATCTCGCCGCAGGCCTTGCAGTGAACGGCATCCACGTCGTGTCGCCGCAGCCCGCATTTGGGGCAGGGAAAGGTCACCTTGTTGGGGCGGACGATCGCCTGGGCGAGCCGCACGAAGAGCGAGATGCCGACGATCATGGTGACGACGGAGGTGAGCTTGCCTGAGATTCCCGGGAGCGTGATGTCGCCGAAGCCCGTGGTGGTGATCGTCGCCACGGTGAAATAGAGCGCGTCGACGAAGCCCTCCTCGCCCGAGCGGTTATAGAAGAAGCTCGTGTAGACGAAGCCGGTGGCGATGAAGAGGAAGACGAGAAGGTTGATGAAAGCGCGCACCACATCGAGCAGATGGGTGTAGCCTATGCGCCGCAATCCGACGCGCAACAGCGGGCTGTTGCCGATGGCCCAGAGCCGCATGGCGCGCAGGAAGGCGAAGTTATCGAGCGCATCAGGAAAGAGGAGCGTTGCCAGGATGACGGTGTCGATCCATGTCATCGGGCGGCGAAGCAGCGCGCCCCAGGTCGGAGCCGCAATGATGCGCAACAGCAGTTCGACGCTGATCCAGGCGGCGATCGTATAGTCGATGATCAGATAGGACGGGCCGTCGCGGAGATAGGGTCCGAACAGGAAGAAGGCCAGGATGGCCACGTCGACGATGGCAAACAGCGCCTGCCAGCGAAGCGCCATGGCATCCTTGCCGCGCTCGATGCGCTGCAGGGTGCTGCGGACGATGTGAAGTCGCGGCGCTTGACCGGAGTCGGACCTTGGAAAAATCATGCCGGCACCATAGCGAACACGCTGCCCGCTTCAAGCATGAGGCGCGGCGATCCGCGCGATCGGTTCAATGGATACCCATGGTTCCATTGACGCCGTCTTCGCCAAGGCTCTTGAGGATCGCGCTGCGAGCCCGGTTGACGCGGCTCTTGATGGTGCCGATCGGGCAATCGCACCGCAATGCCGCTTCCTCGTAACTCTCACCGCGCATCAGGACCGTCTCGAAGGCGTCGCGGTAATGGGATGGCAGCGACGTCAAGGCCCGGTGGAATTCCTGCGCCCGCACGGACCACTCCTGCGGCGCCTCGATGGCGCGGTTCAGCGAGGCGCAGTCCTCGATGCCGACAAACTCGCGCTTGCCCTGCCCGTAGCGGGTGCAGAAGGTGTTGCGCATGATGGTGAACATCCAGGACTTCAGGCTGGTGCCGGGCCGGAACTTGTCCAGATTGGCAAGCGACCGCAGAAGCGTCTCCTGCACCAGATCATCGATGTCGCTGGCATTCGGATAGAACCGCCGCGCGAAGCTTCGCAGGGCCGGAACCAGTTTGAGAACCTCCACCTGAAGGTATTCGTGCGCAAGGTTTTCTGTCATGGAAAGCTCCCGTATCTGAACGTTGAATACGTGACGATCAGTATCGTTCCGGGCCAAGGTGGAATTTTCGTTCAGAGCCCGGGACGTCGATGGCTGGAGGCGGCCTGCCTCGCCATGAGGGCGGCCAGATCCGCGAGCTTGCGCGGTTCGGTCATTCCGGAGCGGTAGAGGCGCAGGACGATCTTCGCCACCTTTTCCCGGTTGCCGTTCCGGTGAGCGCCGGTATCGTCATCCGTCAGGGCACGAACCGTCGCCTGGAGGATGCGCAGATCCTCCGAGAGCAGAATCTGCGGGTAGAAACAGTGATTTGCAGACATGCGTGCTTCTCCTCCTCAAGGACGTGCGGTCGGCAGCACAAGGCCAAGCGCCCCTTCCCTGTTCCTTAAGGTAGATGCCCGAGGTGAAAGCTCAACACCAAATGTTACTGCAGCGTCGTTTCCGTGGCGCCGAGGAGATGATGGACGATGGCGTTGATCGCTTGCGGATCGGCAGAGCAGGTGAAGCCGCCGCGGATGCTGCCGGGAACCGAGGTGGCAAAGAGCGCCGACACGCCGACGGTATCGAAGAGCTCCACGACATGCAGCAGTGCCTTGGCGTCGTAGGCGACATCGATGATGGCCCCGTCCGGCTTCGATCTGGACAGGGCAGCCGCCAGATCCTTGGCGGCGACCGGCCCCTGCAGATCGACACCGGAGGCGGCGAATGCCTGAAGGACAACGGGCGTGAGGAAGGACAGTGGGCCTACCACCATCAGTCTGATCCTGCGCATCGCTACCTTCTCGCTCGGTTCCTGCCCCGGCACGAAAGCCGGAGTTTCATCGCGCATAGCATAACGACAGGCGCATGAACCTATCTTTAACGGCATTTCCGTAGCGGCGCCGCAACACCGACCGTTATTTCTGCATCGAAACCAGGCAGAAGTAGGCGCCCTGCGGATCCGTGCAATGAGCGATCCAG
>JBKBXP010000039.1:0-11762 GCA_046314035.1 Pseudorhizobium sp. | reverse complement strand
AGTAGACCCAGCAGGGCACCGGCACGCCTTCCGGCCGCGCCATCATGCCGCCGATCGCCTTGCCGTGCTCGGCAAAGATCCGGTAGGCGCCCATGGGACCCATGTCGTGGTCGTGGTCCTTCGTCCAGCCGAAGATCCCGGCATAGAAGTCGAAGGCCTCCTCGAGGTTGTCGGCATAGAGTTCGTACCATCCGACGGTCCCGGGAGCCCCCTCGGGTGCCGTCGGCATGTCGTCCATGGGCAGCGGGGTCATGATGCAGAGGACGGCGCCATGCGGATCGGCCACCACGGCAAAACGGCCGACGCCGGGGATATCCTCCGGCTGGCGCTGGATCTTGCCGCCGCCGGCCTCGAAGGCTTGCGCCGTCCGGTCGACGTCGTCGACGGCGACATAGCCGGTCCAGTTCGGCGGCACGTGGCCGGCAAGCTCGGCCGGCGTGGTCATCATGCCGCCGATGCCGGGGCATTTGTCGCCTTCGCCGATCTCGAAGAGGTGATAGGTCATCCCCTCCCCCATCGGCATGGCCTTGACGGACCAGCCGACAACGGCACTGTAGAAACGCCCGGCGGCCTCCGTATCGGGGGTCATCAGTTCGCACCAGATGAACTTGCCGTGGGTCTGGCTCTGCGTCTCGATTGCGGTCTGCAGCATTTTCAATCTCCCTTGTTCGGCCGTGGCCGCAATTTCCCTGTCCGCAAAGCGCGGCGGTATCGTCTCATGCCACGCGAGCGTAGCGGGCTTCCATGAACTGCTTCCAGCTGCCGTCAGGCTGCTTGGCGCTCGAGGTGAAGATGCGGTGGTCGTCGTCGGTGAAGGCGATCTGCTCGCGGTAGTCTCCCGTCTTGCCCGGGTCGGCAAAATCCGGCCCGGTGGTATAGAGGCTGAGGGTGCTGCCGTCGGCGGAGACGTCGCCCTCGTAGACCCACATGTGGCTCATCATCGAGCCGATCCAGCTGCCGGTGTATCTGCCTTTGGCGGGATCGAAACCGAGCGTCAGGACGGTCGTGGCCGCATTGCCGCCGGGCATCCGGCCGTTCCCTTCGGCGACGAACCAGATGCCGTGCAGCGAGCGCACCACCTCGGTCCAGGGATCGTCTCCGGTCATGTCCTTGGCGGTCACCTCCCAGGTTCCGACCAGTTTGTGCAGGAAGCCATGCTCCGCCTGCGGTTTGGGCATTTCCATCATGTCACTCTCCTCTGGCGCTCAGTGGCAGCTGGCGGCTGCGAGCTTCGGGGCTTCCTCGTATTCGTCGTGGCGCTTGACGAAGTCCATCGTCCCCTCTTCGTTGCGACCGAGCGGCGCGTGGTCGAGGATCATCAGCGTGCCGATCAACTCCTCGGAGCCGCGGGCATAGCTGGTGTAGGTATGGAAGACCTCTCCGTCCGCGTTGCGGTAAAAGGCGCTGAGACCTGGCAGTTCGTCATGGGCATTGGCGACATCGATGGTGGTGAAGTTGTAGACGACCTTGTCCTTCGCCAGATCCTCCTTGGTGAAGGAGACGTGATAGTCGAAGTTGAAGTCGCTGCCGTGGGAGGAGGCCCAGGGGAACTTCCAGCCCATGCGGCGCCTGTAGGCCTCGATCTTGGCCAGCGGTGCCCGCGACACCGCCATCATCGTCACGTCGTGATGGTTGAGGTGGGGCAGCGCGCCGTCCAGATGATCGGCCAGGAAGGAGCAGCCGACGCAGCCGGCATCCCAATCCGGCCCGAGCATGAAATGGTAGATCATCAGCTGGCTGCGCCCGGCAAAGAGATCGGACAGGGATTTCCTCCCTTCGGGCGTGTCAAAGATGTACTCCTTGTCCACCCTGACCCAGGGGAGCGCCTGGCGTTCGGCGCGGACCCTGTCGCGCATCCGGGTCTCTTCCTTCTCCTTCAGGAGCAGTGCGCGGCGGGCTTCCAGCCATTCTTCGCGTGATACGACGGCATGCTGCATGACCTTATCCTCCAAGGTTCACCTGCTTGACATTTACGTTGATATCAACATATATGGCTCATGTCAAACGCTGCGCTGATTCCTTTTTCCACCACCCTCCATGTGCGCGATACGTGCCTCTGCCTTCACGTGCAGCGGGCGGCACGGGCACTGGCCCGCCGCTTCGACACTGCCCTGAAACCCCTCGGACTGAACAACGGGCAGTTTTCGCTGATGATGGCGCTGAACCGGCCGGAGCCGGCACCGATGGGACCAGTCGCCAACCTGCTGGCCATGGACCGCACGACGCTGACGGCCGCCATCAAGGTGCTGGAGCGGCGCGGGCTGGTGGAAAGCCTGCCCGACCCGAAGGACGGCCGCAGCCGCCTGATGCGCCTGACGCCAGACGGCACCGCCCTCCTCTCGGCGGCCTTGCCGATCTGGACGCGGGTGCACGGCGAGCTCGACGACGAGATCGGGCCGGAGATGGTACCGCTGAGGAAGACACTGGCGGAAATCAGGTAGGTGGCACCGCAAGGCGCGGGTCGGAGGCGAAATCCTCCGGTGAGAACCCGACGCGCAGGACCGGGAAATCGCGGATCGCCTGCACACCGGAGGCCGACAGCCGCATTCGCCATGTTTGTCGTTCGAGCGGCTCCCGCGCGGCGAACGCGCTCGCATTGAGGACTGCAATATTGAGACCGGCGGCAGGGTTGCGGACGGACGGATACAGGATCGCCTCGATCTGCGCTGCGCGAGCCATGTCGGCAAGCGACTGGCAGGCGGCGTAGTCCGTGCGGTTTTCCCAGGATGAGCGGTCGCGATCGAGCGGCGGCCTTGTCAGGTCGATGGCGGCACGGGTCTTTACCGAAGCCGCGAAGGCTGTGTATTCGGCGGCATTGGCGGGAAAGGGCGTGCCGGGAGATTCCGCAAAGAACAACAGGCGATAGAAGGCCATTTCCGCCAGAGCGGTTTCGACCTTCGCCGCCGCGTAGAACACGCCCAGCGTACGACCGGCACGGCGAAACCGAGACCCATGCGGATAAGGCGCGCCATAGCGGAAGGGCGTCGCGAGCAGGTAATCGAGACCCGCGCATTCGGGCGGAAACATGGGTTTGGTCTCCTCCAGGAGACGCTCCAACAGCGCCTGCTCGTCAACCGTCTCGACCAGTTTCATGGTCGAGACGGTGTGCTGCGCCTCGACCAGCCGCCAGAAGGCGCCGAAGATCAGATGCGCCTCAGACGAGAGCGCGGCGGGCGTCCAGGTAGGCAAGGACATCGGTCAATCCGGAAACGGTGGCAATCAACTGCGCCGGAGGGCCGCCGAGTGCGGTGTTGGAATTGCGCAGCCATGAACGCGCGACTGCTTCGTCGCCGCCGCAGATTGCGTCCAGCGAGCGGAAGAGGCGGATCAGCAAGAGAGCGAGCTCGAAGGGCTTGGTGCCTTTTTCGAGCCGGTGGTCGAGCCGCTTCATGCGTGACACGGAGGCCTCCGAAACACCAATCACGGCAGCCAGGCTGCGGGCGCTGAGGCCAAGGTGATCGGCTGCAGCAACGGCTGCCTTCGTCACGACCTGCCCTTCCGCAGTGGCGAACACGGTATTTTCTTTCTGAAGCAAAGCTATACCTGCATCCTTTCCTCAGACAGGTACTACTGCACGGAGAAAATGCAAGGGACAGGCGCGACGCATCAAGCAAAAAAGCCCCGCCATCGCTGGCGGGGCCTGGTTCGAACTCAGGTCAGATTAGCGCGAGTATGGCGAGTTGCAGTAAGCCCGGACGCCGGCGCGCGGCACATAGGTGTTGTCGGAGGCGCGGTAGGTCCGGTAGCGGTCGGAGCACCACTGAACGTGGCGGCTCGATACGGCCTGCGGCCTGCCCTGCTGGTTGTTGATCGCGCCGCCGATGATGGCGCCTGCGCCGAAGGCTGCCAGCGGGTACCACCAGCCATCGCTGTGGCGACGGTAGCCGCGACGCTGATCGCGCGAACCGCGGTGGCCACGATATTCGCCGCGACGAACGTCACGGCCGCGCTCGTAGCGGCGGCGGTCATCGCGATCGTAGCGGCGACGGTCGTCGCCTCGGTACTGCACCTGCTCGACGGATGCCGAAACGGACGGCGCCTGGACGGTCGGCATGACCACTGCGCCTGCGGGAAGCATCGACGTCGCCAGCATCATGACGCTCATGGCGCCGGCCGTCAGTGTCTTTCCAAGTGTCTTCATCATAAAAATTCCTTCTCGAACATCGATATCAATTCACGGTTCATGGTGTGCTTTTGCACATGAACCTCGCCTTAACGGCCATCATCGTTTCGAAAAAGCATCAGGCCGGCACGGATGGACGCTGGGTCCGCGACAGGAATGGCCGGCGCGGGAGAAGGTTCCGCAGATGCCGACGCGGCAGGAAAGCAATTGACGCTCCCCTGCCGCGTCAGAGGATCAGGCGACCGAAACCGGCACTTCGGTCGAGGTGCGCATCGCGTGGCTGTAGGGGCAGACGATATGCGCCTTGGCGACCAGGTCTTCCGCCTGGGCCTTGTCGAGACCCGGGATGCTGACGGAAATCGAGACCTCGATGCCGAAGCCGGTGCCGTCGTCGCGCGGGCCGATGCCGACGGTGGCGGTGACCTTGGCGTCGTCAGGAATCTTGACCTTTTCCTTGGCCGCGACGTTCTTCAGCGCGCCGAGGAAGCAGGCGGAATAGCCGGCCGCGAAAAGCTGTTCCGGGTTGGTGCCGGTGGCGCCATCGCCGCCTAGTTCCTTGGGCACCGTCAGCGTGACGTCGAGGACGCCATTTTCGGAAACGGCCTGACCGGAACGGCCACCGGTGGCGGATGCCTTGGTCGTGTAGAGAATTGCCATGTTTGAACTCCTCGGGTTGGACGATGTCCATTTAGGTAGCGCACAATTTAGTTTGGCGCAATAGCATTGCGCATTGTTTTTCGCGCCGACATCGCAGATACTGAAGGACATAGGCGGCGAACGGATGATGTCAGGGACCGAGATGCAGAAAAGGCAGACTGAGAGCAGAAGCACGCAAGAGCCTCCTCGGCTGGACGCGCAGCTCTGCTTTGCCATCTACGGCGCGGCGCACGCCTTCACGCGCACCTACAAGCCGCTGCTCGAGCCGCTGGGGCTTACCTATCCGCAGTATCTGGTGATGCTGGCGCTGTGGGAGGAGGACGGCCAGGCCGTCAAGGCGATCGGTGAAAGGCTGGGGCTCGATTCGGGAACGCTCTCGCCTCTTCTGAAGAGGCTGGAGCAGGCGGGACTGCTGGAACGCCGGCGCGACCGCCAGGACGAACGGCAGGTCCGGATCGTCCTCACCCAAAAGGGGTCTGCGCTGAGCCGCGAGGCGATCGGCGTGATGCAGGCCATCGGAGCCGCAAGCGGCTGCAGCCTGGAGGAGATGGAAGGCTTGCGCGATGGGCTTCAGGACATCAAGGGCAGGCTGCTGAAAGGGCAGCCTGCCGAATAGCGGATCTTACTGCCAGACGACGATGCGGGCCTTCTGCGGCACGCGTTCGTAAAGGTCGATGACGTCCTGGTTCATCAGGCGCACGCAGCCGGAGGACACGGCCTTGCCGATGGAGCTCCATTCGGGCGAGCCGTGCAGGCGGTAGAGCGTGTCTTCGCCGCCCTGGAAGATGTAGAGCGCACGGGCGCCGAGCGGGTTGTCGAGGCCCGGCTGCTGGCCGCCGTTTTCCGCGGAATATTTGGCAAGCTGCGGCTGGCGCGCGATCATCTCCGCCGGCGGCGTCCATGTCGGCCACTTGCGGCGCCACTGGATGACGCCCTCGCCTTCCCAGGCAAAACCCTCACGGCCGATGCCAACGCCGTAACGCATGGCGGTGCCGCCGGGCTCGACGAGGTAGAGGAAGCGCGAGGCGGTATCGACGACCACCGTGCCCGGGCGCTCGCCGGTCGGATCGACGACCTGCTGGCGGTAGTAGCGCGGGTTGATCTGCCAGTAGGGAATGGCCGGGATGACGAACCCGCCATCGACGACCGAGCCATACATGGCGTCGAGTTCCGGCGACCGGCCGCCGCGAAGCTGCTGCTGCGGAGGCGGCGCGAAAGCGACCGGCGTTGCCGAGAACGGACGCGGGCTGCTGGAAGCGCAGCCGGCCAGCGTCGAGGCTGCACCCGCCGCAAGAAGCGAGAGAACGCCCCGGCGGGAATAGGAAGTGGTGTTGTTCATGTTCGGAAGACCGCCCGATTTCTTGGTTTTTGACTAAGCCCATCAACGAAAAGCGCGGTTGGAAGTTCCACCGGCGCCTGACCTGTTCTGCCAGTATCGTTTACGCTTCCCTGCGGCCACGGCAACGATTTTTGCAGGCACGTTCGCGTGAGTGCGCGCTCATGCCGCAAAAATTCAGAGAACCACGATCGGGGTCGATGCGGGGACGCGCTCGAAGAGATCGATGACGTCCTGGTTGAGCATGCGCACGCAGCCAGACGAGGTGGCCTTTCCGACCGACTGCCAGTCCGGTGTGCCATGGACGCGGTAGAGCGTGTCCTTGCCGTCCTGGAAGATGTAGAGCGCCCGCGCCCCGAGCGGGTTGTTGAGCCCCGGGGTGGCACCGCCCTCGGCGGCGGCGAACTGGCGCAACTCCGGCTGGCGCTCGACCATTTCGCCTGGCGGCGTCCAGCGCGGCCATTTGGCCTTCCACTGGATGGTGCCGCGGCCGGACCAGGCAAAGCCGTCCTTGCCGAGGCCGACGCCGTAGCGGATCGCCTTGCCGCCGGGCTGGACGAGGTAGAGGAAGTGCTGGCGCGGATCGACGACGATCGTGCCCGGGGCCTCGGTGGTCTGGTAGGAGACCTCCTGGCGCAGGAAGCGCGGATCGATGCGCGAATAGGGGATCGCCGGCAGCGTGTGGCCCTCGTCGCGAAGGACGCCGTACATGGTGCGGTGGACGGGATTGGAAACTGGCAGGCCATAGGTCTGGCGATAGGTCTGGTGGAAATCCGTCGGATAGAGCTGGCGCCGGTGCGGGATGGCGCCCGGCATCGGCGGCGGATTGTTGGTCGGAGGATCGACATAGGGCGGCACGTTAAAGACCGGCGCCGTCTCCTGGACGAAGACGTCCGGGTTCATGCGGCTCGTATCGGTGACCAGAATGCAACTGCTGAGCATGCCCATGGCGGCGGCGGCACTGATGCGCGCGAGAGGTTTGCGCAGAGACTGAGGCAAGAACGACATGGCGACCCGATTCCGGCAGATGACATGGCGATCACCATGGCGCGCGCGGCTGGCGCGAGGCTGGCGTCACGGCAAGGCCGGCGCAATCAAGTCACACCGCCTAGCGCGCCTGGCGCGCCTGGCAGGAGTGGCCGGAGACGCGCGCCATGCGCGCATCGAAATCCGCCGCGACATCGGCGAGCGTTACCTTGGCGAGACCGCCCAACAACAGCGCTTCGGCCTGCTGGAGGACGTCCTCGACGGCGTGGCCGACGGCCTGCTCCACCAGGCAGTCGGGCTGATCGTAAGCCGGACCGAAGGCAAAGAGCGGTGGGTCGCCGATGGCGCGGTAGATGTCGAGGAGCGTCAGGTCCTTGAGGCTGACCGCCAGACTCCAGCCGCCGCCGTGCCCCTTTTCCGAGCGGACATAGCCCTTGTCGCGCAGGCCGGCCATGGTGCGGCGCACGACCACCGGATTGGTGTTGAGCATGGCGGCGATCGTCTCCGAGGTCGCGGCTCCCTCCTGCCGGTACATGTGGATCAGCACGTGCAGCATGCGGGATAGGCGGCTGTCTCGGCGCATCATATCGGTCGGTGACGGCGCCATGGCCGGCGCGGCGCTGCACCGTACGCTGATGTCTCAGGAATGAACCCCGGCAGCCGCCCAATACCCTCCGATGATACACCACCACTATTTTTTTTAGATGATTTGTTGGGTGGGGATTGGTTTCTGTTCGGTAAAGATTCTTGGGCTAGTTCTGGAGGAACGGAGACAGGTCCTGCGCGGCAACGCAACGGGACCCGCCGTCAGGCCCTTCCTCACAACCGGATCATCCCTCATGTCACGACCTAAAGTCAAAACAGCTCTCGCCGGCATCCTGATCCTTCTCGGTGTCGCCTTCGCCCTCTTCGGCACCTTCGCCATCAACCGCCTCAGCGCGGTCGAGAACCATCTGATCGAGATCGCGACGGTATCGATGCCCAGCGTCGTGACGGTGAAGGACATGGAAGTGCAGGTCGAAAGGATCCGCAATTCCTTCCGCAGCCACATCCTGCGCGCCGACGCAGAAGGCAAGGCGAGCGCTCAAAAAGCCGTCAATGATGCATACACTGCCTTCGGAAATGATATCGGCAAGGCGAGAGCCTTGGGACCGACGCCCGACGAGGTTCAGGCCCTGAACGCCGCCGAGGAAGCGATGAAGTACTATGTCGGGCTCGGCGCACGCGTGTTCGAACTCTCCAATGCAGCAGATGTGCAAGGGGCCAATGAAATCCTCAGGACAGATATGGTCAAGCCGGCCGATGCCGCCACGGTTGCGCTTGGAAAACTGGTCCAAACCAGCACGTCGCATGCCGAAGAAGCGTTCAAGAGTGCCCAGGCTGCCTATTCATCTACCCTGACCGTCACCTTCACCGTTATCGGCATCGTCGCGGCCGCCATTGTCGGCGCCATCTGGTTCGCCATTACCGGTATCGCCAAGCCGATCCAGACGATCACGCACTCCATGAACAACCTCGCCAAGGGTGATGCCGAGACTGCCATTCCCTATGCCGGCCGCACCGACGAGATCGGCGAAATGGCTGCCGCCGTGGAGATCTTCCGCACCAATGCAGTGGAACGTCGCCGGCTGGAAGCCGAGGCTGGCCGCTTGCGCAGCCAGACCGAAGAAGAGCGTCTGCGGACCGCCGAACAGGACCGCATCCGAGCCGAGGCCATGGCGCAGGCGACCAGCGGATTGGCCGGCGGTCTCAAGCAGCTTGCCGACGGTAATCTGACGTTCCAGCTGTCGCAGTCCTTCGCGCAGGAATTCGAAAGCCTGCGCGACGACTTTAACCAGGCCGTGGTCCGTCTCCAGGAGACCATGACCTCCGTCAGCGGGTCGACCAGCGCGATCGCCGCCGGCTCGCGTGAGATCAGCCAGAGCGCCGAGGACCTGTCCAAGCGCACCGAACAGCAGGCTGCTTCGCTTGAAGAGACTGCAGCCGCGCTCGACCAGATCACCACCAATGTCGCCAACTCCTCCAAGCGTGCCGAAGAGGCCCGTACGGTGGCGATCCAAGCCAACCAGAACGCCACGCAGTCGGGCCAGGTCGTTGCCAATGCGGTCAACGCCATGGGCAAGATCGAGCAGTCGTCGAACCAGATCTCCAACATCATCGGCGTCATCGACGACATCGCCTTCCAGACCAACCTGCTGGCGCTCAACGCCGGCGTCGAAGCGGCGCGCGCCGGTGAAGCCGGCAAGGGCTTCGCGGTCGTCGCCCAGGAAGTGCGCGAGCTGGCCCAGCGCTCGGCAACCGCTGCCAAGGAGATCAAGGACCTGATCCGCAACTCCTCGGTGGAAGTCGCCAACGGCGTCCAGCTCGTCAGCCAGACGGGCGAGGCGCTGAAGACGATCGAGACCTATATCGTCACGATCAACCAGCACATGGATGCGATCGCGACGTCTTCCAGAGAGCAGTCGGTCGGTCTCAACGAGGTCAACACGGCCGTCAACCAGATGGATCAGGTGACCCAGCAGAACGCCGCGATGGTGGAAGAAGCCAGTGCCGCCGGCGCGACACTTGCCAACGAAGCCAACCGCCTGCGCGAGCTGATCGGCCAGTTCGACCTCGGCCGCGGCAGCTCACCGGCGGCAGCACTGCGCTCGACCGCTTCCGTCATGGCCGCCCGGCCGAACCATGCCCCGACCCAGTCGCCGGCGCGCGGCATGGTCGGCAAGATCGCCAAGGCCTTCGGCGGGGGCCGGTCTTCGGCTGCCACCGCGACCAGCACCGAGAGCTGGGAAGAGTTCTGATCCCTCTTCCAGGATGACCAACAAGGGCCGGGAGCGGAAACGCTTCCGGCCCTTTTGCTTTCCGGCGTCCCGCCCTTGCGCTGGGCGACCGGCCGCTTGCCCCGGTGACGCAAGCAACGTCCCCGTGGAGCCACTAGAAGAAATGAGGGTGTAGTTTCACCAGGGGAAATTTAGTAAAAAGAGAGGTTTTCCTGCCATGAATAGCGCCATCTAATACCGGCTAGGGGTGGGAACTATTGTCTGACATCGAAATCAAGCGTCCATTGTGGATGACGATCACCGCGTGTGGCTTTGCCGCCGTTCTGTTTTCCAGCGTCGCCATCGGCGGTACCGCCTGGTACCGCCAGTCGGTCGCAACGACAGACGCGCTGAACCGCGAAGTGGCGGGCGACCTTGCCCTCATCGAGACGGACATGGCGGCCCAGAAGAAGGCGGCCTCGGCGCTGGCTCTGGCGGTCGCCGGCCAGCCGGACATGGCCGGGCTGATCGAGACAAACGCGCGCGACGAGATCATCGGACGCTTTGCCGGCGCATGGCCAGCGGTCATCAGCGACGGCGGCCTGCAGCTGATGAGCTTTGCCAATGCCAACGGTGAAGTGGTTGCCCGCATCCATACGCCCGACAAGTTCGGCGACGACATGAAGGGCCGCCGCAAGACGGTGGTCGACGCTCTGTCCACCGGCAAGCTGGTGGCAGGCATAGAGCCGGGCCGCACGGCCGTCAGCATGTTTGCCTCAGCACCCGTCGTGCGTGACGGCACAACCGTCGGTGTCGTCGACGTCGGCACCAGCCTGACGAACGCCTATTTCAAGCCATTGGCTGACCAGATCAACGGCAGTATTGCCGTGCACATCCTTGTCGACGGCAAGCTCGAGAAGCAGGCATCGACCTCCGACACCACCTTCCTGTCGGGCGAGACGCTTCAGGCAGCCCTCAACGGCACGCCGGTCGACCAGCAGGTCACGACGGAGAGCGGCAGCTACATCGTCAAGACCGTTCCCTTCAACAACTTCTCCGGCGCCAAGATCGGCCTGCTGGAAATCGCCTCCGACGTCACCTCGGTGGTCGAGGATGCCCGCTCCGCTCTGTGGGCGACGGTTGCCGGCACGGTGATCGTCTCGCTGCTGTCGCTGATCGGCTTCTTCGTCTTCGCCCGCTCGCTCGGCAGCGTTCTGGGACGCCTGACCAAGACCATGTCGCGGCTGGCCGGAGGCGACCTCGACGCAACCATCGAAGGCGAGAACCGCCCGGACGAAGTCGGCGCCATGGCGCGCGCGGTCAACGTCTTCAAGGACAACGCCCTTCACGCCAAGGAGCTGGAGCGGGAGAGCGAAAGCCAGCGCAACCAGACGGAAGAACAGCGCCGCCGGACGGCCGAACAGGACCGCATCCGCGCCGAGGCCATGGCCCAGGCGACCAGCGGACTGGCAGACGGTCTCAAGCAGCTCGCCGCCGGCAATCTCGGCTTCCAGCTGTCGCAGTCCTTCGCCGAAGAATTCGAAAGCCTGCGGTCCGATTTCAACCAGGCCGTCCTGCAGCTCAAGGACACGATGACCTCCGTGTCCGAGGCGACCGGGGCGATCGACAGCGGCTCGCGTGAAGTCAGCCACAGCGCCGACGATCTGTCCAAGCGCACCGAACAGCAGGCAGCTTCGCTGGAAGAGACTGCAGCGGCGCTCGACGAGATCACCACCAATGTCGCCAATTCCTCCAAGCGTGCCGAAGAGGCCCGCACGGTGGCCATCCAGGCCAACGAGAACGCTCATAAGTCCGGTACGGTCGTCGCCAATGCGGTCAACGCCATGGGCAAGATCGAGCAGTCGTCGAACCAGATCTCCAACATCATCGGCGTCATCGACGA
>JBKBXP010000038.1:0-18039 GCA_046314035.1 Pseudorhizobium sp. | reverse complement strand
CGACTCGGGACAGTTGACCACGTAGCCGCAGGCCAGCCACTGCGCGTAGCTGAAGATGTTCTGGCCGATCCACGCCGGGGGCAGGTAGGCCAGCACTTCTTCTTTGCTGGTGAGCTTGTCGAACTCGGCGCCGGCAAGCGACCGACGGTAGCCAGGCTCAACGACGACGCCTTCGGCCTGATGATCGAACACGGCGTGGTCATCGACCAGATCGACATCCAGCAGATCTATGACGCTCGACGCACCATCGAAGCCCGGACCGCCGCCTTGGCGGCCCTTCGCCGGACCGAGGCGGAAGCCGAGGCCATACTCGCTCATGCAGATGCGATGGCAACCGATTTTCATCAGCCGGACAAGGTGATGGAGCACGACATCGCCTTTCACCTTGCGATCGCCCGAGCCTCCCGCAATCCGGTCTTCGCGCTCATTCTCGGAGCCTTCCAGAACGTCACCCGTGAGACGTGGCCGATCGGCTGGCGAAGCCGGTCGAGCAACACCGATCGGCAGGCGATGAACGCGCTCCACCGCGAGATCGGCCTGGCCATCCTTGCCGGTGACCCCGGCGCCGCCACCACAGCCATGAACCAGCATTTCGACACCAGCCTGAAGGCGCTCGTCACCGCAGGCCTTATCTAGATTCAAAGGACATTCCTATGAAGATCACCAAGCTTGAAACCGTCCGCATTGCGGAGCGCTCCAACCTGCTCTGGGTGCTGGTCCACACCGACGAAGGCATCACCGGCCTGGGGGAGACCTTCTTCGGTGCTGAGACCGTCGAGAGCTACATCCACGAATATGTCGCGCCCCGCGTGCTCGGCCGCGATCCTCTACAGATCGATCTCCTCGCCAGCGATCTCGTCGGCTACATCGGCTTCCGTTCGTCGGGCGCAGAGGTCCGCGGCAATTCGGCCTTCGACATCGCCCTTTGGGACATCTTCGGCAAGGCCGTGAACCAGCCGATCGCCCAGCTACTGGGCGGCTTCAGCCGCAAGGAGATCCGCACCTACAACACCTGCGCCGGCACCGAGTACATCAAGAAGAACACCGGGCAGACAACGGCCAACTACGGCATGACAGGTGGAACCGCCTATGATGACCTGAACGGCTTCCTGCACCGCGCCGACGAACTGGCCGAATCGCTGCTGGCCGACGGCATCACCGCCATGAAGATCTGGCCCTTCGATGCGGCCGCCGAGAAGACCCGCGGTCAGTATATCTCCATGCCGGACCTGAAGCTCGCGCTTGAGCCTTTCGAGAAGATCCGCAAGGCCGTCGGAGACAAGATCGACATCATGGTCGAATTTCACTCCATGTGGCAGCTGCTGCCCGCCATCCAGATCGCCAAAGCGCTCGAACCCTACAACACCTTCTGGCACGAAGATCCAATCAAGATGGACAGCCTGTCGAGCCTGAAGCGTTATGCGGACGCCTCCCCCGCTCCCATCTCGGCGTCAGAGACACTGGCCACCCGCTGGGGCTTCCGCGACTACCTGGAGACCGGTGTCGCCGGCATCGTCATGCTCGACATCTCGTGGTGCGGCGGCCTGTCGGAAGCTCGCAAGATCGCCTCCATGGCAGAGGCCTGGCACCTGCCGGTTGCGCCGCACGATTGCACCGGTCCGGTGGTGCTCTGCGCCTCCACCCATCTGTCGCTGAACGCGCCGAATGCGCTGGTGCAGGAAAGCGTCCGGGCCTTCTACAACACCTGGTACCGTGATCTCGTCACGGCGCTGCCAGAGGTAAAGAATGGAATGATTACCGTTCCGCCCGGTCCAGGGCTTGGCATGGAACTTCATCCGGACCTAGAAGAGAACTTCACCGTCAGCCGGCGATTCTCCGACATCGCCGATATCTGACGACTGTCGATTTTCTGGGAGGATGAATTGAACAAGATCGCATCGGTTGCGGCCGGCTTGGGAACCTCGTCGGCTGCCGGGCCGCTGGTGATGTTGCTCGGCATGCTGTTTTTTGCCTTGAACGACGCCATGGGTAAATGGCTTGTCTCGTCCTATGGGTTGGGCCAGGTCATCCTGATCCGCAGCATCGCCGCGCTCATCATCCTGTCTCCCCTGCTCTGGAAGGCCGGCCTCAAGCCGATCCTCGGCGCCGAGCGGAAGGGGATGCAGCTCGCCCGCGTGATCTTTTCGACCTTGGAGGTCTTCTGCTTCTACTATGCGGTCATGTACCTGCCGCTCGCCGATGTCATGACCTTCTGGCTGGCAGCGCCGATCTATGTGGCGGCGGCCTCACCCTTGCTTCTGGGCGAATCGGTAGGCTGGCGTCGCTGGACCGCAATTGCAGTCGGCTTCGTCGGCGTCATCATCACCCTGGAGCCCTCGGCCGCGATGTTCACGGGCCCGGCGATCATCTCGATTATCGGCAGTGCTGCCTTCGCCTTCATGATGATCTCCGGCCGCTTCCTGCGCGCCACGCCGGACAGCACGCTGGTCCTCTTCCAGACGGGGGCCGCAGCGCTTGCGGGGCTGGTCTTTGCCCCCTTCGATTGGTCGCCGATTGCCTCCGGCATCGACCTCATGCTGCTCTGCTTGCTGGGTGTGGTCGCGATGAGCGCGCACATGCTCGTCAATCGCGCCCTGAAGATGTCGGACGCCGCAACCGTCGCTCCGCTGCAGTACACGCTGCTTCTCTACGCGGTCATCTTCGGGTGGATGTTCTTCGGCGATGTTCCACGGCTCAGCATGCTGATCGGCGCAGGCCTCATCGTCGCATCCGGCCTTTTCATCTTCATCCGCGAGCAGATGCTGAAGAAACGCAAGCCAGTAGACAGCCCGCTCGAGATTCTGTGAACCTACAGGCAGAATGATGAACGCACGAACGAGGCCGCCTCCACACCGGGAGCGGCCTCGTTCAGGTGTGCATGACTGGCAGAAGGCGCTTGGGAAGCCGCTCGCCGGCGCCGGCGAAATGCCCCAACGAAAATGCCCGCGGCAGGGCCACGGGCATCTTTGTAGAAGGTTGGCCGCACCGGAAGGCGCGGCCTGCCAATAGATCGCTTAGTTGCGGATCTGCTCGAGGTTGGCCAGAATTGCGTCGACCACGTCGGCACCGATAGCGGCCTTATGCTTTTCGTAGACGACCATGGACTTCTCGCGGATACGTGCCTGCTCTTCTTCGGACAGCACATTCACTTCCAGACCGGCTTCCTTGATCTTCTCCAGCGACTTCAGGTTGAGGTCCTGGATCACCTTGCGCTCTTCGTCGCGGCCAACGGCTGCGCACTCACGGAGAGCAGCCTGCTCTTCAGGTGTGTAGCTGTCGAAGATAGGCTTGGAGAAGAGGAAGAGGAATGGCGTGTAGGCGTGGTTCGTCTCGGTAACGAACTTCTGCACTTCGTAGAACTTCGACGTGTCGATCGTTACGTAAGGGTTTTCCTGGGCGTCGATCGCGTTCGTTTCCAGAGCCGAGAACACTTCGCCGAAAGCCATCGGAGTGGCGTTGGCGCCGAGGTTCTGGAAGGTGTCGAGGAAGATGTTGTTCTGCATGACGCGAACCTTCATCCCTTCGAAGTCTTCCCATTTGGTAACCGGGCGAACCGAGTTCGACAGGTTGCGGAAGCCGTTTTCCCAGTAGCCGAGGTTGACGAGGCCAGCTTCTTCGAGCTTCTCGTTCATCATGTTGCCGAAGTCGCCGTCGAGGACCTGATAGGCCTCCTGGGCGTTGGCAAAGAGGAACGGCAGGTCGAATACGCCGAGAGCCGGAATGATGCCGACCAGCGGCGAGGAAGACGTCACGACGGCTTCCTGTACGCCCGAACGGAGCGCCTGGGTTGCCTGAAGGTCGCCGCCGAGAGCGCCGCCCCAGAAGGCAGTCAGCTTCAGCTTGCCGCCGGACTTGTCGTCCAGGCAGGCCTGCATGGCCTTGATGCCGTTGCCGACCGGGTGGTCTTCGTTGATGCCGTTCGATACGCGGATGTTGCGATCGTTGAATTCCGCGAAGGCCGGAGCTGCAGCCGAAAGGCCGAAGGCGATGGCAGTCGAGGCAAGAAGCAGTTTTCTCATGGTATTATCCTCCCTAGGATAGGTTGCTGAGGGGTTGTGGATTAGTAGAGCCATCGTGCGGGCACGAGGACGATATCTGGGAACAGAACCAGAAGGAAAAGCACCAGCACCTGCGTGACCAGGAACGGCCACACACCAACGGTGACCTGCCCAAGCGGGACACGGCCAACGCCGCTGACGACGTTCAGCACGACGCCAACCGGCGGCGTCAGAAGGCCGATGCAGGTGTTCATGATGAACAATACGCCAAAGTAGACCGGGTCAATGCCCGCCTGCTTGACGATAGGCATCAGCACGGGCGTCAGGATCAGGATCGTGGGGGTCAAGTCGAGAGCAGTGCCCACAACCAGAACCAGCAGCATGATCACGAACATCAGCAGCATCGGGCGGTCGATCAAGGGCTCGATATAGCCGGTGATTTCAGCCGGAATGTTGGCGGCAGTGATCAACCAGGCCGAAACAAGTGCCGCGCAGACGAGGAACATGACGACGGCAGTGGTTTTTGCCGCCTGCAGGATCACGCCCGGCAGATCGCGCGGTGCGAGCTCACGGTAGATTACCATACCGACGAACATGGCATAAGCAGCAGCCACGACGGCGGCTTCGGTCGGCGTGACGACACCCGCCTTGATGCCGCCCAGAATAATCACGGGCATTCCGAGCGCCCACAGCGCGCGCCCCGTTGCATGCACCCGTTCCTTCGCAGAGGTCCGCGGCAGCGCCTGGACATTGTCCTTGCGCACCACGATCAGCCACGTCACGACCAGCGCGAGCGCCATCAGCAGACCTGGAACGATGCCGGCCATGAACAGCTGGGTGATCGAGACGTTTGCCGAGACACCGAAGACGATGAAAGCCATCGATGGCGGGATGACCGGAGCGATAACGCCGCCGGCCGCAATCAGGCCGGCCGAGCGCGGCACGTTGTACCCGGCCTTGGCCATCATCGGAATGAGGATGGCCGCAAGCGCTGCCGTATCGGCAGCTGCGGAGCCCGAAATGCTGGCCATGATCACCGCAGCCATGATGGCAACGATGCCAAGTCCACCCCGGATATGGCCGACGCAGGCGATCGCGAAATCGATGATGCGCCGCGACAGGCCGCCCGCATTCATCAGTTCCCCGGCGAGGATGAAGAAGGGAATGGCAAGAAGCGTGAAGGTGTCAGCACCCGCAATCATGTTCTGGGCGATGATCTGTGTGTTGAACATGCCCATGTACCACATGAGCATGACGCCGCAGAACATCAGCGAAAAGGCAACCGGAACACCGATGGCCATAGCGCCGAGAAGGGATGCAATAAAGACGCCTAGTGTCATCAGGCACGCTCCGCCAGGTGGTTGGCACTCATGTTTTCCCCGGCGAAGGCTGCAATCTCTTCTTCGGTCACGCGGCCGGTCAGCAGGCGCAACAATCGCTCGAGAGCGATAATGACGACACCTGCACCGGTAAAGAACCCGATGCCATAGACCCAGATCATCGACAGCTGCGTGACAGGAGCGTCCATGGTGGCGTTGATCGGCGCCTGCTTCCAGGTTCCCCAGAAGAAGATTCCCGAAACAGCAATGATGATGATGTTCGACAGGATCATGCAGATGATGCGACCCGTGCGACCAAACAGCATCACCAGCGTTTCCACGCCGACATGAGAATGCTCCCGGAACGCCACCACGGCGCCGATGAACGTCAGCCAGACGAAGAAGTAGCGCGACAGCTCATCCGAAACATTGATTCCGGAATTAAACCCGTAGCGCAGCACGACATTCAGGAAAACCATGATCGCCATGCCACCGAGCAGCAGGATCAGCAGGATTTCCAGACATTTGTAGAAGAGATCGATAGCTCTTTGCATGTGACTCCTCCCGCCTCGCCTACAACAGCGCGCGTTGTGCAAGATTTTTTATCAGCGCAGACAAACCAAAAGTCCACCGCGGGCAGCGATTGCTGTGCTCGACCCAGTTTACCAGCCGCCCGAGACGCGGAGACGAAATCTCCACCCGGTCGCCGATTTCATGGGTAAAGCCCAGGCCCGCACCGCGGCGATCCTTGACCGGCGCAAACATCGTTCCGAGGAACAGGACCGCACCGTCGGGGTACTGGTGATTGTCGTTCAGCAGCTGCGACACGAGGTCTTCCGGGGTGCGGCTGATGGCAGCCAGCGGGCTGACACCGGTCATGGTGAAGCCCTCGGCGCCTTCGACCGTCAGCGCAATCTCCAGCGTCTTGACGTCTTCCATGCCAAAGCAATCGTCGAAAAGACGGATGAACGGACCGATGGAGCAGGACGCGTTGTTGTCTTTCGCCTTGCTCAGCAGAAGCGCGGAGCGCCCCTCGAAATCGCGAAGATTGACGTCGTTGCCAAGGGTGGCTCCGACGATCTTGCCCTTGGACGTCACAGCCAGCACGACTTCCGGCTCGGGGTTATTCCAGTCCGACTTCGGATGGATGCCGACGAGCGCGCCGCAGCCGACGGAAGACATGGGCTGAGCCTTCGTGAAGATCTCCGCGTCCGGGCCGATGCCGACTTCCAGATACTGCGACCAGAGGCCGAGTTCCTGCAGCAGCGTCTTCACCTCGGCGGCCTTCTCGGAGCCGGCAACCAGCCCCTTGAGGTTATCGCCGAGAACAGGCGCCAACCGACCGCGAATTTCCTGTGCCCGCAGCGGATCGCCCTTGGCCTGCTCTTCGATGACACGCTCGAGCATGCTGTCGGCAAAGGTGACGCCGGCAGCCTTGATGGCCTGCAGATCGGTGGGAGCAAGAAGCTCGCCTGCGGCTCCGTTCAGGAAGTCGTCAAGCGCGCCGAGGTCGAGAAAGCGGGTGGCGTCCTGGAGGAGAATGGCGAGGTCATCGAGCTCCAGAAGACCCGACAAGGTTGGCGACAGCGACGAAAGATCCAGGAGCCGATCGCTTTTGAACAGAACCGGGCAAGGCCCACCAGCATCCTTGGACCAGACCCGACCAACCAGAAGTGCGTCACTCACGTCTTGCGGCAGGATCATCTGCGCGCTCAACACCTTTTCAGAACTCACCAATTTCCTCCCTGGCAGGCGACATAATCGCCCTGATTGTCAGGATGTCTGACAACAAAAGTGCGCTTTTCTAGTATGACTTTTCTGCCCTGTCCATACGTTGCGTTTCATTGTGGGAAAAACTCCGTGAACAGACATGGGTCAGATTTCGTCTCGGAACGTCATCAACGTGAGATCCAGGCGCGTTGCCGCCTGCATGAGGTGGTGGCGCATCGCGCGACGCGCTTCCACCGGGTCGCCGCTCACGACCGCCTCGCGGATGGTGACATGCTCAGCGATGGTCACTTCGACGATTTCCTCTAGAACCGCCTTTGAACGGGCGGCCTGAATGGCAAGGCTGATCCGCTCGGCGATGAAGCTGGTGAACAGAGGAAAGTATTCGTTTTGCGTGGCGGTCGCGAGGGCTCGATGAAACGCCAGATCGGCGACGATCCCCTGTTCCGTCCACTTGTCCGCTCCCGTCATCTGCTCCAGGGCCTCATCGAGACGGGCGATATCCTCCTGGCTCCGGTGGATGGCGGCCAATCCGGCAGCTTCTATCTCGAGCGGAATGCGCAATTGATAGAGATTGTGGAAGGCGAGCCGATCCGTCGGATCTCCGTGCTCGATCCGCAGCGACTGGCGACGTTCGAACTCCGTGGCGAAAGCACCGACACCCTGCCGCGTTTCCACCAGTCCCTCGTTGCGCAGCTGCGCGATCGCCTCGCGGACGACCGACCGGCTGACACCGAAGGTCTTGGCAAGCAGATGTTCCGTCGGAAGCTTCTCGCCCGCGGCAATTCGGCCTTCCGTGATCTCACGGCCGATCTGCGCGGCAATGCGCGCCGGCAGGTGTTCGCTCCGTCTGATCTGGTTGAAATCGGCAACCGCCACCACTGCCCTCCCCGGCTTCTAGTCCTTCTTCTATGAGTTCTGGTTAAAATTCAATTGGCAGCCAGGATTCATCATGAAATCGGGATCAATGGCCTGCTTGACGGCGGTCAGCAGCTGGCGCCGTACCGGCGACAGTCGCGCCTCGAAATCTTCTCGCTTCAGGCGGCCAATCCCGTGTTCGGCGCTGATGCTTCCCTGGTAGCGGTCGAGAACCGCATTGATAGCGCCCTTGGCCTTGTACATCTGCTCCAATTGCTGATCCGGCGTGGCACCTGCGGTCGGCAGTACGTTGAGATGGACATTGCCGTCGCCGACATGCCCGTAGGAGACGCTGGTGGCGCCGGCGACGGCATCCGCGACAGCGCTTTCCGCATCGGCGACGAACTGCGCCAGTTGCGACAATCTCACCGAAACGTCGGTCCTCAGATGCATGCCGCGCTTTGCCTGCCCCTCATTCATTCCCTCGCGGATCAACCAGAGGTTCCGTGCCTGCGCCTGGGAGGCCGCGATGGTGCCGTCGACCACCATGCCCTCCTCCATCACCGTCTCCAGGAACCGGCCCATCAGGTCGTCGATGTCGACGAGCCCCGATCCCGAGATCTCCATCAGCACATACGCCGGATACTCCGCCGAGATCGGGATGGGCAGGTCCGGCATGGCCTCCTTCGCCAGCGTGAAGGCGAGCGGCGGCATGAACTCGAAGGCCGACATCAGGTCGCAGCAGTCGCGGCGCGCCCGGCGGAAGAGCGTGATCGCATCCTCGAGCGACGCCAGCCCCAGGAGTGCGGTTGCCACCTGATCCGGATAGGGGGTGAGCTTGACGGAAACGGCGGTGATGATGCCGAGCGTTCCTTCGGCGCCGATGAACAGCTGCTTGAGGTCTATGCCGCGGTTGTCCTTGCGCAGCGTCGACAGGCCTTCGAAGATGCTGCCGTCGGGCAGGACCACTTCGAGCCCGAAAATCAGCTCGCGCGTCATCCCGTATCGCAGCACGTTGATGCCGCCGGCATTGGTCGACACATTGCCGCCGATCCGACACGTTCCCTGAGCCCCGAGCGCCAGCGGGAAGAACATCCCTTTTTCGGCAACCGCGTCCTTGAGTTCCGACAGGATGCATCCCGCCTCGACCACTGCGGAAAAATCATCGGCGTCGATCTGCCGGATCCTGTTCATCCGCTCCAGGCTGAGAACCACCTGGTTCTGGCCAGCGTCGGGAATGCCCCCGAGCACGAGACCGGTGTTGCCGCCCTGCGGCACGATTGACAGCCCAAGTTCGCGGCACAGCTTGACGGCCTCCGCCACCTGCTCGGTCGAGCGGGGGCGCAAGACGGCAACCGCATCACTCGTCACGTCGCCGTGCCAGTCGCGACAATAGGGGACCATCTCGTCGCGCTCGCCCAGCACGAGGTCGTCGCCCAGTCTTGCCCGCAGCGCCACGCGCCATTCACCGACCGCTGCACTCATTTCCGATGTCATGCCCAAGGCCCTTCTCTTGCATCAGCAGGGTGCCGGATCACTGTCGTGCATCACCTGCAGGTGCTGAAATAACTATTTGCAAGCCGACCATATAAAGTTATCAGACAACCTTACAAGATGGATTTTTCCTGCCCCAGCGGCTCGATCGCCGCCGGCAGATTTGGTGGAGGAGTACTTCTCATGCATATCCTGATCATCGGCGCGGCAGGCATGGTCGGCCGCAAACTCACCCAGCGCCTCGTTGCCGATATGACCCTCGACGGCAAGCCAATCGAGAAGCTGACGCTGGTGGATGTCATTCAGCCAGACGCCCCTTCCGGCTTCTCCGGCGAGGTCGACGCGCGCGAAAGCGATCTGTCTGCGCCAGGCGAGGCTGAAGCGCTTGTGGCCGGCCGCCCCGACGTGATCTTCCACCTGGCAGCGATCGTGTCCGGCGAAGCGGAACTCGACTTCGACAAGGGCTACCGCATTAATCTTGACGGCACCCGTTACCTCTTCGACGCGATCCGCCTTGCCCACAATGAAGACGGCTACAAGCCGCGCGTGGTCTTCACGTCGTCGATCGCCGTCGTCGGCGCGCCGCTGCCCTTCCCGATCCCGGATGACTTCCACCTGACGCCGCTGACGAGCTACGGCACCCAGAAGGCGATCTGCGAACTCCTTCTTTCCGACTACAGCCGCCGTGGCTTCTTCGAGGGCATCGGCATTCGCCTGCCGACCATCTGCATCCGCCCCGGCAAGCCCAACAAGGCAGCCTCTGGCTTCTTCTCCAACATCTTGCGCGAGCCGCTGGTCGGTCAGGAAGCGGTGCTGCCGGTCTCCGATGACGTCCGCCACTGGCACACCTCGCCACGTTCGGCTGTCGGCTTCCTGCTTCACGGTGCAACGATCGACGTCGACAAGGTCGGCCCGCGCCGCAACCTGTCGATGCCGGGCCTGAGCGCCACCGTCGGAGAACAGATCGAGGCTCTGCGCCGCGTCGCCGGGGACAAGGCCGTGGCCCTCATTCGCCGCGAGCCGGATGAAATGATCATGAAGATGGTTGCCGGATGGGCACCCGGATTTGAGGCAAAGCGCGCAACGGAGCTTGGCTTCACGGCCGAAACATCGTTCGATGAGATCATTCGCGTCCACATCGACGACGAGCTCGGAGGCAAGCTTGCATGAGTAACCCGGAAAAGAAGCAGATCGCCTTCCTCGGCACCGGACTGATGGGCGCGCCCATGGTGCGCTGTCTGCTGAAGGCCGGCTACCCGGTGATGGTCTGGAACCGTGATCCGGCAAAGGCCGCACCGCTGGTCGCCGACGGCGCAACGCAGGCGCAGTCGCCGGTCGAGGCCGTAGACGGTGCAGATGTGGTTATTACCATGTTGACCAATGGCGCTGCCGTCGCCGACGTCCTGTTCGACAAGGGCGTTGCCGGTGCGATGGCCAAGGGCACGATCGTGGTGGACTGCAGCTCGATCGCACCGCCGATCGCCCGCGAGAACGCTGCGAAACTTGCAGAACGCGGCATCCGCAATCTGGATGCACCCGTCTCCGGCGGCACGGCCGGCGCGTCCGCCGGCACGCTGGCGATCATGGCAGGCGGCGACGCGGCCGACGTCGAGGACCTGAAGGACGTCCTCGCCGCATTGGGTCGCGTCACCCATGTGGGACCGAGCGGTGCCGGCCAGATCTGCAAGCTCGCCAACCAGCAGATCGTCGCCGTCACAATCGGCGCCGTTGCCGAAGCCATGGTCCTGGTGGAAGCTGGAGGCGCATCGCGCGCCGCCTTCCGGGACGCCATCCGCGGCGGCTTTGCCGAGAGCCGCATCCTGGACCTGCACGGCGCCCGCATGGTCGAGCGCAACTTCGTGCCGGGCGGAGCTTCCGCCAACCAGCTGAAGGACCTTGACGCCGTGATGGCGATGGCGGAGGAGCTGTCTCTGACGCTGCCGCTGACCCGGGAGGTCCGTCAGGAGTTCCGCGACTTCGTGGACCAGGGCGGCGGCGAGAAAGACCACAGCGGTCTTCTCCTGCAGCTGGAAAAGCTCAACCCGAAGACAGGCAAGACACCATGAGCACTGAGAAGACACCGACACGCCGCCTGCGGTCGCAGGACTGGTTCGACAATCCCGACCACATCGACATGACCGCGCTCTATCTGGAGCGCTTCATGAACTACGGCGTAACGCCGGAGGAACTGCGCTCCGGCAAACCGATCATCGGCATTGCCCAGAGCGGCAGCGACCTGACGCCCTGCAACCGGGTCCACGTCGAACTGGTCAAGCGCGTGCGCGACGGCATTCGCGATGCCGGCGGCATTCCGATCGAATTCCCGACCCATCCGATGTTCGAGAACTGCAAGCGGCCGACGGCGGCGCTCGACCGCAACCTCGCCTACCTCAGCCTGGTCGAAGTGCTCTACGGCTACCCGCTCGACGGCGTCGTGCTGACGACGGGCTGCGACAAGACCACGCCCTCGGCGCTGATGGCAGCCTCCACGGTCGACATCCCGGCGATTGTCCTGTCGGGCGGCCCCATGCTCGACGGCTGGCATGAAGGCGATCTGGCGGGATCGGGCACCGTGATCTGGCGGATGCGGCGCAAGTTCGCCGCCGGCGAGATCGATCGCGAGGAATTCCTGCAGGCGGCACTCGATTCCGCCCCCTCCGTCGGCCACTGCAACACCATGGGCACCGCCTCGACAATGAATGCCCTGGCGGAGGCGCTCGGCATGTCGCTGACCGGATGCGGCGCCATTCCCGCGCCCTACCGCGAGCGCGGCCAGATGGCCTATCGCACCGGCAAGCGGGCCGTCGAGATCGTTTGGGAGGACCTGAAGCCCTCCGACATTCTCGACCGAGCCGCCTTCCTGAACGCCATCCGCGTCAACTCGGCGATCGGTGGCTCCACCAACGCCCAGCCGCATCTCGCCGCCATGGCAAAACATGCCGGCGTCGAGCTTCACCCGGAGGACTGGCAGGTCCACGGCTTCGACATTCCGCTGCTCGCCAATGTCCAGCCGGCCGGCAAATATCTCGGCGAACGCTACCACCGCGCCGGTGGCACACCGGCCATCATGTGCGAATTGCTGCAGGCAGGAAAGCTGGACGGCAACTGTCGCACCGTCACCGGCAAGTCCGTGGCGGAAAACCTGGTAGGGCGCGAAGCCACCGACCGCGAGGTGATCTTCGCCTACGACCAACCCTTGCGGGATAAGGCCGGCTTCCTGGTGCTGAAGGGAAATCTCTTCGACTTCGCCATCATGAAGACCAGCGTCATCTCGGAAGCCTTCCGCGGACGCTACCTTCAGGAACCGGGCCGCGAAGGCATCTTCGACGGCAAGGCTGTCGTCTTCGACGGCTCGGAAGACTACCATCACCGCATCAACGACCCGGCTCTTAATATCGACGAGGACACCATCCTGGTGATCCGCGGCGCCGGGCCACTCGGCTGGCCGGGCTCCGCGGAGGTCGTCAACATGCAGCCGCCGGATCACCTGCTGAAGCGCGGCATCATGAGCCTGCCGACGATCGGCGACGGCCGTCAGTCAGGGACCGCCGACAGCCCGTCCATCCTCAACGCCTCGCCCGAAAGTGCGGCGGGCGGCGGGCTTGCCTGGCTGCGAACGGGCGACATCATCCGCATCGACCTCAATGAGGGACGCTGCGACATGCTCGTGGAGCCCGAGGAGATCGAACGCCGCCGCGCCGACGGCATTCCGCCGGTGCCCGCGGACGCCACGCCCTGGCAGCGGATCTACCGGCAATCGGTCACGCAGCTGTCGGACGGCGCCGTCCTGGAGGGCGCCGCAGATTTCCGGCAGATCGCCACCAAGTCACCGCCACGCCACAACCACTGAGCAACCGCCAAACCACGAAGGGGACCGCAAAGGTCCCCTTCCCTGTTTTAGGCCGGCAGCCGCCTCAGAGCACTGCGCTCATGCCGCCGTCGACATAGATGATTTGCCCGTTCACGTAGTTCGACGCATCGGAGGCCAGGAAGACGGCAGCGCCAACCAGTTCGTCCGGCCTGCCCCACCGTCGCGAAGGCGTCCGGCCCTTTACCCAGCTGTCGAACTCGGCGTTGTCGATCAGCGCCTGGTTCATGTCGGTGAGCATATAGCCGGGACCGATGGCGTTTGCCTGGATGCCATGCTCAGCCCATTCGGCAGCCATCGCCTGCGTCAGCGTCTTGATGCCGCCCTTGGCCGCAGTATAGGGCGCAACCGTCGCGCGGCCGAGCCCGCTCATCAGCGAGCCGATGTTGACGATCTTCCCGTGCTTGCGCGGCAGCATGCGCTTGGCCGCCTCGCGCGAGACGAGAAACGCGCTCGTCAGATTGGTGTCGATGACGCGGTTCCAATTGGCAAGGTCCAGCTCGACGATCGGCTTGCGATACTGGATGCCGGCGTTGTTGACGAGGATATCGATCGCCACGCCCGCGGCGTCAAAGCGCTCGAATGTGGCAACGACGGCCGCTTCGTCGGTGACGTCGAACGCTGCAGTGGCAACCGACAATCCCTCTCCGTGAAGCGTTTCGGCCGTCTCCTTCAGACGCTCTCCATTGACACCGTTGAGCACGATTGCGGCTCCCGCTTCCGCAAGTCCGCGGGCGATCGAAAGACCAAGCCCACGCGAGGAGCCTGTGACGAGGGCGGTGCGGCCGGCAAGGCTGAAAAGCGGATTGGTCATGGATAGGGTCTCCCGTGGATGTCATCGCGATACGTCCAGCCATACGTGCGGCGCGATAGCGATGTCCAGACTTTTGGGGAGAAATTGGCGCCTTCGCGGCTTGTCGGCACGAAGGGCGGCTGCGGACCGAGACCCGGTCGGCAGAAAAAACGACGCCGGAAATCTCCGGCGCCGTTTTATTATCAGGCTGCGCTACGGGCGTAGTCGGCTGTCGGCACTTCCGCGATCGTCTTCAGGACGACGGAAGCAATCTGGTAGGGGCAGCCCTGCGAGTTGGGGCGGCGATCCTCGAGATAACCCTTGTAGCCGTTGTTGACGAAGGAGTGCGGAACGCGGATCGACGCGCCGCGGTCGGCAACGCCGTAGGAGAACTTGTTCCACGGTGCCGTCTCGTGCTTGCCGGTCAGGCGCAGGTGGTTGTCCGGACCGTAGACATTGATGTGATCCTGCCAGTTCTTGCCGAAGGCGGCCATGAGGGCTTCGAAGTAGTCCTTGCCACCGATTTCGCGCATGAACTTGGTGGAGAAGTTGCAGTGCATGCCCGAGCCATTCCAGTCGGTGTCGCCGAGCGGCTTGCAATGGAATTCGACGTCGATGCCGTACTTCTCGCAAAGACGCAGCAGCAGGTAGCGAGCGATCCAGATCTGGTCGGCGGCACGCTTGGAGCCCTTGCCGAACACCTGGAATTCCCACTGGCCCTTGGCCACTTCAGCGTTGATGCCTTCGTGGTTGATGCCGGCTTCGAGGCAGAGGTCGAGGTGCTCTTCGACGATTTCGCGGGCGATCGAGCCGACGTTCTTGTAGCCTACGCCGGTGTAATAGGGACCCTGCGGCGCGGGATAGCCCTGCTCCGGGAAGCCAAGCGGACGGCCGTTTTCGTAGAAGAAGTATTCCTGCTCGAAGCCGAACCAGGCGTCTTCGTCGTCGAGAATGGTGGCGCGGCTGTTGGAGGAGTGCGGTGTGACGCCATCTGGCATCATCACTTCGCACATGACCAGCGCGCCGTTGGTGCGGGCAGGATCGGGATAGATCGCAACCGGCTTCAGCACGCAGTCCGACGAGTGGCCTTCGGCCTGCATCGTCGAGGAGCCGTCAAAGCCCCAGAGTGGCAGCTGCTCGAGCGTCGGAAACGCGTCGAACTCCTTGACCTGCGTCTTGCTGCGCAAGTTGGCGACGGGGGTGTCGCCATCGAGCCAGATATACTCGAATTTGTACTTCGTCATGGTAACCTCTTGGCTTGCTCCATCGGCGATCGAAGCCGTGGGCGGATTGGATTCCATCGACGCCTGTAAAGCGACCGATGATTGGCCATCATCTGTTCCTCTGTCGCAGGCGTGATGTTGCCGCCGCGCACCTCAATACGGCTTTCGGCGGCTGTGAACCGCCAAGACGTAGCCAGGCCATCGATCGCGCAGATTACAGTCTCTGGACGTCCGGTTACTTTTGTAGCGAGAGTGAGAGATTGCATCTCGGGCAGCTCCGGGAACCGCCCGCGCAAAGCGCGCCTCCGGCTGTGTCCTTGTCGTGGGATGGTCCCGGGTTTTGGGCGCGCGAGTCGCGGGTGCGCCCTGGGTTGTTCGCATGGTATTCACCTTTGGCCCTGGCACCGTGGCCGGACCGACTGCAGGTGCCATCACCGTCGTGACAATGGACGATGACCTCGCACCACCCGGGGGGTGGGGGGCCAGATCACGGGTTGCGGAGGGGCGGCGGTCTCGTAATGCCTGCCTCCTGACCTTTCGCAATGACCCGGTGCCTTGCCGCAAAGCTGCTCTGCAAACAACTCGGGTAGATCCTCTCCTGGCCAGGCTCCGCTCCCAGAGCCTGAGCCGTCGGTGGACGATCGGTAAGCATGTGCGGACGATGAATTGTGGTCTGCCGCGGGATTGGGTCTTATTTTGCAGATCTCACTGGACCTGATGATTGAGGAGACGCGAAAATGCAACGTCGGAAACTACTCATGGGAATGGGCGCGGGCGTAGCTGCCGCTGCCTTGGCAAACACGACCAACGCGCAGAACGCAAGCGCCGCCAACTCCGCCGAGGGCAAGATCGTCGGCGACAAGATCGCCGTGATCAGTGGCGTCAGCTCCGGCATCGGTCAGGCCACAGCCTTGGCGTTGGCTGCACGAGGTGTCCACACCATAGGCACTTTCCGCAACAACGAGCCGGGGGCGCGCCAGACGGTTGAGCATGCGCGCCGACTTGGAGCCAAGGTCATGATTTACCATCTCGACCTGAACCATATGAACAGCATTGCGGAGTTTCAGAACAAGGTACGCGCAACGCTTCGAAGCGAATGGAATACTGAAACGTTCCAATACCTCGTCAACAACGCAGGCATGTCGATCGCAGCGCCGTTTGGGGAGACGACGGAGGAGGCTTTTGACGAGATGAATAGAATTCTCTTCAAGGGGCACTTCTTTATGACGCAAGGCCTGTTGACGGCGCTGGAAGATGGTGGCGCGATCATCAACGTCGCCAGTTCCGCCACCCGGCCGACCAGTGTTTCGCCAGGCTATTCGGCCTATGCTGCCATGAAAGGCGGTCTGACAACGCTCACGCGGTACATGGCAAAGGAATTTGCCCCGCGTGGGATCCGCGTCAATTCGGTAGCGCCGGGGCCAACAAGAACGCGTCTTGGAAACGACGGGTTTGCCCGGCATCCAGAAGTCATTCCAGCAATCGCGGCGCAAACGGCTCTCGGGCGGCTGGGAGAGCCTGCCGATCTGGCACGCGCGATCTCAGGATTGCTTTCAGATGACCTGGCCTGGATCACCGGCGAAAACATCGAGGTCTCCGGGGGATTTGGCATGTAGCGATGGCAGCGTGTCCCACAAAGCGCACGGTTGTTGCACACGGTGGAAGGCCGTGGCGCGGCCGCCAACTCTGGAAATGCAGCGGCACTACCTTTCATCATCAAAGCCTGGAAGGGCGTGCTCTGACGCTGTCAACGGCGCATCGTGATGCGCCACACCAGCCGCTGTTGCCACGGGACCAGTCCATCGCGGCTTCGCGATTTCGCAGCCTGCAGGCCGTATAATCAGACGATCGATAAGGAATAAGCGACTACAAATCATCGATACGCTGCCATTTACCCGTTAACCTGCCCCGTCAAGTGAAACCAGGAGTTCGAAATGAAGCGTCGCGAAGTTTTACGATCCATCGGAACAGTGGCTGCAGTGGCACTGGCAGGGTCAACCCCTGCTAGTGCCAGCGCCAGTGCCATTGCCAGTGCCAGTGCAGGAAAGAGCGCGGGTTCAATCGCCCACGGTTTCCACGCGAGGATGAAGGCGAAGACCGGTCAGGGCGATGCCCTGGTCGCGCTCTTGTTTCAAGCTCCTGCTTTTGAACATGCCGACTGCAAAGTTTTCTTCATCGGTCGCTCAAAGAGCGAGCCGGACGTGGTGGTCGTGACCGAGGGCTGGGTGGATGAGGCGGCGCATACCCGCTTTACCGCCACCGAGGTCGCCAAGTCCTATACGTCTCGATTTGGCCCCCTGGTTGAGGAGTGGATCAGTTCCGATGAAGTTCCGATTGGCGGAAAAGCAGTCCTGACCTGAGGCCACTTCAGCGCGCAGCGCTCGGTCGGCCTGCCCGCGACAAGGAGCGACATGAAGGTCCCGCGGTTTAGGCGGGACCTATCTGCGTTTGCAACAGGTGAGCCTTGAAATAGCAGAGCTCGAACTCTGCGCCCGGTGAATGCGATTTCCCGACGAGGTGCTCGGATCTACAGGCCACGGTGATCGCCGCCTCAACATAGTCTCCTTTCAGGCGGTTCAGGCACCGGGTTCATGCGGCTTCCAGTTGCTCAGCGGAGCCAGCGCCGCTTGGGAGGGACAATCCTTGGTCGTTCTGGTGTCACCAACGCAGCGCCCGCGGGCCAAGAACAGCACCGATCGATGCCGTGATCGCAATGGCTGTGGTGTACCACAGGGCGACAAAGGTGAAGCCGTCGTTG
>JBKBXP010000037.1:0-18080 GCA_046314035.1 Pseudorhizobium sp. | reverse complement strand
GGGTCAAGGCCATTGCCGGCGGGTTTCTGCCGGAGGGAAGCGGCACCTATGCGGCCAAGACGGTGATCACCGGCAACCCTGTCCGTCCTGCCGTACTGACGGCGGCCGAAACGATCTACCGGCCCTCGGCCGCGGCGCAGGAGTTCCGGCTTCTCGTGTTCGGCGGCAGCCAGGGCGCGCAGTTTTTCTCCAAGGCCATTCCCGATGCCGTCGCCCTGCTCGATCCGTCGCAACGGTCTCGCCTCAACGTGACGCAGCAGGCGCGGGCGGACGATGCCGAGGCGGTGGCCGAGGCCTACCGGACGCTCGGAACGCCGGCAGCGGTATCGCCCTTCTTTTCCGACATGGCCGAGCGGCTGGCGGATGCCCACCTTGTCATCTGCCGCTCAGGCGCCTCGACGGTGTCTGAAATCGCCGTCATCGGACGCCCCGCCATTCTCGTGCCCTATCCCTATGCGCTTGATCACGACCAGGCGGCCAACGCCGCAGCGCTGGTCGCCAAGGGCGGCGCGGACGTGGTGCCTCAGGCGGAGCTTTCACCGGAACGGCTGGCACAACTGATCACGGCCGCCATGGCCGAGCCCGAGCGGCTGGACCAGATGGCGGCTGCGGCCAAGCAGGCCGGGCGTGCGGACGCTGCGGCCTTGCTCGCGGACCTGGTTGTGGCTATCTCGGCGCATCAATCGGTACAGGAATTCAAAGGAGAGCATCCATGAAGATGCCGAAAGCCATCGGGCTCGTCCATTTCATCGGCATCGGCGGGATCGGCATGAGCGGTATTGCCGAGGTTCTGCACAACCTCGGTCACCGGGTGCAAGGGTCCGACCAGTCGGACGGCGCCAATGTCCAGCGGCTGCGCGAGAAGGGCATTCCCGTCTTCGTAGGGCACAAGGCCGAGAACCTCGGTGATGCCGAGGTGGTCGTTGTTTCGACTGCCATCAAGAAGGACAATCCGGAACTGGTTGCCGCCCGCGAGAAATCGCTGCCGATCGTGCGACGTGCCGAAATGTTGGCCGAACTGATGCGCTTCCGCAATGCCATCGCCATCGGCGGCACGCACGGCAAGACGACCACGACCTCGATGGTCGCCACCCTTCTGGATGCCGGCGGCCTGGATCCGACCGTCATCAACGGCGGCATCATCAATGCCTATGGCACCAATGCGCGCATGGGCGCGGGCGAATGGATGGTGGTGGAAGCCGACGAATCGGACGGCACCTTCCTGAAGCTTCCCGCCGATGTTGCCGTCGTCACCAATATCGATCCCGAACACCTCGATCACTACGGCAGCTTCGACGCCGTGCGTGCTGCGTTCCGCCAGTTCGTCGAGAACGTGCCGTTCTACGGCTTCGGGGTGCTCTGCATCGACCACCCGGAAGTGCAGGCGCTGGTCGGCCGCATCGAGGATCGCAAGATCGTCACCTATGGCGAGAACCCGCAGGCCGACGCACGCTTCTCCAACATCAGAATTGAGGGCACGAAGTCGATCTTCGACGTCGAGATCCGTCGGCGCCGGACCGGCCGCGTCTTCCAGCTCAAGGATCTGGCACTGCCGATGCCGGGGCGCCACAATATCTCGAACGCCACGGCGGCAATCGCCGTCGCCAACCGTCTCGGCATCTCCGAGGACGACATCCGCAAGGGATTGGCCGCCTTCGGTGGCGTCAAGCGGCGCTTCACGCTGACCGGCACCTGGAACGGCGTCTCCATCTTCGACGACTACGGCCACCATCCGGTGGAGATCAAGGCCGTGCTGCGGGCGGCGCGCGAATCCTGTGCCGGTCGCATCATCGCCGTCCACCAGCCGCACCGTTACTCGCGACTTTCGAGCCTCTTTGACGATTTCGCCACCTGCTTCAACGATGCCGACAGCGTCTTTCTGGCGCCGGTCTATGCGGCGGGCGAAGAGCCGATCGAGGGCATCAGCTCCCAGGCGCTCGTGGCGCAGATCCGGGCGGGCGGCCACCGTGACGCACGCTACATCAGCGGGCCTGCCGAACTGGCGCCGATCATTTCCGGCATTGCGAAGCCGGGCGATTTCGTGGTTCTTCTGGGGGCTGGCAATATCACCCAGTGGGCAGCAGTCCTGCCCGAGGAATTGGAAAGCGTTTCGGGACAGTAGGCATGAAACAGGTGAATGGGGAAAAACTGCTGGCGTCGCTCGGGGAGGGCGTCAAGGATGTGCGCGGTCGGCTGACGCCGGATGCGCCGATGGACCGGGTCACCTGGTTCCAGGCCGGCGGTCTGGCCGAGCTGATGTTCCAGCCGCATGACGTCGACGATCTCGTTACCTTCCTCAAGATCCTGCCGGAACACGTGCCGCTGACGGTGGTCGGCGTCGGGTCCAATCTGCTGGTGCGCGACGGCGGCATCCCGGGCGTCGTGCTGCGGCTCTCGGCCAAGGGCTTCGGCCAGGTCGATCTCGTCGGCGAGAACCGGATCCAGGCTGGCGCCATCTGCCCGGACAAGCACGTCGCGGCCATGGCGATGGACAACGACATCGGCGGTTTCGCTTTCTACTACGGCATCCCCGGCTCGATCGGCGGCGCCCTGCGCATGAATGCTGGCGCCAACGGCACCGAGACGGCCGATCGCCTTGTCGAGGTGCATGCGGTGGACCGGAGCGGCCGCAAGCACGTGCTGAGCAAGGCCGGCATGGGCTACAGCTATCGCCACTCCAGCGCGCCTGCCGGCCTGATATTCACCCATGCTGTCTTCGAGGGCTATGCCGACGAGCGGGCGAAGATCCGCCAGGAAATGGATGCCGTGCGCCAGCACCGCGAGACGGTGCAGCCGGTCAAGGAAAAGACCGGTGGTTCGACCTTCAAGAACCCGGAAGGACATTCCGCCTGGAAGCTCATCGACGAAGCCGGTTGCCGTGGACTGGTCTGCGGCGGCGCCCAGATGTCGTCGCTCCATTGCAACTTCATGATCAACACGGGTCATGCCGGCGGCTATGACCTCGAATATCTCGGTGAAATGGTTCGCCAGCGAGTCTTCGAACATTCGGGAATCAGGCTCGAATGGGAAATCAAGCGCCTCGGCATCTTCATGCCGGGACGTGAGGTAAGACCGTACCACGGTACGTCCGGAAACTGAGAGCGAAAGTATTAAAAAGGCCGTCAGCCCAATGGGTTGGCGGCCTTTTTTATTGTCCTGAATCAGCTTGGGGAAAATCGCATTCGCCCCTGAAATATCAACGACTTCCGGTCTCGGTTAACGAAAGTAAACGATTCATTAACCATATGTCGGCAGTATGGGTCCTGCGTCGAGGGAATGGATCCGAACCGGTCAGCCTGACGCAAGCGAAGTGTGGCATGGATGCGTTCTTTTTCCGGAGGTCGTCGATGATTGACAAGCATGTGGCTGTTCTGATGGGGGGATTTTCCTCCGAGCGGCCCGTAAGCTTGGCTTCTGGAGTGCCTTGTGCCGAAGCCCTCGAGGCGGAAGGCTATCGCGTTACTCGCGTCGATGTGGGGCGCGATATTGCATCCGTCCTTTCCGAGCTTCGTCCCGATGTCGCCTTCAATGCGCTGCATGGCCCCTTCGGGGAGGACGGCACGATTCAGGGTATCCTCGAATATCTTGAAATTCCCTACACGCATTCCGGTGTTCTTGCCTCGGCGCTGTCGATGGACAAGGGGCAGGCCAAGCATGTCGCTGCGGCTGCCGGAATTCCGGTCGCCGAAGCGCGCGTCATGAGCCGCTTCGATTTCACGGCCGAACATCCGATCGATCCGCCCTATGTGGTCAAGCCCGTGCGCGAAGGCTCCTCCTTCGGCGTCGTGATCGTCCAGGAAGGGCAGTCGCATCCGCCGCAGGTCCTCACGTCGTCCGACTGGCGCTATGGCGACCGGGTGATGGTGGAGCGTTACATCCACGGTCGCGAGCTGACCTGTGGCGTGATGGGCGATGTGGCGCTCGGCGTGACCGAGGTGGTGCCGACCGGCAACGCCTTCTACGACTACGACGCCAAATATGCGGATGGTGGATCGAAACACATCATTCCGGCGCAAATTTCATCGAAAATTTACCAAACCATTCAAACACTGGCGCTCAAGGCGCATCAGGCGATGGGCTGCCGCGGCGTGAGTCGATCCGATTTCCGCTACGACGACCGCTTCTCCGAAAACGGCGAGATCATCTGGCTTGAGGTCAATACTCAGCCTGGAATGACCCCGACCTCCCTGGTGCCCGAAATGGCGGCTCACGCCGGCTATTCGTTTGGTGAGCTTGTTCGTTGGATGGTGGAGGACGCATCGTGTTTGCGTTGAACGGCAAAATGACCGGCAGGTCGTCCCATGAGGGGTCGGCGCCCTATGCGGGTGGTGATGATCGTCGCGTGCTGCCGCGGCCCCTGCGTCGCGTCTTCCGGTTTGCGGTCAGTCTCGCAACCGGTCGCATCCATATCCCTCGCCATGTCGGCACGGCTTCAACCTTCGCCTTCATGGGTGTCGTCGGTCTCTACGGCATGGCCTACGGCGGTCACACCGAGACGGTTGCCCAGTCCGTGACGGCCTCGGCTGGTTTTGCCATCGAGGACGTGCGCGTTTCCGGCAATGACCAGACCTCCGAAATCGATATTCTCCAGCTTCTCGGCCTCGACGGCACGACGTCGCTCGTCGCCCTCGACATCGAGGCTGCGCGCAAGAAGCTGTCGGAACTGCCCTGGGTCGAATACGCGGAAGTCCGCAAGGTCTACCCGAAGACCATCGAGGTCATGCTCAAGGAACGTCAGGCGTTCGGCATCTGGCAGCACGGCACGGAGCTGTCGCTGATCGAACGCGACGGCAAGATCATCGCGCCGCTGCGCGACAGCAAGTTCGCCGCCCTGCCGCTTTTCGTCGGTCGCGATGCCGAAACGGCTGCCTACACGTTCGAACAGGAACTGGCCGGCTGGCCCGAGCTGAAGAACAGGGTACGCGCCTATGTCCGCATCGCCGGTCGCCGCTGGGACCTGCATCTCGACAATGGCGTCGTGCTGAAGCTCCCCGAGCGCAACATCCACAAGGCGCTGGCCGTTCTTTCGCGACTGGAAACCGAGCAGGGGATCCTGGGGCGTGACGTTGCCGCGGTCGATCTGCGCCTCGATGACCGCACCTCGGTGCAGTTGAGCGAGGGCTCCTTCGAGCGCCGCAAGGAAGCGCTCGACGCCCGGACCCAGGCACTCAAGAAGGCGGGAGCGCAGTCATGAGCCTCTTCGGGTCCTCCGATTTCCTGCCGCGCATCAAGCCGCTCTCCTCCAAGCGCAGCCATATCGTCTCCGTCCTCGACATCGGCTCGACCAAGGTCGTGTGCATGATCGGGCGCCTGACGCCGCGCGCCGAAAGCCTGGTGCTTCCGGGTCGCACCCACAGCATCGAAGTCATCGGCATCGGCCACCAGCGTTCGCGCGGCGTGAAGTCGGGTGTGATTGCCGACCTCGACGCAGCAGAAAGCGTCGTGAGGCTTGCGGTGGATGCCGCCGAGCGCATGGCCGGCCTCACGGTCGACAGCCTGATCATCAATATCTCCTCCGGCCGCCTTGCAAGCGACGTCTACACGGCGACCATCGATCTCGGCGGCCAGGAAGTCGAAGGCGACGACCTTCGCAAGGTGCTGATCTCCGCCAGCCAGCAGTCGCAGCGCCAGGATCGTGCCATCCTCCACTCTCTCGCCACCGGCTATTCGCTCGACGGCGAGCGCGGCATCCGCGATCCGCTCGGCATGTTCGGCGACCTTCTGGGCGTCGACATGCATGTGGTGACCTCCGAGCGGGCGACGCTGCGCAACCTCGAACTCTGCGTCAACCGGGCGCATCTGTCGGTCGAGGGCATGGTTGCCACGCCCTATGCCAGCGGTCTTTCGGCTCTCGTCGACGACGAGGTCGAACTCGGCTGCGCGGCCATCGACATGGGCGGCGGCACGACGACGATCTCGGTCTTTGCCGAAGGCAAGCTGGTTCACACCGATGCCATCGGTCTCGGCGGCCATCACGTGACGACCGATCTCGCCCGCGGCCTCTCCACCCGCATCGACGATGCCGAGCGCCTGAAGGTGGTGCATGGTTCGGCGCTGTCGAACGGCGGCGACGAGCGCGATCTGATCTCGATCCCGCCGATCGGCGAGGACGACCGCGACCAGCCGACCCAGGTTCCGCGTGCCCTGGTGACCCGCATCGTGCGGGCCCGCATCGAGGAAACGCTGGAGCTGATCCGCGACCGCATCCAGGCGTCGGGCTTCAGCCCGGTCGTCGGCAAGCGTGTCGTGCTCACCGGTGGCGCAAGCCAGTTGACCGGCCTGCCGGAAACGGCGCGGCGGATCCTTGCCCGCAACGTCCGAATCGGACGCCCGATGGGCGTCTCGGGACTTCCGGTTGCGGCCAAGGGACCGGCCTTCTCGACGGCTGTCGGGCTGATGATCTATCCGCAGGTTGCGGACATGGAAACGCATGCGTCGCAGGGCGGCCTTATCGCCGCCCTCGGCAATGGCAACGGCAGACTGTCCCGCATGGGCCAGTGGCTGAAGGAAAGTTTTTGACCAACCGCCCACAAGGGCGACGTCTGAATAAATTACAATAAATCGGCCGGCGGCGATGCGGCCAGAGTGAGAAGGAACGGGTACAATGACCATCAAGCTGCAAAAGCCCGATATCACCGAGCTGAAGCCACGGATCACCGTGTTCGGTGTCGGTGGCGGTGGCGGTAACGCCGTCAACAACATGATCTCGGCCGGGCTCGAGGGCGTCGACTTCGTCGTCGCCAATACCGATGCCCAGGCACTGACGATGACCAAGGCCGAGCGCATCATCCAGATGGGTGCCCAGGTCACGGAAGGCCTCGGCGCCGGCTCGCAGCCGGAAGTCGGTCGCGCTGCCGCCGAAGAGTGCCTCGACGAGATCGTCGACCACCTGAACGGCACCCACATGTGCTTCGTGACTGCCGGCATGGGCGGCGGCACCGGTACCGGTGCAGCACCCGTCGTGGCACAGGCCGCCCGCAACAAGGGCATCCTCACCGTCGGCGTCGTCACCAAGCCGTTCCACTTCGAAGGCGCGCGCCGCATGCGGCTCGCCGAGATGGGCATCCAGGAACTGCAGAAGTCGGTCGATACGCTGATCGTCATCCCCAACCAGAACCTGTTCCGCATTGCCAACGACAAGACCACCTTTGCCGACGCCTTCGCCATGGCCGACCAGGTGCTCTACTCGGGCGTTGCCTGCATCACCGACCTGATGGTCAAGGAAGGCCTCATCAACCTCGACTTCGCCGACGTTCGTTCGGTGATGCGCGAGATGGGCCGCGCCATGATGGGTACCGGCGAAGCGTCCGGTCCGGGCCGCGCCATGCAGGCTGCGGAAGCGGCGATTGCCAACCCGCTGCTTGACGAGACCTCGATGAAGGGCGCCCAGGGCCTGCTGATCTCGATCACCGGTGGTCGCGACCTGACGCTGTTTGAAGTCGACGAAGCCGCAACCCGCATCCGCGAGGAAGTCGATCCGGATGCCAACATCATCCTCGGCGCCACCTTCGACGAAGCGCTCGAAGGCCTGATCCGCGTGTCGGTCGTCGCCACAGGCATTGATCGCAGCGCCCACCAGGGCGACATGCGCGGCTACGAAGCCCATGCCGCTGCTGCTCCGGCACGTCCGATTATTCGTCCTTCGGCGGCCGTTGCTCCGGCTCCGGCCGCAGTGCAGCCTGCCCCCGTGATGCAGGCACCCAGGACCATCGACCCGGTTGCCGAAACCATCCGTCAGGCTGAAGCCGAAATGGAACGCGAGCTGGCGATTGCCGAAGCCTCACGTCCAGCCGTTCTCCAGCCGGCAGCACCGCAGCCGGTCGCCCAGCAGGCCGAACCTGAATTCCGTCCGCAGAGCCGGATCTTCAGCGGCTCCGCTCCGATCGAGACCCCGGTTCTCCGCGCTCCGGCTGCACCGCAGATGCAGGCCCAGCCGGCTCCGGTCATGGCCCAGCCGGCACCACGCATGGCGCAGCCTTTCCACCATGAGCCTGTTGCACCGACAATGTCGGCTGCAGTCGAGCCGGTCCGCATGCCGAAGGTCGAAGACTTTCCGCCGGTGGTGAAGGCCGAAATGGACCACCGTGCCCATCAGGTTCAGCATGTCCAGGAAGAGCGTGGCCCCATGGGTCTCCTGAAGCGGATCACCAATTCGCTCGGGCGTCGCGAAGACGAAGATCAGGTCACGGCCGACATGACGGCACCGGCACCGGCTGCACCCTCGCAGCAGCGCCGCCCGCTCTCGGCCGAGGCAAGCCTCTATGCGCCGCGTCGCGGCCAGCTCGACGACCATGGCCGCGCCGTGCCGCAGTCGGCAGCACAGCACGAGGACGACCAGCTGGAAATTCCGGCCTTCCTGCGCCGCCAGCAAAACTGAGTGAGTCCCGACCAGGGACAGGGAGGGCCCGGATCGACAGATCCGGGCCCTTTTTCCGTTTCTTCGAGCGGCCAAAAAGATCAGCGAATTCTGGTGGTTAACAACGTAACAATCAGAAAGAAACAGTGATTTGGAATGTCATCCCGGGCTGCGTATGTAGATGCTGAGAATAAGCATTGGCGCCAAGTCGGATCGTCAATCGCAGGAATGCCCCACCGCCTTCGGGCGGAGGGACTTACATAAGGCAAAAAGCAATGACGATCGGTCTTCTCGGATTTCAGACAACCATCGCGGCTCCCGTCACCATGCGGGGCATCGGTGTGCATTCCGGAACGCCGGTATCGCTGACCTTCCAGCCGTGCGAAGCCGGTGCAGGCATCGTTTTCAGCCGTGTTTTCGCCGATGGCAATTCCGTCGAATACCGGGCCGTCTCCTCGCAGGTCGGTCCGACGGACCTCTGCACCATTCTCGGCAGCTCTCCCGCGACCTGGGTCGCGACGATCGAGCACGTGATGGCCGCGCTCTATGCGCTGGGCATCGATAACGTCGTGGTCGAGGTGGATGCGGCCGAGATGCCGATCATGGACGGCAGCTCCTACGACTTCATCGAGGCAATCGAGCAGGTCGGCATCGTCAATCTCGGCGTCAAGCGTCGCTACATTCGCGTCGTCAAGCCTGTGCGGATCGATTCGGATGCCTCCTGGTCGGAGTTCCGGCCCTATGACGGCACGCGCTTCGAGGTCGAGATCGATTTCGCGACCCCGCTGATCGGTCGCCAGAGCTGGAAGGGCGACCTGACGGCTGCGACCTTCAAGGAAGAGCTTTCGCGCGCCCGTACCTTCGGCTTCATGCGCGACGTCGAGCGGCTCTGGGCCGCCGGCTACGCGCTCGGCTCGTCCCTGGAAAACTCGGTGGTGATCTCGGACGACGACACTGTCGTCAACGTCGAGGGCCTGCGCTACAAGGACGAATTCGTTCGCCACAAGACGCTGGATGCGGTCGGCGACCTTGCGCTTGCCGGCGCCCAGTTCATCGGTTGCTACCGGTCCTATCGCGGCGGTCACAAGATGAACGCCAGTGCGCTCAAGGCGCTGCTGAGCGACCCGACGGCCTACGAGATCGTCGAGGCGCCGGTTCGCAGCCACCGGGTGCGTGCACGCGAGTTCGTACCCGTCCAGGCCCCGGAAGTTTGCGCCTGGCTTGCCTGAGTTCTTGTCTTCCAGTCCAACTGGCCGCTCTTCGGAGCGGCCTTTTCTTTTGCCGTGGAGTTCAAACTGCCGATATCCGTGTCTCATGACGTGTCGGCAGGCAGAGTGTGCCACAAAATTGCGTTAATGCGCCCGCATTGCGTTGCCCTGCACCTGCTTGTAAGGCTAGAAGGCCATCAAGAGCAGTGGCACTTGCACGCGTGATGATCAGGAACCGTCGAATGGCTTATGCGAAGTCTGATGTGATGAAGAAAACGGCAAGGATCGCCGCAATGTCGCTGGCGCTCGCGCTCACCGGCGCCGCCGTGACGGCGTGCCAGTCCGACAAGGACATCGACATCACCAAGCTCGGCTTCGAGAGCGAGCCACCCGAACAGCTCTACAACCAGGGCCTGGCCAACATGAAGGCCGGCAATATCGCCGAAGCATCGCGCAAGTTCGATTCGATCGACCGCCAGCAGCCGTTCACCGAATGGGGCCGCAAGGCGCTGGTGATGAGCACGTTCAGCAAGTACCGGCTGGGCCGCAACGAAGATGCGATCGCCACCGGCAACCGCTATCTCAAGCAGTACCCGAATTCTGAAGACACGGCTTATGTGCAGTATCTGGTCGGTCTCTCCTATTCCAAGCAGATCGCCGACGTCACCCAGGACCAGCGCGCTGCCGTGCAGACCATCGACGCCATGTCGCGGGTCGTGAACGAACATCCCGATTCGGAATATGTCGAGGACGCCCAGGCGAAGATCCGCTTTGCCCGCGACCAGCTGGCCGGCAAGGAAATGCAGGTCGGCCGCTATTATCTGGAGCGCAAGGAATACCTCGCTGGCATCAAGCGCTTCCGCGTCGTGGTGGAGCAGTATTCCAACACCAATCAGGTGGAAGAGGCGCTGGCCCGCCTCGTAGAGGCATACTACGCCATGGGGATCGTCGAAGAGGCGCAGACCGCCGCGGCCGTCCTTGGACGCAATTATCCGGACAGCCAGTGGTACGCGGATTCCTTCAAGCTGCTGCAGTCGGGCGGTGTGGAGCCGCGCGAAAACCCTCGCTCCTGGATCTCCCGCGCCGGGGCCAAGCTCATCGGCGCCTAGCCCATGCTCGTCCAGCTTTCGATCCGCGATATCGTCCTGATCGAGCGGCTGGACCTCGATTTCCAGGCTGGCCTCTCCGTGCTGACGGGCGAGACGGGGGCGGGCAAATCCATTCTTCTCGACAGCCTGTCGCTGGCGCTCGGTGGGCGCGGCGATGGCGGGCTCGTGCGCCATGGCGAGGACAAGGGGCAGGTGACGGCGGTGTTCGACGTCGCCGGACAGCATCCCGCCCGGATCATGCTGCGCGACAACAGCATCGATGACGACGGCGACCTGATCTTCCGCCGCATCCAGTCCGCAGACGGTCGCACCCGTGCCTCCATCAACGACCAGCCGGTCAGCGTCCAGATGATGCGCCAGGTCGGCCAGTTGCTGGTCGAGATCCATGGCCAGCACGACGACCGTGCGCTCACCGATACCAATACCCACCGCACTCTGCTCGATGCCTTTGCCGGCCTGACGGAAGAGGTCCAGCAGGTGGCCGGCCTCTACCGCAGCTGGAGGGACGCCGAGCGTGCCTTTAAGACCCATCGCGCCAAGGTGGAAGCCGCCGCCCGCGAGGCCGACTATATTCGCGCGTCTGTCGACGAGCTGGAGGCGCTGAGCCCCCGCGACGGCGAGGAGGAGGAACTGGCGGAGCAACGCTCTCGGATGCAGAAGTCCGAGCGCATCGCCGGCGACATCTCCGAGGCGTCCGAGTTCCTGAACGGCAACGGCTCGCCCGTTCCGGCGATCGCCTCCATGGTTCGCCGCCTCGAGCGCAAGTCGCAGGAGGCGCCCGGTCTCCTGGAAGAGACGGTCGAGCTTCTCGATGCGGCGCTGAACAGCCTGTCCAATGCGCAGATGGAGGTGGAAGCCGCCCTTCGCAAGACGGAGTTCGATCCGCGCGAGCTCGAGCGTGTCGAGGAGCGGCTGTTCGCGCTGCGCGCTGCCGGCCGCAAGTACTCCGTTGCGGTAGCCGACCTTCCGGCACTGGCGGAAAAGATGGTCGCCGATCTTGCCGATCTCGATGCCGGCGAGGAGAGGCTCGGTATCCTGGAACAGCAGACGCTCGCCACCAGGGCCGACTTCGACAGGGCGGCGCTTACGCTGTCCCAGAAGCGCCAGCAGGGCGCCGAAGGCCTGGCCGAAGCGGTGATGACGGAGCTGCCGGCCCTGAAGCTGGAGCGTGCCCGGTTCATGGTGGAGGTAACGAGCGACGCCGAAGCCGCGACAGCCGAGGGCATCGACATCGTCGAATTCCACGTCCAGACCAATCCCGGCACGCGGCCGGGCCCGATCATGAAGGTGGCTTCGGGCGGCGAACTGTCCCGCTTCCTGCTGGCCTTGAAGGTGGCGCTCGCCGATCGCGGCTCGGCGCCGACGCTCGTCTTCGACGAGATCGACACCGGCGTCGGCGGTGCGGTGGCCGATGCCATCGGTCAGCGCCTGAAGCGGCTCTCCGACAAGGTGCAGGTTCTGTCGGTCACCCATGCGCCGCAGGTGGCCGCGCGGGCCGCCACGCATCTCCTGATCTCCAAGGGACCGGCCGGCGAGGGTTCGGACAAGATCGCCACCCGCGTCGCGACCATGGAGCCCGAGCACCGCACCGAAGAAATCGCCCGGATGCTTGCCGGCGCCTCGGTCACCGAAGAGGCCCGCGCCGCGGCCAAAAAGCTGCTGGCCGGAACCGGTTAGGCGGCGCTGTCGCTCTCCGGCAGGCTCATGATGGCGACGACGTTGCGACGGTGGACGGCTTCATAGGGCGGGAAGTAATCGATCGCGCCGGCCGCCAGATCCTCGGCGATGAAATCCTTCAGCGACATCGCCTGCGGTTTCGAAAGCTCCCCCTTGGCCCTGAGCTTTTCCAGATAGCGGCGGTTCGCGTCGATCAGCTCCACCGGATAGCCGCCAGCTGCGATGCGTTCGGCAGAGCCATGGTTGGGGAGGATTCGGCGGATCGGCCATGTCCGCATGCGCTCCAGTTCGCGGATGTGGATGGCAAGCCTGTCCTCTTCGGCGAGATAGCTGATCGGATCCTCCAGCGTGTCGCCGGCGAGCAGCAGTCCGTCATCCGCAAGCCAGACCACGGTGCCGTCGGCGCTGTGGATGTCGAAGTGGTGCAGTTCCACGGTCCGCCGACCGACCGTCAGCGTCAGCGATTCGGTGTACAGGCGGTTCGGCATGACCAGCGGCTTGATCGGCGGGTCGCGGCTTTCCAGTCTCGGCCGGTTTTCCTCCAGCGCCCGCGCGGTCAGCTCCAGCGCGATGATTTCGCAGTCTTCAAAGAATGCATTGCCGGCGACGTGATCGGCATGCCAATGACTGAGCACGACGGTGATCCTGCCGACGCCGAGGTCTTCCAGGTGCTGGCGGATGAACCGCGCATGGGCGAGCGAAATGTGCGTGTCGTAGACCAGCGCCTCCGCGCCATCGACGATCGCATAGGACGCCGCGCCCAGCTCGAAGGCGCCGTCGTCGAGCCAGTTCGGCTTCTCGGAATGTAGCCGCTTGCCGGGAATGCGACCGTCGTAATAGGCGAAGACGCCGGGGTGGGGTTCGAAGATTCGAAGTGTCGACGTATCGACCATGATGACGGCATCCTGTTTGACGTGCGGCGGAAACTACGGATCGGAAATCACCGTGACAAGCGTGATCCGAGCGCTAGTTGGAGATTTGCATTCCTGAAATTTCGGCTAAAACGCATCGACACGACTGGAGTGAGAGACGCATGGCCGCCGAGCAGACGCCCGTTGAGACCCTGACCGAAGCGCAGGCCGCCGCCGAACTGGCGTTTCTGGCATCCGAGATCGCCCGCCACGACGAGCTTTACCACGGGAAGGACGCCCCGGAAGTCTCCGACGCCGCCTACGATGCCCTGAAGCGCCGCAACGACGCTATCGAGGCACGCTTTCCGGATCTCAAGCGCGCCGACAGCCCCTCGATGCGCGTCGGTGCCGCACCGCTGCCGACCTTTGCACCGATCACTCATTCGCGGCCGATGCTATCGCTCGACAATGCGTTTTCCGACGAGGATGTGCGCGACTTCATCAACTCGGTCTACCGCTTTCTGGGGCAACTGCCGGACGGGTCGATCGCGTTTACCGCCGAACCGAAGATCGACGGCCTCTCCATGTCGATCCGCTACGAGAACGGCAAGCTCGTGCATGCTGTCACACGCGGCGACGGCACGACGGGCGAGAACGTCACCGGCAACATCCTGACGATCGACGAGGTCCCGAACGTGCTGCCGAAGGGTGCGCCCTCCATCGTCGAAGTGCGCGGTGAGGTCTACATGCGCAAGAGCGACTTCCTGGCGCTCAACGAGAAGATGGCCTCGGAGGGCAAGCAGACCTATGTGAACCCCCGCAACACGGCCGCCGGATCGCTGCGCCAGCTCGACGCGAAGGTGACGGCCAGCCGCAAGCTGAAGTTCTTCGCCTATGCCTGGGGCGAGATGTCCGAGATGCCGGCGAATACCCAGATGGGCATGGTGAAGGCCTTCGAGACATGGGGCTTTCCCGTCAATCCGTTGATGAAGCGGCTTTCCTCCGTCGAGGAGATCATCGCCCATTACACCGAGATCGGCCTGCAGCGCCCGGATCTCGACTACGAGATCGACGGCGTCGTCTACAAGGTCGACCGGCTCGACCTGCAGCAGCGCCTCGGCTTCCGGTCGCGATCGCCGCGCTGGGCCACCGCCCACAAGTTCCCCGCCGAACAGGCCTTCACCAGGGTAGAGAAGATCGACATCCAGGTCGGCCGCACCGGCGCGCTGACACCGGTCGCCCGGCTGACGCCGGTGACGGTCGGCGGCGTCGTCGTCACCAATGCGACACTGCACAACGAGGACTACATCAAGGGCATCGGCAATTCCGGCGAGCGCATCCGCGAGAACGAGCACGACATTCGCGAAGGCGACACGGTGATCGTGCAGCGGGCAGGGGACGTCATCCCGCAGGTGCTCGACGTGGTGATGGAGAAGCGCCCCGCCGATACGGTGGCTTACGCGTTTCCGAAGAAGTGCCCGGTCTGCGGCAGCCATGCGGTGCGGGAGAAGAACGAGAAGACCGGCAAGCTCGATTCGGTTACCCGCTGCACCGGCGGCTTCGTCTGCCGCGCGCAGGCGATCGAGCATTTGAAGCATTTCGTCTCCCGCAATGCCTTCGACATCGAAGGTCTCGGTTCCAAGCAGATCGACTTCTTCTTCGAGGCCGAGGATCCGGCGCTGACTATCCGGACGGCACCGGACATCTTCACACTGAAGGACCGCCAGGAGAAATCGGCGCTCACGAAGCTCGAGAACATCGAGGGCTTCGGCAAGATCAGCGTCCGCAAGCTGTTCGAGGCGATCGACGAGCGCCGCTCGATCGCGCTTCCCCGCTTCATCTATGCGCTCGGCATCCGTCATGTGGGTGAGACGACGGCCAAGCTGCTCGCCCGCGCCTACGGGACCTATGAGGCATTCGAGACGGGGATGCGAGATGCTGCGGCCTTCACCGGCGATGCGTGGGACGACCTCAACAACATCGAGGGGATCGGCGAGGTGGTTGCCCGGGCCATCGTCGAGTTCTTCAAGGAGCCACGCAATGTCGAGGTGATCGGCCGGCTGCGGGCGCAGGTGACGCCGGAGGCGGCCGAGCAGATCGCCGCCAGCGACAGCCCAGTCGCCGGCAAAACGGTCGTCTTCACCGGTTCGCTCGAAAAATTCACTCGAGACGAAGCCAAGGCGAAGGCCGAAAGTCTAGGCGCCAAGGTCGCCGGTTCCGTGTCGAAGAAGACCGACATCGTCGTCGCGGGCCCCGGCGCCGGCTCCAAGCTCGCCAAGGCGGCGGAGCTCGGCGTTCAGGTGATGGACGAGGACGAATGGCTGGCGCTGGTGGGGGGCTAAGGATCAGGTCCTGAGCCGGGCCATCGCATAGGCGTCCACATAGCGGCCGTCGCGGAAGGCGAAGTCCTTGAAGCAACCTTCCACTTCAAACCCGAACTTCCGATAAAGCGCCATGGCTGCCTCATTGTCGGTATAAGCGGTCAGCTCGATCCTGCGGATATTCAGCCAGTTGTCGGCAACCTGCATCATTTCTCCCAGCACGGCGCTCCCGACCCCGCATCCGACGAAGTCGTCATGGACGCCCATTCCTATGGCTGCGGCGTGACTTCTGCGCCCCTGAAAGCGGTTGATGCCGCCGTTGCCGATGATCCTGTCCTGATGGGTGGCGACCAGGGCGATAGATCCCGGAGCCGGATCGTCGAGCCATTTTCGGGTCTCTTCCAGGCGCTGGAAGGGCATGCGCAGCGTGCCGTAGCGGTAGCCCGGCATGTTCGCCAGCACGGTAATGGCCTCGGCATCCGCCGGGTTTGCAGCGCGGATCACCAGGCCTTCCAGCCTTGCCGGTTGCTGCGGTTTATCCTCGACATCGCTTTGATCGACTTTCATTCTGCTCTCCTGGGGGACTGGCCGAGGCAGAGCGGAAACACCGATCCCTGCCATTGTCGGCAGGGTGGGTGACGGATGACCGGCTAACGCGCCAAACCCGCCACACGCCCTGCAGGGCGGATGGTCATGGTAAGAGGCACGTGGGTGATGACGCTGATCATGGCAGCATCTCGCCATGCTGTTCCAGGACCGTCAAGACAGAAAATGTCCGGCTTTTTGCCGAATCACCACGGCCTCGCTAGAAGTGGGTGAGACCAACCCGGAACCGCACCTTGAAAACCATCGCCATCGACTTCGAGACTGCCAACGAAACGCGCGGCAGTGCCTGTTCCGTTGGACTGGCATGGATCGAGGACGGCGAGGTGGTGCGGGTCGAGGAGCGGCTGATCCGGCCGCACGACATGCGGTTTTCCTCCTTCAACATCGCCATCCACGGCATCCGGCCCGAGCATGTGGAAGACGCGCCGGAGTTTCCGGAGGTAATGGACGAGTTCGTCGACGATTTCCGCGAAGCGACGATGATCGCCCATAACGCGTCCTTCGACTTCAGCGTCTGGCGCGCCTGTCTGGACATCTACCGGTTCGGTTATCCGGAGCTTTCCTACCTCTGCAGTGTCAAGATGTCCCAGAAGGTCTGGCCGCATCTCGGTTCGCACCGGCTGAACGCGCTGGCGGCGCATCTTGGCCTGCAGTTCATGCACCACAATGCGGCGGAGGATGCTGCCGTCTGCGCGCGCGCTGCCATCGCCATTGCCAAATCGCTGCAGGTGCCGCATGTCCACGAGATCCCGGCACTGATCGGGATGAAGGTGGGACGGCTGTTTCAGGGCGGCTACGCGCCCTGTACCTGCAGGTTGAAGTGAGGTCGCGCTTGTAACGCTGCCGCTGCTCCTTATCTGTGATCACAGATCATTTACCGGAGTGCCACCTGATGAAACGCCTAGCTGTTCTTGCATCCGCCGCCGCGATATCCTGTGGCCTCCTCGCATCCGGGGCTCTGGCCGAAGTGGTCGGCGAGGTCGGCGTCGACTGGATCGGCAACGACATCATCGTCGAAGCCGTCGCCGACCCGGAGGTCAAGGGCGTGACCTGCCATGTCACCTATTTCGACCGCTCGATCATTGACCGGCTGAAGCAGGGCAACTGGTTCGAGGATCCCTCCAACAGTTCGATCGCCTGCCGCCAGACCGGCCCGATCGAGATCGGCGACATCGACCTGTCGAAGGGCGGCGAAGAAGTCTTCCGGCAGGGCCGGTCGTTGATCTGGAAGGATCTGCTGGTCAAGCGCATCTACGACAAGACCAATGACACGCTGGTTTACCTGGCGCATTCGCGCCAAGTGATCGAAGGGTCGGCGAAGATGGCGATCTCGACCGTGCCGCTCTACGGCGAAGAGGTCACCTGGACGAACGGCAAGCCATAGCAGAGACGCTTTGACGCACAGAAAAAAGGGCCCGCAAACGCGAGCCCTTCAGGTCCTGGAAGGACGTGATCGTCTTACTTAACGTAGACGATCTTGCCGCCGTTGGCAGCCGTTTCGATCGCCAGGACGTTCATGACTTCGATGCTGTTTTCCTGCAGTTCGGCCATCAGAGCCGGTGTGGATTCGACTTCAGCCTGCGCTGCGGCCGTCACTTCAGCAGTCGGGTTCTGATACATCTCGGGCACCTGCGTGGTCGCGTCGTCGCTGTCGGAGTTTTCATCGACGCGGACGATACGAATCATGTCGGTCATTTCCGAGGTCGCAGTCGTTGCAGTCGTCGCAGATGTCGTCTGCGCAATGGCAATGCCGCCCAGCGATGCGGTGGACATGGCTGCGGCGAGAGCGAGTGTTACGGCGTTTCTCATGGGTATTCTCCCTAGTTCGTTTCCGATCGACAAGCCTTGGCTTAGCCGAACATTTCGCTGTCCGATTGGACACTAGGGTAACGGCACGGGTACACCTTCGTTCCCGCGCCGCATGCAGAATACTTCACATGGTCATAACATAA
>JBKBXP010000036.1:0-18113 GCA_046314035.1 Pseudorhizobium sp. | reverse complement strand
GACAGGCTGCGCATAGAGGTGCGTGCTGACGATGGTGAGTTGTCCCACGAGGTCGGCATGCCTTTGGCGCTCATCCTCAACGAGCTTCTGACGAACGCTGCGAAACATGCCGGAGGCAGCATCGACAGCAGTGTGAGGGTGGAGCTTTTCGGTGACGACCAGGGCTGGGAACTCGTGGTTCACGATAACGGTCCTGGCCTGCCTCCGGATCCAAGGAATCGTCGCTCCTCTGGGTTGGGCCTGGTAAAAGGCCTGTGCCGACAGTTAGGAGCCTCACTGAAGGTGGAGAATGCCGATGGCGCGCGCTTCGTCATTCGCTTTGGTAGGCAGGAACAGACATGATTCACTTGGAAATCCTCGCCACCACTCCCGTCGACCCCCGGCCGGTGCGGGCGCTCGCACAAACCGATGACAAAGGCTCTTCCGACACAACGGGACCTGGAAAGCCTAGTGTTATGGTCGTTGAGGATGAGTGGATCGTCTCCATGGAGATCGAAGCGGCTCTTGAAGAGGGCGGCTACGAGTGTGTAGGCGTTGCTTCCACCGCACGCGAAGCCCTGGCCCTGGCCGGTTCTGCCCGCCCTCATCTTGTTTTGATGGACATTCGACTGAAGGGCAACGACGACGGGGTCGAGGTTGCCAAGGAACTGCGCAACCGTTTTGGCCTGCGTTGCTTGTTCATCTCCGCCCATGCCGATGGGGCCACCAAGGAAAGAGCTGCCGGTGCCGACCCGCTTGGCTGGCTGCCGAAGCCATTCTCCGCTCCCCAACTGCTTCAGATGCTTGCTGCTGTGAACTCCGAGCTCGGGCAAAAATAACCAGCGGCTAGGTTCGGCCAGCCGCCAGTCTGGAAGACACCCTCTGCCACCTCCCGTCTGACCAGGCGAACGACAGCTTCCAAGAAATTCAACAGCACCCTGAACACCCGACATGGAGGCGCAAAGGTGACTTGGGGCGTCCGGGTCGGAACGTCCGCTCCGGGCCGTACACGGCCATCGCGTCAGCTAGAATCCAGTTCAGAACAACCCTTCTATATGCCCGTCATCGTTGAGAAAAATCCGTTCCGCCGAAGGTGAGCTCGGCAACCCCGGCATGGTCATGATTTCGCCGGTGATGGCGACGACGAAGCCGGCGCCGGCCGAAAGGCGCACCTCGCGCACATGCACCACATGGCCCTCCGGCGCGCCCCGCAGCGTCGGGTCGGTCGAGAAGGAATACTGCGTCTTGGCGATGCAGACCGGCATGTCGCCGTAGCCCTGCGCCTCCCAGGCGGCAAGCTGGTCGCGCACCGACTTGTCGGCCGTCACCTCGCCGGCGTGATAGATCTTCGAAGCCACCGTCTCGATCTTCTCCATCAGCGGCATGGCGTCGGGATAGAGCGGCTTGAAATCCGCCTGGCCGCCGTCGGCAAGCTCCACCACCCGTTCAGCGAGTTCCGTGATGCCGGCGGACCCTTCTGCCCAGTGGCGGCAGAGGATGGCGTCGGCGCCGTGGCGGGAGACATAGTCCTGCACGGCCGCCACCTCCGCATCGGTGTCCGTGGTGAAGTGGTTGATCGCCACCACCACCGGAACGCCGAAACGGCGCACATTGGCGATGTGCCGCCCAAGGTTGGCGCAGCCGCGCGTCAGCGCCGCCACGTCTTCCGCGCCGAGAGCCTCCTTGGCCACGCCTCCGTTCATCTTCAGCGCCCGGACGGTGGCCACGATCACCGCCGCGGCGGGCTTCAGCCCGGCCTTGCGGCACTTGATGTCGAAGAATTTCTCCGCCCCGAGATCGGCGCCGAAGCCGGCTTCCGTCACCACATAGTCGCCGAGCTTCAGCGCCGCCTTGGTGGCGATCACCGAATTGCAGCCGTGGGCGATGTTGGCGAAGGGTCCGCCGTGTACGAAGGCGGGGTTGTTTTCCAGCGTCTGCACCAGGTTCGGCTGCATGGCGTCCTTGAGCAGCACGGCCATGGCCCCGTCCGCCTTCAGGTCGCGGGCAAACACCGGCGTCCTGTCGCGGCGATAGGCGACGATGATGCCGCCCAGCCGCTGCTCCAGGTCCTCGAAATCCTCCGCCAGGCAGAGGATGGCCATGACCTCGGAGGCGACCGTGATGTCGAAGCCGCACTCGCGCGGGAACCCGTTGGCAACGCCGCCCAGCGCGCCGACCATCTGCCGCAGCGCCCGGTCGTTCATGTCCATCGCCCGGCGCCAGGTGATGCGCCGCACGTCGATGTCGAGCGCATTGCCCCAATAGAGATGATTGTCGATCATCGCCGCCAGCAGGTTGTGCGCCGAGGTGATGGCGTGGAAGTCGCCGGTGAAATGGAGGTTGATGTCCTCCATCGGGATCACCTGCGCATGGCCGCCGCCCGCCGCTCCCCCCTTCATGCCGAAGCAGGGGCCGAGCGAGGGTTCGCGAACGCAGATGACAGCCTTCTTGCCGATCCGGTTCAGCCCGTCACCGAGCCCGACGGTGGTGGTCGTCTTGCCTTCGCCGGCAGGCGTCGGGTTGATCGCCGTCACCAGGATAAGCTTGCCGTCCGGCCGGTCCGAAAGCCCGTGGATGAAGTCGGCGCTGACCTTCGCCTTGTCGTGGCCATAAGGCGCAAGCTGCTCTGCCGGAATGCCGAGAGCGGCCCCCACCTCCATGATCGGCTTCTTCTGCGCCATGCGCGCAATTTCGATATCGGACTTCACCGCCGCCATGTCATGATCCCCTTGGCATTTCGCGCGGTGAATTGGCCACAGGGGACGCCGGGAAACAAGTCGCTGCCGCCGGCCGTCCCCGACTTTGCCATCTAAACCTCAACTCTACCCATAGATGTATTTACGGTTGAAATTTACCTGAGGATGTAGATACTGACTGCGGACCACTGGGGGAACATCATGAACATCATCGTATGCTGTGACGGTACCTGGAATACACCCGACGCGATGGAGGACGGGGTGCCGAGCCCCACCAACGTCGTCAAGATCCATCACGCGCTGGCCCTGACGGACGCCGGCGGGAACGAGCAGAAGTTCTATTACCATCCCGGCGTCGGCACCGACGGAACCTGGGTGAAGCGGATCCTCGGCGGCAGCACCGGCAAGGGTCTCGACGACAACATCATCAGTGCCTACCACTGGCTGGCGCGCACCTATCGGACGGGCGACAGGATCTGGCTGTTCGGCTTTAGTCGCGGCGCCTACACGGTACGAAGCCTCGGCGGCATGATCTCCAAGTGCGGCCTGCTCGACCTGCCCGGCTCCGGCCTGAAGGAAGACGAGACCTGGTCGACGGTCCGCAAGATCTTCGACGCCTATCGCAAAGACAAGCCGAGCCCGATCAAGGCGGACAAGAAACTCGCCTTCCACGGCACCGCCGTAGGCCACCATCCGGGCAAGAACACGCCGATCCACTTCATCGGCGTCTGGGACACGGTCGGCGCGCTCGGCATCCCCGATGACATGGCGCTCCTGAACCTTCTTGATAACCCGGACAAGCATCGCTTCCACGATACCGCTCTCGGACCGGCGGTTCGTAACGCCCGCCATGCGGTGGCGCTCGACGAGTTCCGGCAAAGCTTCCTGCCGACGCTGTGGGAGAAGCCGGAAGGCTGGAACGGCACTCTGAAGCAGGTCTGGTTTCCCGGCGCCCATGGCGATGTCGGGGGCGGCTATGGTCGCACGGGCCTGTCGGACGGCGCCCTCTACTGGATGATGCAGGAAGCAGAAGCCCTCGGCCTTGCCTTCAACCCGGGCGCCATCAGCCAGTTGAACCCCGATCCGCGCGGCATGCTGCACAATTCGGTCGACGGCGTCTTCAAGGCGTTGAAGACCAGGCCGCGGGCAGCCCCGCTGGTCTCCAGCACTCCCTCCCCGCAAGTCCACGCCTCGGCGCAGGACCGCCACCGCAACCCGCCGCTCAGCCAGGGGCGCTACCGGCCGCTGAAACAGGCGTTTCCCGTCACCATCGACGTCTTTGCCCGCGAACGCTGGAACGACACGGGTGTCTATCTCCGGGCGGGGAAGAGCTACCGGTTCGAGGCGAAGGGCGAGTGGACGGATTCCTCCATCAAATGCGGCCCGGGCGGCGCCCGGGACGGCAAGTTCCAGGCCGCCGAGATCGCTCATGTCGCGTCTTCGGCTTGGGGCGGCGTCGAGACCCTGTGGAAGAAGCTCACCGGCAACAAGCAGATCGATTTCTGGTGGACGCGGCGTGAGGAGGAGATCCACTGGTTCTGCCTCGTCGGCCTGATCGCCAACAACGTGCCGCCACCGCAGACCAACGAGGACCAGAAGATCGCGCGCCTGCCGCACGAGGTCTTCGAGATCGGCGAGGGCGTGAGCATGACGCCGAAAGGCTCCGGCTATCTCTACTGCTTCGCCAACGACGCCTGGCAGGCCTATGACAACAATCGCGGCAGCGTGCAGCTGACGATCTATGAGGGTTAAGGCAGTCAACGCAAAAGGGCGGCGCGACTTGGTCGCACCGCCCTTTTCTTTGAACCGTGTGCCTTCCCCTAGAACCGCTGCGTCAGCGAGATCTTGAAGGACCGTCCGGGCTCGGAATAGAATTCCCGGGCCTGCGTGGCGCTGTTGGACCGCACCGACGTGTAGTCGTAGTAGGTCTTGTCGAAGACGTTGTAGATCCCGGCGTTGATCTTCAGCCCTTTCATCTGCTCGGGCTCCCACCAGGCGGTCAGGTCGACGATCCCGTAGCCCGGCGTCTCGAAGTAGCTGGTGCCGGTCGGTCCCTTGCCATCATCCTCGCGGGAGGCGGCAACGCCGATCCAGTCGAGGCCAAGGCCCCAGAAATCGGTGTCGTAACCGACGCTCGCAACCGCCTTGAAAGGCGCCACGGAGCGGATGAAGGTATCATTGGTCAGATCGTTGCCGCGGGTATAGGCAAGCCCCGCACCGACACGGAAGCCGCTGTCGAAGCGCTTGTGCGCGGCCAGTTCCACACCGAAGGTTTCCGCATCGGAGATGTTGTCATAGCCGGTGATGCCCGCCGGGTAGGAGCCCGTGAACCCGCGCGAGGCCGCTTCGGCCGCCGTGATGTTCACCACGTCGATGAAGTTCTTGTAGAGGTTGTAGAATGCCGAGACACGCCCGCCGAACTCATCGTCGCCCAGCTGTGCGCCGATCTCGAAGCCATTGCTCGTTTCGGTTTCCAGGTCGGGATTGCCGAGCCGCAGGTAGGTGCCGGATCCGCCGTAGGCGCTGTAGAGCTCCCCTGCCGACGGAGCGCGGAATCCCATCGCCCACTGACCGTAAACCTGGATATCCGGCTGCACGTCATAGGTCAGACGCAGCTTCGGCGAAATGCCGCTGTCCTCGAAACCGCCAGGTAGGGCCGGATTGGTGTAGTTGCGGTCGTAAGCATCGGTCATCACTGGCTCGTGCCGGACCCAGTCGAACCGAACGCCCGGCGTCAGGGTGAAGCCGCTGGAGCCCAGCGAAATGTCGTCGTCCAGGTAGAGCCCGATGCGATCGCTCTCGACCTTCGGCGTGTCCGCCTGGTTGGTGTGCAGGAAGGAGCACGTCGCAAAGGGTCGGTAAGGCGGTGGCGGGCACTCGTCGTAGCCGGAGGAATATTGCTCCCTGACGCCCGATGCGATGTCGAACCCGAAGGTCAGCAGATGGTTGAGGTCGCCTGTCGCAAACTCGCTCTGTGCGGCACCGACGAGGCCGATCGTCCGCTCGTCGTTGTCGTTCTGGCGGCCGATCGGCCCCACGACGGTTGTCGAGCGGTAGGCGTCGTAGCCTTCCATCGTGGCCTGGTTCATCCAGTAGAGCGAAGCCCAGGCATTGGAGACCGGTGCGCTCTCGGACTGCGCCTCGAAGCGGTAGTCGAGCGAGACCCGGTCGCGGTCGGTTTCCTTCTTGGAGGTATAGTTCCCCGGCAGGAAGTTGTCGCTGGTGCCCAGAACGGCACGCTGCTCGGTGCGCGTGTCGGTCTCGCTGCCCTTGCGGAAGCGCTCGGCCGTCAGCCCGATGGTGTGTCCGCCTTCCAGCTCCTGCTGCAGCTTGAACAGCAGGTTGTGCTGGTCGAAATCGGACGGGTTTGCCTCGGTGCGGGTGGGTCCGTAGCCGCCGACGTCACCGTTGGTCTTGCGCTCATGGCCGTTCTTGTAGCTGCCCTGGAACATGATCGAGGTCCCGCCGATCCGCTTGGCGACGGCTGCCGAGCTTTCCCAGCTGTTGTCCGCACCGTCGAAGGTTAGCTTGGCGACGCCACCCCAGTCCCTGCCCTCGCCGATCAGGTCTTCCGGCGCGAGCGTCCTGAGGCCGAGAACGCCGCCCAGGGCGCCCGGTCCGGCGCGGCTGGAATCGGCACCGCGCATGACGTCGACCGCAGACAGCGAGCTGAAGCTGAAGGCGTCCACGCCGCCGCTGGCGCCGCGTGTCGCATCGAACAGATAAGGCACCGGTATGCCGTCGATCGTCGTCAGAACGCGATTGCCCTCGAGACCGCGAATGTTGACGGCACCGGTCGACCGGTTGAAGCCAATGCCCGGTTCCGCAACGCGCCCGAGATCCTCGATGCTGGTGATTTGCCTGTCTTCGATCTCCTCCCGGGTCGTCACCGTCGCAAGCGGCGTGTCCGCCACCCCGCCGGCAGGCACCGCCACCCGTTTCCCCTTGACCACGATCGTTTCCAGCACCGTCGCTTCAGCCGCCGCAGGCTCTTGTGCTCTGCTCTGTGTGGCCGAGAGCGCAGCGAGTGCCGTGCAGGCCAGCAGCATGTGTCTCGTGGTCCGGGGGGTCATGGTGTTCCTTTCTCGATTGGACACACGGTCTCACCGGCGCGCGACAGCACGCCGCTTGAGAAGCGGTCCAGGCATGGTTTACGGTGCGGGGGCGGGCTCGCCCTTGTTCCGCCATCTAAAAAACATGATTACTTTTGTCAACTTAAATATCATGACAACGGACTCATCTTTAACTGCCTCTTTTACGTACTGTTAAGGCTTGGCGAGGTCACGAAGCGGGAGAAGCGCTTTCAGCACTAAGTAGAAATTGCCACACCAGCCTTACCCAGCTAAGTGAAAATGACAATTAGTCGTAAATTACCCAGGGACAGCGACTTGAAGGTCGTGCGACACCAGCCCGGGAAGTCGCAAGCGAGTAGATTTGTCAGCGATAGGAATGGAAAAGCCGGAGAGGCAAACGGTCCTCAGTGATGTCATCGCGGCTGCCGGCTCTCAGGCAGACGTTCTGGCTGCTCTGGAACAGACTGCTCAGGCGTTCGGCTTCTCCTTCGTCACACTGCTGATGAAGCCGGCACGGCCCGACGACCTTCTGGCGCGCCTGCTGATCCAGACCACCTTGCCGTCTCAGTTCATACAGGAATTCGACAAGGGGCGTCTCCTGGCGTCCTATCCGGTCATGCCGGCGCTGTTTTCCTCGATGCTGCCCCGCAGCTGGACGCTCGAAGCTGCCGAACGATCGCATCCGGGAGAGTTCCCGGAGGAACTTTCACGGCTCCTGCGGCGCTTCGGCATGAAGACCACGGCCGTGATGCCGCTCCACTCGCTGGAGGGAGAGCGTTTCCTCCTGCAGTTCGACGGGGAACGCTGCCCGGTCGGACAACCTGAACTGAACGAGTTGGGCATGATTGCCCTGCACGCCTTCGACGTCTTCGAGAAGCTGCGCCGCACCGAACGGATCGCCCTCCCCGGCCCCTTGTCCGCCCGCGAGCTCGAGGTCGTTCGCTGGACCGCCCAGGGAAAGACCTCGGTCGAGATCGGCCGGATCCTGTCGCTCTCCGATCACACGGTCAACGCGCATATGACCAACGCGATCAAGAAGCTCGATTGCGTCAATCGCACTCAGTTGGTGGCCAAGGCGATCCGCCTCGGCCTGATCAACTAGAGCGGTTCCAGCGATAGTGAGAACCGGTTATGCGTCCAGAATGCGCAAAACAACGAGCAAGAGCCGCCGCAGCCCTCAGCGGTCGAGCACCGAGCGCACCTCCACGAGGTTGGAACGCACCCTCAGGGTGTAGAAGCCCATCGTCGCCAGATGCGTCGGCATGATCCACCCGTCCTCGCGCCCGTTGGAGATGATCGCCGGCTGGATGCGCAGCGCCGAGCGGAACTGCATCAGCGTCTCGGCCCAGAGCGGTGCAAGATTGCGCTCGCGGATGACCTGCGAGAAGTCGGCGCCGGCTGCCGAAAGGACGGCGTAATAGCCGTAGAGCTGTCCGTAGGCGAACCAGAACCGGTCGTCGGCGCGCGTGTCGAACCAGCCGGAGTTAAAGTTTTCCGACCGCTCGCGCAGGATCGCCGAGGTGCTGCCAAGGTCGTTGGCAATCCGGTCGATGAACTGGACGAGATTGTCGGCCCGCGTGTCGAAGGTCGCATTGCAGGCGGTCAGTTCGACGTTGAAGGCGCGGAACCCCTCGATGGCGGTCCGGTAGTAGCTCGGCGTCGGCGTCTTCGGACCGAAGGGGCTCAGGCCGAAATACCAGGAATACTCATCGAACTGCAGGTTGTTGCGCGCGTCCTGCAGCTCGTTGTTGATGCCCGACGTGCCGCGCATGCGCGCCAGCGTGTCGACCAATTCGACAGAGGTCCGGCGCACCGCCTGGTTGACGCCGCGCTGGAACGACGCCTTGTTGTCGAGGAAGGGCGTATGGTCCCAGTCGATCCCGAACAGCCCGAGCCGGTAGAGCAGCATGGAGGATATCCAGGCGTTCTGGTTCACGTTGACGTCGGTCAGTTCGGCCACCGCATCGACGATGGCCGAGGATTGGCACTGCGGTGGCGCGGCGGGAGCGGGGCTTGCCGTCGCGCCCGCCTCGGTTCCGGAGGCCGCGGATGAGGTCGGCGCCACCGCCGCGATCTGCTGACCGGCCGGTATCGTTCGCTCTGACCAGCGATACTCGTCGACGAAATCGGGATCGAAGCCCGTCCACACCTGCGTCTGCCAGAAGAAATAGCCGTAGAGGCCCGCAAACAGCACGAAGATGGCGGCAAGCGGCGCCTTGATGATCCAGCTGCGCCCCGCATACCAGCCATGGACGGCGAGGAAAGGCCATACCAGCCAGGCCACCAGCAGGCCTAAGCCGCGGCCGATCGCGCTGAAGATCCGCTGGAAGAAGTGTACGATGGAATCAAGCATTCTGCGCCTCTTGGATGTCGCTGGCGCTCAGCGCACGGCTTGTTGATGAATTGCCGGCATCGTCGAAGGCCGCCTGGAACAGGGCATCGACGCGCCCCCGGCGTCGTTCGATCTCGATGCTCGACAGCATGTCGTTTTCGAAAAGCTCGATCAGCGGTCGAAGATGCGACAGCAGGCTCTTGTCCACGTCCGACGCCGGTGCCGTCCCTTCGCCCGCCAGTACGGAGGCCAGCACGATCGCCCGCTCGGCCTCGAGCGCCAGCTTGTTGATCAGCGCGTTCATGTCGCGAACCTGGCCGTTAAGGTTCATCGTCAGGTCTTGAACCGCCTGCAGGCTGTCCTCCACCTGAAGCGACACGCCGCTTGTTTCGCGATCTTCTTCCTCGGCGGCGGAGACCACGTTTTGCGCCATCTGCGCCCGATGCCCGATCATCTCCACAAGGTCCGATTCGATCGCATGGCGCAGCGCGATTGTCTTCTCCCGCCGCGCCAGCAACATCCCGTAAAGGCCGTCGGCCAGTGACAGAGCCTCACCCAGCGACCTTGCCTTCGGCCCGGCCGGCTGGATCCAGCGCAGGGAGATCACGTTTGCCAATGCCGCACGTATGCGCTCAGACAACCTGGGTTGCGGTTTGTCTTCCAGAGGCGCCATCGCCTCGTCGTTTCGGTCCGCCACCGCGAGCACTAGGCTGACCAGTCTCTGCCGTGCCGGTGTCCACGCCTGCGCGATCGCGTCGAACCTCGCTTTCGCCGGCGCGCTGCCCGTGACGTCGAGGACGGATCTGTCGTGGGCAGCCGCGGCGATGTCCTGCGCCGCCTGCGTGATGTCCCCGTCGAGGGAAACCAGCGCCGCAGACAGGTCCGCCAGTTCGTCCTCGATCCCTTTTGTTTTGCTCATTGCGATCCCTGACACCCATTGCGACGCAGCAAACATAAGGCCGCCGTGGAGATTTACCACGGCGGCCTATCGAAGGGGAGAAGGGAACAAGCCTTAGAGGCCGAGCTGCGCTACCGCCGCATCGAGCCGCTCCTTGGTCTTCTTGGGCAGCTTGGCATTCTTCACCGCATCGAGATTGGCCGGCGTGCCCTCTCCGACAACCACCACCATGATCATTCCCATGCCGAAGTGCGGCGTGCATTTGACCACATAGGCACCCTCTTTATCGACGGTAACGGTGAGTTCCTGGTTGATCTTGCCGGTGAACTCCTCGGTGCCCTCGGGGATCAGCCCTTTCACAGCAGCGGCGTTGTGCCCCTTGTCCACGGCCAGGAAACGTATCACGTCTCCGGGCGCGGCCCTGATCGCCGCGGGCTCGAACACCATCGCCTGGCCGTCGCTGCCCTTGTTCAGCATCTTCACCTCGATTTCCGCGCCGAAGGCGGGAAACGAGAGAAGCGCGAGGCCTGTCGCGAGAATGAAAGCGGTCTTTGCAGTCTTCAACATATCTGAATCTCCTGACGCGAGCCTTGGGAGGCGTCGCGGCAAGGCAATAGGCGCATGCAGGCCATCCATCTTTGACCGAGGTCAAGCAAGGGTTAGACGCAGCGGATTTTGTCTTCCCAGTGGCGCCGGCAGAAGGAGACGTATTTCTCGTTGCCGCCGACATCCACCTGCGCGCCTTCGCGCATGACGTTGCCGTTCTCGTCGAGGCGCGCCACCATCGTCGCCTTGCGGCCGCAGAAACAGATGGTGCGTACCTCGCGCAATTCGTCGGCGATCGCCAGAAGCTCCTGAGAGCCGGGGAAGAGCTTGCCCTGGAAGTCGGTGCGCAGCCCGTAGGCCATCACCGGGATGCCGCATCGGTCGGCCAGGCGCGCCAGTTGCCACACCTGCTCGGGCGCCAGGAACTGCGCCTCGTCGATGAAGACGCAGGCGACCGGTTCGCCCCGATGCAGCTCTTCGACGAGGGCAAACAGGTCGTCGGTCTCCCGGAAAGGGATGGCGTCCGCCTGAAGCCCGATGCGCGACGCCACCCGGCCGACGCCGGCGCGACTGTCCACGGCTGCGGTCAGGATCACGGTGCGCATGCCCCGCTCATGGTAATTGTAGGACGCCTGCAGCAGCAGCGTCGACTTTCCGGCGTTCATCGACGCATAGTTGAAGTAAAGTTTGGCCATGCCGCACTTCTGCTGCCAGCGCCGTCTGAGGAAAAGTCCACAGAAACCTGAAACCACAGAAAAACACCGCAGGAGGTGCATCGAGCGGCCTCCGTTGCAAAGCCGACACGATCTGCCGTCCTCGGGCAAGCTTGCCTCACCCCTCCAGATATTGTTAATGACCGGGAACAATCAAGAACAGGGAACGCCATGATGCCAATGACCAAACCGTTCAAGATCCTGCTGGCCGGAGCGATCTCGTATCTGGCACTCGGACAGATCGCCTCGGCCGCCGAGCCGGAATCCTGCAGCCCGGTCCGCTTCTCCGATGTCGGCTGGACCGATATCACGGCGACGACCGCAACCGCCTCTGTCCTCCTCAAGGCGCTTGGCTACGAGACAGACGTCAAGCTCCTCTCCGTTCCGGTGACCTACAGCTCGCTCAAGAACAAGGACATCGACGTCTTCCTCGGCAACTGGATGCCGACCATGGAAGCCGACCTTGCGCCCTATCGCGAAGACAAGTCGGTCGAAATCTTCGGCCCGAACCTTACCGGCGCCAAGTACACACTGGCCACCAACGCCAAGGGCGCCGAACTCGGCATCAAGGACTTCAAGGACATCGCCGAGCATGCCGAAGCGCTGGATGGCCAGATCTATGGCATCGAGCCCGGCAACGACGGCAATCGTCTGATCCTCGACATGGTCGCCAACGACACCTTCGGCCTGAAGGACTTCGAGGTGGTGGAATCCTCCGAACAGGGCATGCTGGCGCAGGTCGCCCGTGCCGACCGTTCGGGTGATCCGATCGTCTTCCTCGGCTGGGCGCCCCATCCGATGAACGCCAGCTTCGAGCTCACCTATCTGTCCGGCGGCGACGATGTCTTCGGTGCCAACTACGGCGGCGCCGAAATCTTCACCAATGTCCGCGCCGGCTATACCGAGGAATGCCCCAACGTCGGAACCTTCGTGAAGAACCTGGAGTTCTCGCTGCCGATGGAAAACGAGATCATGGGCAGCATCCTGAACGACAGCATGGAGGCGGAAGCCGCCGCGACCAAGTGGCTGAAGGCCAACCCAGATGCCATCGGCCCCTGGCTCGAAGGCGTCACCACGAAGGACGGCGGCGATGCCATGGCAGCCGTGACCTCCGAACTCGGCCTCTGAGGCCCATCCCGCCCTTGGCCGGAGCCCGACGGCTCCGGTCCCCCCTCACCCATCCAACCGGGAATGCCGCAAGTGGATTGGCTGACAGACAACAAGATCCCCATGGGACCCTCGGCCAGATCGTTCGTGGACTGGCTCACCGACAACGGCGCCTGGTTCTTCGACTGGCTTTCGACCGTTCTCTCCGCCGTCATCGACGGACTGCTGTATGTGCTTCAGACGCCCCATGCGCTGATCATCGTTGCGGCAATGACAGCGCTGTCCTGGTGGTTTCGACGCTCGTTCAGCGTCGCCGCCTTCACCACGTTGGGACTGCTGCTGATCATTAACCAGGGCTACTGGAAGGAAACGACGGAAACCCTGGCGCTGGTGCTCGCCGCCACGGCGGTCAGCATGGTCGTCGGCGTACCGCTCGGCATTGCCGCCGCCCGCCGCCCCTGGCTCTACGAGATTATGCGCCCGGCGCTCGACCTGATGCAGACGATCCCGACCTTCGTCTATCTCATCCCGGCGCTCATCCTTTTCGGCCTCGGCATGGTCCCCGGCCTGATCGCCACCGTAATCTTCGCCATCCCCTCGCCGATCCGCCTGACGCGGCTCGGCATCGTCTCGACGCCGGAGGCCCTGACGGAGGCGGCCGTTGCCTTCGGCGCGACGCCTGGCCAGATCCTGCGCAAGGTGGAGCTTCCCTTTGCCATGCCGCAGATCATGGCTGGCCTCACGCAGACCATCATGCTGTCGCTGTCGATGGTGGTGATCTCCGCGCTGGTCGGCGCCAACGGCCTCGGCGTGCCGGTGGTGCGGGCGCTCAACACCGTCAACATCGCCCAGGGCTTTGAAGCCGGCCTCTGCATCGTCATTCTCGCAATCATCCTTGACCGGATGTTCCGCCCAGCTTCGGGAGACGGCAAATGAGGGACGCAGTCGTCTTCGAGAACGTCGATATCGTCTTCGGCGAGAAGCATGCGGAAGTGCTGGGCCTCGTCGATCAGGGCAAGAGCCGTGACGAGATCAGCGCCGAGACGGGCATCGTCGTGGGCGTCGCCGATGCCTCGCTGACGGTGCGCGAAGGCGAGATCCTCGTGCTGATGGGGCTTTCCGGCTCCGGCAAGTCGACGTTGCTGCGGGCGGTGAACGGCCTGGCGCCGGTCGCCCGGGGCAATGTCACGGTGGTGTCCGCCAACGGACCGATCGATCCCTACAAGGCCAGCCGCAAGACGCTGCGCGATCTGCGCATGCACACCGTGTCGATGGTCTTCCAGCAGTTCGGCCTGCTGCCATGGCGAACCGTCGCCGAAAACGTCGGCTTCGGCCTCGAGCTCGCAGGCGTGCCGGAGGCCGAGCGCAAGGCGCGCGTTGCCGAACAGCTGGAGCTCGTCAGCCTCGACCAATGGGCCGACCGCAAGGTCGGCGAGCTTTCCGGCGGCATGCAGCAGCGCGTCGGCCTGGCCCGTGCCTTTGCGACAGGCGCCCCCATCCTGCTGATGGACGAGCCCTTCTCTGCCCTCGATCCGCTGATCCGCACGCGGCTGCAGGACGAGCTGATGGAGTTCCAGAGCCGGCTGAAGAAGACCATCCTCTTCGTCAGCCATGACCTCGACGAGGCTATTCGCATCGGCAATCGCATCGCCATCATGGAGGGCGGCCGGATCATCCAGTGTGGCACGCCGCAGGAGATCGTCCGCAACCCGGCGGACCAGTACGTGGCCGACTTCGTCCAGAACATGAACCCCATCGCCATGCTGACGGCCGGTGACGTGATGCGGGAGGGCGTCGCACCCGGCGGTCCGGCCTCGGGTGTCTCCGCCACCGCCGTCCGCGAAACGCCGCTCACCGATATCCTCGATGCCCTGTCCCGTCAGCCGGGCACGATCGGCGTCGTCGACAACGGCACGGTGATCGGCACCATTTCCGCCGACGACGTCATCTCCGGGCTGACCCGTCACCGCCGTCACACCCACCGAACATGACGGAGAAGGCCGACGACAAGCCGCAGCTGCTGCGGGACACGGACGAGGATGCCCGGCGCCTCGCCCGCACGTTGGTGCGCGGAGCCCGCCACATGGCATTGGCGGTCCTCGACCCGTCGACCGGCTTCCCATCCGCCAGCCGGGCTTTGACCGCTGCGGACCTGGATGGTGTCCCGGTGATTCTCGTTTCGGCACTTTCCGGCCATACCAAAGGTCTGATCGCAGACCCGCGCTGCTCGCTGCTGGCCGGCGAACCGGGCAAGGGCGATCCGCTGGCCCATCCGCGCATCACCGTCCAGTGCCGGGCAGAGGTCGTGGCGCGCCCGGGCGACGTGCATGATCGGCTGCGCCAGCGCTTCCTCGACGTTCATCCGAAGGCCGCACTCTACGTCGATTTTCCCGATTTCCGCTTCTTCCGGCTCGTTCCGCAATCGGCGGCCCTCAACGCCGGCTTCGGCCGCGCCTATGCCTTGGCCGCAGACGACTTGGTGCCGGACGAATCGATCGACGTCACGGACTGGCACGACCTCCAGCAGAGGCTGAACGAACTTCAAGGTGGCGCATCCGCAGTGGCAGCCAGCCTTTACCGGGAAACGGGATCCGGCTGGAGATTTGCAGGTGTTGATCCCATGGGGTTCAATCTGATATGCGGCGACCGACAGCTTAGACATGAGTATGAAACTGGAGTATTGTCGGCTGCGGACGTTTTCCTCTACATTTCTAGGGCTTACGCAGGGAATGGATAAAGGATACGGTCACCCGAAATTTAGGGATATACAAATATATCCGACACTTGCTAACCTTTGACTTTAAAAGATCGGTTTAATGAAGCGCTGGCGCTTCAAGGGGACGTTAATAACCATGGATACCATGCCACTTTCCGAGCACTCGCTGGTCGCCGCGGGACTGCTGTCTGCAATGGCAAATCCGAAGCGCCTGATGATCCTCTGCTGCCTCGTGAAGACGGAGATGGCGGTAGGAGTCTTGGCAGGACGCGTCGGCCTGAGCCAATCGGCCCTGTCGCAGCATCTGTCGAAGCTGCGCGCACAGAAGCTGGTCAAGACCCGGCGGGATGCGCAGACGATCTACTACTCCTGCGCCTCGCCCGCCGTTCTGAAGGTCTTGAGCTCGCTGGAAGAAATCTATTGCGAGCCTGTCCATTCTGCGGTTGTCGCTGCTTGATGTTAGCGCTGACATGAATGTCTAAACGGCGCAACTGCGCGTACCGGGAGCCCTGACGCGTCGGTATAAGCCCTCTCATGCAGCGATACATCTCGGTTGTGGCCGGCACGCAGTTGACGCCAGGAGCGCCCCTGATAATTTGACCGAACAGTCAAAATGCCGGCAATGACCGGACGGGGAGTATTTCATGTCCAATCGCCTCAACAGCACGCCCAACGATCTGCGCGCCTTCTGGATGCCGTTCACGGCCAACCGCCAGTTCAAGAAGGAACCGCGCCTTTTCGTCGGCGCCAAGGACATGCACTACACCACCCATGACGGCCGCCAGGTTCTCGATGCGACGGCCGGCCTCTGGTGCGTCAATGCCGGCCACTGCCGTCCGAAGATCACCGAGGCGATTGCCCAGCAGGCCGGCGAACTCGATTACGCCCCCGCCTTCCAGCTCGGCCACCCCAAGGCCTTCGAGCTCGCCAATCGGCTGGTGGATCTGGCGCCCGAGGGCATGGACCACGTGCTCTACACCAATTCCGGCTCCGAATCGGTCGAGACGGCGCTGAAGGTGGCGCTCGCCTACCACCGCGTGAAGGGCAACGGCTCCCGCTTCCGCCTGATCGGCCGCGAACGCGGCTACCACGGCGTCAACTTCGGCGGCATTTCCGTCGGCGGCATCGTCTCCAACCGCAAGATGTTCGGCACGCTTCTGACCGGCGTCGACCATATGCCGCATACCCACCTGCCCGCCCAGAATGCCTTCACCCGCGGCCAGCCCGAACACGGCGGCGATCTCGCGACCGAACTGGAGCGGATCGTCACGCTGCACGACGCCTCGACGGTCGCCGCCGTCATCGTCGAGCCGGTCGCCGGCTCCACCGGCGTGCTGATCCCGCCGAAGGGCTACCTGCAGAAACTGCGCGACATCTGCACGAAGCACGGCATTCTCCTGATCTTCGACGAGGTCATCACCGGCTTCGGCCGCCTCGGCGCACCGTTTGCCGCGCAGTATTTCGACGTCAAGCCGGACATCATGGTCACCGCCAAGGGCCTCACCAACGGCGTCATCCCGATGGGCGCGGTGCTCGTCAGTTCGGAGATCCACGACGCCTTCATGAGCGGCCCCGAGCACATGATCGAGTTCTTCCACGGCTACACCTATTCCGGAAACCCGATCGCCGCGGCCGCAGCGCTTGCGACGCTCGACACCTACAAGGAAGAAGGCCTTCTGACCCGCGCCGGCGAGATGGCCTCCTACTGGGAAGATGCCCTGCATTCGCTGAAGGACCTGCCGAACGTCATCGACATCCGCAACATCGGCCTGATCGGCGCCATCGAACTCGAACCGATCGCCGGCGAGCCCACCAAGCGTGCCTTCTCCGCCTTCCTCAAAGCCTACGATGACGGCCTGCTGATCCGCACCACCGGCGATATCATCGCGATGTCGCCGCCGCTGATCATCGAGAAGCACCACATCGACGAGATCTTCGGCAAGCTGCGCGAGATCCTGAAGAGCAACATCTGAGCTTTTCTGCGCCTCAGGCATTGCGGGCGGACCCCTCGGGACCGCACGTTTCTGCGCGGCTCTAGCCACCGAGACCCGCGAGATGCACATAGATCGGCAGACCCGCGATCAGGTTGAACGGGAAGGTCAGCCCCAGCGACAGGCCGAGATAGAGTTCCGGTCGTGCGTCGGGCACGGCGATCCGCATTGCGGCGGGAACGGCGATGTAGGAGGCGCTGGCGGCGAGCGTAACGAGCAGCGCCGTGTTGCCGACCGAGAGCCCGACGGCGAGTGCCGGGACCAGTGCAAGCGAAGCACCGATCAGCGGCATGATCAGTGCAAAGCCGAGGAGGCCCGGCGAAAGCAGCCGCCAATCCCTGCGGATGCCGCCGCCCGCAATGGCGCCGAGGTCGAGTAGGAAGAGGCAGAGCACGCCGCGGAAGGGATCGCTGACGAAGCCGGAAAGCTCGCTCAGCCCTTGGTCTCCGGTCACGGCGCCGATGGCGAAGGCCCCCAGCAGGATCACGATCGTCACGTTGAGAACGACGTCCCGCAGCACCGCTTTCTGGCGGCTCTCAGCCAGTGCCGGAGCGGCGTCGGGCGCCGGGTTCCGCAGGATCAGCCACAGGGCGGTCAGGATGGCAGGCGCCTCCATCGCGGCCGCCACGGCCACCATGCCGCCGTCGAAGCCGATCCCAAGCCGGGTCAGCGCATCGCTGCCCGCCACGAATGTGACGATAGAGATCGAGCCATAGTGGGCAGCGATCGCTGCCCGGTCGCGGGGTCCGAGCCGTGTCATGGCACCGAGCATCACGTGGCCGAGGAGCGGCATGGCGGCAGACGGGAAAATACCGATGGCAAGCGCCATGGCCACCTCCGCCGTCAGCCCATGGCCCCGACCGACGCCCCGCCCTTGAAGCCGATGGAGAGCATCAGGTAGAGCGCCATCATCTTGCCGACACCTCCGGGAAGCGCGATCTGGCCACCGGCAAGCGTTGCCAGGAATCCGAGCGCGAAGAAGAGAACCGGCGCCGACAGGAGGTTCTGTGAAGCGAGCGACAGGTAGAAGTCCATGGGTGATCTCGCGCGAAGGCGCACAGC
>JBKBXP010000035.1:0-18141 GCA_046314035.1 Pseudorhizobium sp. | reverse complement strand
TTGAAGAGCTTCACGCGCTGGGCTTCCAGACGATCGGGCTTGATTCGGAAGGCCCGGCTCCCCTGGAAGGCGCCCTCACCGGCGACAGGATTGCTCTGGTGCTGGGCTCCGAAGGTAAGGGCCTGCGCCAGAAGACGCGCGAGACGGTGAAGACCCTCGCACGGCTGGACATGCCCGGTGCGATCAAATCGCTGAACGTCTCGAACGCCGCAGCCATCGCACTCTACGCGACCCGGCGTCATCTGACCCGCTGACGCTTGGGTCGGGGCTCGCGGTTCAGAGGCAAACGACGTGACGCCTATCTCTTGTCCGGCACTCCTGGAACAGCAACGGCAGACGCCCGATGACGACACTTGAGATCTTCGAAGAGGCTGCACTGGCCGCCGGAGCCGCGATACTGGAGATCTACCGCGCCGGACCGACGGTCAGCACCAAGGCCGACCACTCGCCGGTGACCGAGGCAGACGAACGCGCCGAGGAGATCATCCTGGCGCATCTGCGCCGGCATTGCCCGGAAATCGCCGTCGTTGCCGAGGAATCGGTTGCGGCCGGCCGCGTTCCTGAGCCAAGCGATCGGTTCATCCTTGTCGATCCCCTTGACGGCACGAAGGAATTCATTGCCCGGCGTGACGAGTTCACCGTCAACGTCGCGCTCGTCGAGGGCGGCATCCCGACGGCCGGCATCGTCTATGCGCCGGCGTGCGGCCTTGCCTATGTCGGCGATTGCCAAGGCGCGTACCGCCTGACGATCGGCGCCGACTTCGTCGTCAAGGAGCGGCAGGCAATCGGGGCTCGGCCGGTAGGCGACCCTCCGGTCGCCGTCGCCAGCCGTTCGCACAACACCCCGGAAACCGCCGATTTCCTGAGGACGGCGGGAATCTCCGACATCCGCCTGATCGGTTCCTCGCTGAAGTTCTGCCTGCTGGCGGAAGGCAAAGCCGACGTGTACCCCCGCTTCGGGCGCACGATGGAATGGGATACTGCCGCCGGAGATGCCGTGCTGCGCGCCGCCGGCGGTTCGACCGTGACGCTCGACGGAAGGCCTCTCGTCTACGGCAAGAGACAGCAGCTTTCCGACAGCGACTTCGCCAACCCCGATTTTATTGCGTGGGGACGACGCGCCGGGAGCGGGAACCCGACTTAGATCGGCTTGGATTTCGCGTTGCCACGGCACGGCAAGTGCTGCCGGGAGCGGGTCGCTCGCATGGCCTGACGAAGGAAGCGGGAATCGCTTGAGCGCGGTGCGCTATGGCCAGGCATTGACGCCCGCGCCGGGGTTCGACTTGGGGACCTGATTACAAGGCCACGTCATCCCCTAATGATTGGGGAGTTCTTCCCCGAACGATCAGCCGAGCCACCATCCGCCAGCAATCAGGAGCGTGACGGATGGCATCAAGTAGAGGAAGAACTTGCGCTGCTCGTAGGCGATATCTGCGTCGCTCGCCGCCCGTTCAGATATGCGGAACTGCATCAATTGCATGCCGGCCAGCATTGTGAACCACCAGCTCGCGGCCAAGAGGCCAACCCCAACCCAAACCACTTGCTTCCTCGCAGTTCCCGCTGATCCAAGCTGCCAGAGCAGCAAGCACGTTGCTATCCAAGACGCGTCGCGTGATTAGGCGAGTGTCATGAACACCGGTGGCAATCAGGTGAACAGATTGCAACACGCGTTTAATGAAGGATACGGTCAAGTGAGTGAGATATTGGTGCCCCCGCCAAGGTTCGAACTCGGGACCCCCTGATTACAAATCAGGTGCTCTACCAACTGAGCTACAAGGGCATTTCCAATGCCGTCGAGTTACCAGATTCTGATTTCCTGTAAAGCGAAAAATTGCAGGATCTCGTGGTCTTCGTCTCGCGGGATGGCTGTCGCGGCGTACCGGTTCGGGCGCAAAGCGCTTGTCTTGAAAGGCTTTTTCCGGATAGGTATGGCCGCTAATCCGAGGCAAGCCATGGCGTTTCCAGAAAAGTCCCTCTCCTTCCGCGCATCCTCGGCCCCCGAGGCGCTTGCCGCGCGTGAGGAACTGATCGCCATCTACGGCGATGTGCCCGCCGAGGAGGCGGATGTCGTCGTGGCGCTGGGCGGCGACGGCTTCATGCTGCACACGCTTCACGGCACGATGAGCTCCGGCAAGGCGATCTACGGCATGAACTGCGGCTCCGTCGGCTTCCTGATGAACGACTACCGCACAGAGGACCTGCGCGAGAGGGTGGATGCGGCGGTCGAGAACATGCTGCATCCGCTGCAGATGACGACGACGAACGCCGACGGCACGAGCTCCATCGCGCTTGCCATCAACGAGGTCTATCTGTTCCGGCAATCCTATCAGGCCGCCAAGCTGCGGGTGGAGATCGACGGCAAGGTGCGCATCGAGGAACTGATCTGCGACGGCCTGATGATTGCCACGCCGGCGGGGTCGACCGCCTACAATCTATCGGCGCATGGCCCCATCCTGCCGCTCGAGGCGCCGCTCCTGGCCATGACGCCGGTCAGCGCCTTCCGACCGCGACGCTGGCGGGGCGCGCTCCTGCCCGATCACGTGCGTATCGACATCCACATCCTGGAACCGGAGAAGCGGCCGGTGAATGCGGTTGCCGACAACATGGAGGTGAAGTCGGTGCTGCATGTGCAGATCGCCCAGTCCCACGAGATGACGGCCCGCATCCTGTCGGATCCGGATCATTCCTGGTCCGACCGCATTCTCGCCGAGCAGTTCAACAACTAGCCGGCACGAGCGGCCAGCCTGTCCTCTCCCTTAGAGGCAAACAGAAAAAGAGCGGCCGTGGGATGCGGCCGCTCTTTTTATGCCTGGTGACGGTCGACCGAGATCAGTCGACGTCGGAGATGGCAGCGTCGGCCTTGCCGCTGATCCTGTGGGCAAGGGCTGCTTCCATGAAGGGATTGAGCTCACCGTTCAGGACGTCGTCCGGCGCTGAGCTCTCGACCCCGGTGCGCAGGTCCTTGACCATCTGGTAGGGCTGCAGCACGTAGGAGCGGATCTGGTGACCCCAGCCGATCTCGGTCTTGGAGGCCGCCTCGGCATTGGCCGCCTCTTCCCGCTTCTTCAGTTCCGCCTCGTACATGCGGGCGCGCAACATTTCCCAGGCCTTGGCCTTGTTCTTGTGCTGCGAGCGTTCCTGCTGGCAGGAGACCACGATGCCGGTCGGGATGTGCGTGATGCGCACGGCCGAGTCGGTGGTGTTGATGTGCTGCCCGCCGGCGCCCGAAGCGCGGAAGGTGTCGATGCGGCAGTCGCTCTCGTTGATGTCGATGTTGATCGAATCGTCGACGACCGGATAGACCCAGACCGAGGAGAAGGAGGTATGCCGCCGTGCGTTGGAATCGTATGGCGAGATCCGGACGAGGCGATGAACGCCCGACTCGGTCTTCATCCATCCATAGGCGTTGCGGCCCTTGATCATGATCGTCGCGGACTTGATGCCGGCTTCTTCGCCGTCATGCATTTCCAGGATCTCGACCTTGTAGCCGGAGCGTTCGGCCCAGCGGGTGTACATCCGCAGCAGCATGTTGGCCCAGTCCTGGGACTCGGTGCCGCCGGCGCCGGAATGCACTTCCACGTAGGTGTCGTTGCCGTCGGCTTCGCCCGACAGCATCGCCTCGACCTGCTGGCGATCCGATTCGGCCTTCAAGGTCTTCAGGGCGTCCTCGGCATCCTTGATGACGCTGTCGTCGCCCTCTTCCTCGCCCATCTCGATCAGCTCGATGTTATCGTTCATCTGCTGTTCGAGGCGCTTGACGCCGGCAATGCTGTCCTCGAGCTGCTGGCGCTCGCGCATCATCTTCTGCGCCTCGGCGGCATCATTCCAGAGGTTGGGATCCTCCGTCTTGTTGTTCAGCCAGTCCAGTCGTCTTACCGCCTGGTCCCAGTCAAAGATGCCTCCTCAGCAGGCTTATGGCCTGCTTGATTTCGTCGACGACGCCAATGATTTCAGCCCGCATGGGTATTTCTTACTCTCGCTTGATTGGAAGACGGGGTGGACATAGTTGCGCCGGCCGCGGATGTAAAGGCCGCGCCGGCGCAAGGAGACGCTCGGATTAAGGCTAGAACAGTCCGGCGGCGCCGGATGTCACGGCCTGCTGCGCCTGCGGCGAGGTCTCGAGGATCTCCTCCGGCGGCAGATACTCGCCCTCGCCGATCACCGCAAAAACGTCGGCCGGTCCGGTGCCGGGCTTGAAGGCCTCGATGATCGTGTCGGGCTCGCCCTCGAAGGCCATCATGCCCGTCGTCCGGTTGACCGGGATGAACTGCATGCCTTCCGGAACGATGAACTTCTCGGCCGGCATGTGCTTGACGGCCTTCTCCATGAAATCGGCGAAGATCGGGGCGGCGAGCGAGCTGCCTGTGCCGCCGCGGCCCAAAGGCGCCGGCGTATCGAAGCCGATGTAGACACCCGCCACCAGATTAGGCGTGAAGCCGACGAACCAGGCATCCTTCTCGTCATTGGTGGTGCCGGTCTTGCCGGCGACCGGACGGTCTTCTATGTTGATCTTGCCGGCCGCAGTGCCCCGACGCACGACGCCCTCCATCATCGAGGTGATCTGGTAGGCGGTCATCGGGTCGAGCACCTGCTCGCGATTGTCGACCAGAACCGGCTCGTCCTGTCCGGTCCAGGCGGTCGCGTTGCAGCCCTCGCAGAGGCGCTCCTCGTGGCGGAAGATGGTATTGCCGTAACGGTCCTGGATACGGTCGATGACGGTGGGCTTGATCTGCTTACCGCCATTGGCGATGACGGCGTAGGCGGAGACCATGCGAAGCACGGTGGTCTCGCCGGAGCCGAGGGACATCGCCAGCACCGGCAGCATCTTGTCGTAGATCCCGAAGCGCTCGGCATATTCGGCCACCAGCTCCATGCTCATGTCCTGGGCCAGCCGCACAGTCATCTGGTTTCGCGACTTTTCGATGCCGAGACGCAGGGTCTGCGGGCCGGCAGAGCCGCCGCCATAGTTTTCAGGCCGCCACACCTGGCCGCCCGAGACCATCTCGATCGGCGCATCCAGGATCACCGAGGCCGGCGTATAGCCGTTGTCGAGCGCGGCTGCGTAGACAAAAGGCTTGAAGGAGGAGCCCGGCTGGCGCATCGCCTGCGTGGCGCGGTTGAATTCCGACTGCGCATAGGAGAAGCCGCCGGCCATGGCGAGAACGCGGCCGGTGTTGGGATCCATGGCGACGAAGCCACCCTGTACCTTTGGAGGCTGGCGCAGGCGATAGCTGCCCTCCTCGCCGGAGAGCGCTTCCACATAGACGACATCGCCAGGCTCGACGACGCCTTCAGGCGAGCTTGCATTTCGGCGTTCGCCCTTGGCGTCGCGGTAGGCCCACTTCATGTTGTCGGCCTTGATGACTCCGGTTTCACGCGCAGCGTCGACCTTGCCTGCGCCATCCTTGGACGGCTGCAAGCCGATGTCGACCTCGTCGTCGGACACGGCGACCACCACCGCGAGCTGCCACTCGGGCACATCGTGAAGGCTTTTGACCTCGGCAAGTTCCGGGCCCCAGTCACCCGCCATGGCAACCTTGGCTACCGGACCATGGAAGCCACGGCGCTCGTCGTAGTTGACCAGCCCGTTGTGGAGAGCCTGACGCGCCAGAATCTGCAGTTCCGGGTCCAGCGAGGTGCGGACGGAAAGGCCGCCTTCGTAGAGCGTGTCGTCGTCATAGCGTTCTATGATCTGGCGCCGGACCGCTTCGGCAAAATATTCGGAAGCCACCAGATGCGAGCCTGCGGTTCTGGACTTCACGCCGAGCGGCTGTCTCTTGGCTTCATCGGCATCGGCCTGCGTGATGTAGCCGTTCTCCGCCATCCGATCGACGACCCAGTCGCGACGCTCGATGGCTGCGGCTTCACGGCGATAGGGATGATAGTTGTTCGGCCCCTTCGGCAAGGCGGCAAGATAGGCGGATTCGGCGATCGTCAGCTCGGTCACCGACTTGTCGAAATAGGTCAGAGCGGCACCGGCGATGCCGTAGGAGTTCAAGCCGAAGAAGATCTCGTTCAGATAGAGCTCCAGGATCTTGTCCTTGGAATAGGTCTGTTCGATCCGAAACGACAGGATCGCTTCCTTGATCTTGCGGTCGATGGTCTGGTCGTTGCTGAGCAGGAAGTTCTTGGCGACCTGCTGCGTAATCGTCGAGGCACCCTCCGGACGGCGGCCTGAGCCGATATTCTGCAGATTATTGACGACGGCGCGCGCCAGACCTGCCGGATCGACGCCCGGATGGTTGTAGAAGTTCTTGTCTTCCGCCGACAGGAAGGCTGCCTTGACCCGGTCGGGGATTGCCTGGATCGGAAGGAAGAGACGCCTCTGGCGAGCGTATTCCGCCATCAGCGCGCCATTGCCGGCGTGGATGCGGGTCGCAACCGGTGGTTCGTAGGAGTTCAGAACCTCGTAATTGGGCAGATCCCGGGCAACGCCGGCGAGATAAATCGCGGCCACGACGGCAACGCCCAGAAAAAGAACGCAGGCCAGTCCAAAGAAATACCCAATAAGTCTGATCATATCGAAGCTACCGTTCGGCTTGTCATTCGGTGCCATGCACCATCGCACGATTGGCGCGGTTTTGCACGGCGGTTGTCCCTGCGCAAGCAGGCAAGGGCAAAGCGACCGAGTCGCCGCCGTCCTTGGCTGCGACTAACGTTTTGAATGTGAGGAAAATAGGGCTTGCGGCAAGCGGTACGGGCTGGGAACCCGCACCGGGCGCATTTGAGCGCGCACTGTTGCCGAGGTGCCACCTGACCTGGCTCAGCCACCGTTTGCGAAAGCGACTGCCTTGTAGCGATCGACGGCTTCCACGAGCAGCTTGCTCACCCGCTTGCGCCAGTCCTCGTCGAGGAGGAGCTTTTCATCTTCGGCATTCGACAGGAAGCCGAGCTCCAGCAGCACAGAGGGAATGTCGGGCGCACGCAGCACCTGAAAGCCTGCGTGACGGTGGGCATTGTTGATGAGGCCGACCTGTCCCTCGAAGGAGTGAAGAACGTTCTGGGCCAGCGTCACCGAGAAGGCCTGGGTTTCGCGACGGGTCAGATCGAGGAGAATGTCGGCAACCTCCGGCGGCTCCTCCTTGAGGCTGATGCCCGCGATCTGGTCGGAAAGGTTCTCGCGCGCCGCAAGATTTTCGGCCATGCGGTCGGAGGCGCGGTCGGAGAGCGTGTAGACGGTGGCGCCCCGGATGTCCTTCTGGCTCAGGGTATCGGCATGCAGCGAGATGAACAGGTCGGCCTTTGCCTGGCGGGCCAGCGTCACCCGCTCCGAAAGCGACAGGAAGACGTCGTCTTTTCGCGTCAGGACAGCCTCGATCCCATCCTTGGCACCAAGTTCCTCTGCCAGCAGTTTCGCAAAGGCCAGGGTGATGGTCTTCTCAGGTGTCTGAGTCGCAGTGCCGATGGCTCCGGTGTCGATGCCGCCGTGGCCCGCATCGATTGCCACCACGAAGGCGTCGTTGTCGACCACAGCCAGAGGGTCCGGGGCTGCCGCCGCGGTGGCGCCCCATTGCTGCCCCTGAACGAGGTCCTGAAATGCCTCAGCCGTCGTCATCTCCGCGTCCAGCACCAGACGGAACGCCCCGTTCTCACCCTCCTGCACCTCCGCAAGGCCGAGACGAACGGGGCGCTTGGCCGTCAGCACGATGCGGGCACTGGTGTCGTCCATCGCGCCAAAGCGGATGTCACTGAATAGTCCGCGCGCGGAGAGATCCCCTTCCGGGAAACCGAAGGCCGTGGCGGGAAGATCGATCACCACCCGTTCAGGCGCAGCGACATAATGCACTGAAAATTCGGGCTTTTCGTCAAAATCGATAACGATCCTGGTGCGGGCATCATCACCGGCAATACGTGCTGCAAAGGCCAGCAGCGGCTTATCATCGGCCGCTTCGACGCCAGCGACAGGCACGAGCAGCGCCCCGACGAGACCGCAGAACAGCATGCCGCGCATGATTCGCCTGCACAATCGCTCCGGCCCGGCGAAGCGCTCTGTCCTGTCTCTCATGCCGATGTCGCCCCGCTTGCCGACTGCACTGCCCCGTACTTCCGTGGACGCCCCATCCACCTGATTCCGGCCGCAGGCACTTACGAATCAATGGCTTCCACTAGCCTCTCAATTCGATCGAGAATATGGCGGCACGGGCTTTTCCCTTGCTATTGTGTCACAGAATCCATACAAGGCGGATAAGGACTAAAGTGTTGACGGGATAGTCTTGCAGGAGGCCGGCCAGCCTAAGAGACCTGGCGCCGAAACTGGCAAGTTCATCCGCCGTCTGTACATTTTGATCCTCATACTCGATCTCATCCGGCGTTGGCCGGACCCATACCGGGTGGCCCGCCACCCACGCTCGAAATGAGCACCTCCACCGGCCCTCGAGGCCTAAGATATCGTCGTTCTCGTTTGGACATTCATGTCGCGGCAAGCGTTTCAGAACCTGGATACCCTGAAGGAGCTAAATGCTCCGTCAGCCGTCCGGTTGTCGCCGCAACACCGTTCAAGAAGAACCATTTTTTCCGGCGCAATCACCATCATGCATGACGGGCCTGTCCTTGTGGCGGGCCTTTTTGCACCTGCTCGGCTGCGCCGAGGAGCAGAATTTACATGGCAGACAAAATGCTTATCGACGCGTCTCACGAAGAGGAGACGCGGGTAGTCGTTGTTCGCGGCAACCGCATCGAAGAATTCGATTTCGAGTCCCAACACAAGAAGCAGATACGCGGCAATATCTATTTGGCGAAAGTGACGAGGGTCGAGCCCTCGCTGCAGGCTGCGTTCGTGGACTACGGCGGCAATCGTCACGGCTTCCTGGCCTTTGCCGAAATCCACCCCGACTATTACCAGATCCCGCACGCAGACCGGCAGGCCCTGAAGCAGGCCGAGGCTGAAGAGCAGCGTCGGATTGCCGATGATGATTCGGCAGATCCCGTCGATCCGTCATCGGCAGAACAGCCTTACGTCAACACGCCGGCAGAGCTTTCGGCCGAAGCGGCCGCCAGCGAGGCTGGCGCCGAAGCCGCCGAGGTGAGCCCTGGCGAAGCCGCTGCGGTTGAACCGGAAAAGCCGAAGGCAAAGCCGCGCCGCAGCCGCGCACGCAAGAAGCCGGTCGACGTGGATGTCTCCGAGGCCGCCGCGGATGAAGCTGCGCCCGAGGTGTCCGACAACGACGACGACAAGGGCACACCCGGCGAAATGGCCGCCATGGTCGAAACCGATTCGATCTCCGAAGACATCCGCGACCGTCGCAACAATGACGACGATGATGACGACGACGACAATGGCGAGAAGGAAGAAATCGAATCCGTCGGCGCCGAAGACGCCATGGAAGAGGTGCCGGACCGCGTCGTCCGCCGGCCGCGCAAGCAGTACCGCATCCAGGAAGTCATCAAGCGCCGCCAGATCCTGCTGGTGCAGGTGGCGAAGGAAGAGCGCGGCAACAAGGGCGCAGCGCTTACCACCTATCTCTCGCTTGCCGGCCGCTATTCGGTGCTGATGCCGAACACGGCGCGTGGCGGCGGGATTTCCCGCAAGATCACCAGCCCGCAGGACCGCAAACGCCTGAAGGAGATCGCTCGCGAGCTCGAAGTGCCGCAGGGCATGGGCGTCATCCTGCGCACCGCGGGTGCCAACCGCACGCGCGTCGAGGTCAAGCGCGATTTCGAATATCTGATGCGCCTGTGGGAGAACGTCCGCACGCTGACGCTCGCCTCGACGGCGCCGTGCCTCGTGTACGAGGAAGGCTCGCTCATCAAGCGGTCGATCCGCGACCTCTACAATAAGGACATCTCGGAAATTATCGTTGCCGGTGAAGAAGGCTATCGTGAAGCGAAAGACTTCATGAAAATGCTGATGCCGAGCCATGCCAAGGTGGTTCAGCCCTACCGCGACCTGCATCCGATCTTCTCGCGCTCCGGCATCGAGGCTCAGCTCGACCGCATGCTGCAGCCGCAGGTAACGCTGAAGTCCGGCGGCTACCTGATCATGAACCAGACGGAAGCGCTCGTCGCCATCGACGTGAACTCCGGCCGCTCGACCCGCGAGCACTCGATCGAAGACACGGCCCTGCAGACCAACCTGGAGGCCGCCGAAGAGGTGGCCCGCCAGCTTCGCCTGCGTGACCTTGCCGGCCTGATCGTCATCGACTTCATCGACATGGAAGAAAAGCGCAACAACCGCGCGGTCGAGAAGAGGCTCAAGGATTGCCTGAAGAACGACCGGGCGCGCATCCAGGTCGGACGTATCTCGCATTTCGGTCTTCTGGAAATGTCGCGGCAGCGTATCCGCGCTTCGGTGCTGGAATCGACGACACAGGTCTGCTCGCATTGCGGCGGCACCGGCCACGTCCGGTCGCAGTCCTCCATCGCGCTGCACGTTCTGCGCGGCGTCGAGGAATATCTGCTGAAGAACACCACGCATGACATCAGCGTCCGTACGACGCCTGAAATTGCGCTCTACCTGCTCAACCACAAGCGCAATTCGGTCGTGGATTACGAACACCGCTTCGGCGTCTCGATCTTCATCGAGTCGGACGACACCATCGGCTCGAACCACTTCGCCATCGACCGCGGCGAAGCGGTGGAAAATCCGATCAAGATCGAAAGCCTGATGCAGTTTGCCGCCCTCCCCGTCGAGGACGAAGACGATGACATCATCATCGAGGAGGACGAAGACGAGGACGAGGAGCTTGGCGAGGTCAAGGCCGCGGCTGCTGCTGCTCCCGCGCCCGCGGCTCCGGCCCAGGGTGACGACCAGAATGGCCGCAAGCGCAAGCGTCGCCGTCGTCGTCGCAACAAGAACGGCGATCGCGCCGATGGCGTGAGCCTGGAGAACGGCGACGGCGAGAATGGCTCTGCCGACGACGATTCGGATGAGGGCGACGAGGACGAGACCGAGGCACGCGACGCTTCCGAGGCCGGCTCCGACACGGACGAGAACGGCCGCCGCAAGCGTCGTCGCCGCGGCAAGCGGGGCGGACGCCGCAACCGTCCGGACGAGGACGGCAGCGAGGGCGAGACCTCCGGGGAAGACACGTCCTCTGCGGCCACCCCCGCCGAGAACGATGACGCCGCAGCGGCACAACCGTCGGAACCGGTCGCCGCAACCGCGGCTCCTGCAGAACCTGAGGCCGAGGCGCCTGTCGCGGCCAAGCCGCGCAGAAGCCGCCGCAAGGCCGCTGCCGCGCCGGTCGAAGAGACAGTCGCCGAGGACGCACCGGTGGTAGAAGCACCGGCACAGGCGATCACGCCGGATGTTGCCGAGGCAGCCGAAGCCGCAAGCGAGCCCGTTCTCGTGGAACAGGTCGAGGCTGCGCTTGGCGCAGAGGAGCCTGCCGCCGCCTTCGAAGAGACACCGGCACCTCCAGTAGCCGAAGAAGAGGCAAAGCCGGTTCGGTCCAACCGCGCCTCCAACATCAGCTCTTCCGATCCGGTGATCACGAGTTCCGAACCGAAGGCCGAGGACCCCGCCGACAGCGATCCGTCGAAGCCGAAGAAGGCCGGCTGGTGGCAGCGCCGCGGTTTCTTCTGAGGCGCCGTCAGCACCAACACCGAGACATGAACAAGGGCCGCGCATCCAGCGCGGCCCTTGTTCATTCAACAGCCGGAGCACGACTGCTGAAGCGGCAACGCAGTTGTGACGGCGCAAGCCGCTCCGTCCTTCAGTTTGCGGTTTCCTATGCCCTGCCAGGGGCGTAGGTTTGCCTCAGATCGCACCTATCCAGGCTATTTCTACCGCCAGCCATCGACCAAAAGGATCTTTCCATGTCCGCGCCTTCAAAGACCCTCGCCCTCGGATCCCTGCTGATTGCTTCGCTGTGGCTTTCGCCCGCGGCAGCCCTCGATGAGCAGCAGAAGCAGGAGATGGGCGAATTCATCCGCGAGTACCTCGTCGCAAATCCGGAAGTAATGCTGGAGGTCCAGGCGGCCTTGGAGGCCAAGCAGCAGGCAGCGCGGGCTTCGATGGCGGGCCAGGCGGTCGCTGCCAACCATGACGCAATCTTCTCGTCGAAGAACGACATCGTGCTCGGCAATCCGGACGGCGACGTTACGGTCGTCGAATTCTTCGATTACAACTGCGGCTACTGCAAGCAGGCGCTGAGCGACATGGACGAGATCCTCGAAAACGATCCCAATGTCCGCTTCGTTCTGAAGGAACTGCCCATCCTCGGTCCGGAGTCGATTGCGGCACACCGCATTGCCAATGCGGTCCGGCTCGTTGCTCCGGACAAGTACCAGGAATTCCATCGTGCGCTTCTCGGCCAGACGGGAACGGCATCAGAGGCAAGTGCCATGGAGGTCGCGACCTCGTTGGGGCTCAGCGAGACTGATATCCGCACCTCCATGGAGGAGAACCCGAACGACACGCTGATCCGCGAGGCCTATCAGCTGGCGACCAACATCGGCGTGACGGGGACGCCGACCTATGTGGTCGGAAACGAAGCGCTTTACGGGGCCGTCGGTCGCGCTGCCATCGAAGAGAAGGTCGCGAACCTGCGGTCGTGCGGGAAGAGCACCTGCTGACCCCACAGCCACCAACAGCAAGCTGGCGGAAAGCCCGGTCTTTCAAAGAACGGGGGCTTTTCCTTGTGTTGCGGGCGGTCTATAGGTGGCCCCTGACTTTTGACGGGAATACTGGAACACGATGAGCAAGACGGTCTTCGTCCTGAACGGCCCCAATCTGAACATGCTGGGAAAGCGCGAGCCCGGCATCTATGGCGGCAAGACTTTGAAGGACATCGAAAACGATTGTCTTGCGGCCGGCTCGGATCAGGGCCTCGTTGTCGATTTCAGGCAGAGCAACCACGAAGGCATGCTGGTCGACTGGCTGCATGAGGCGGATGAAAAGGCTGTGGGCGTCGCGATCAATGCCGGCGCCTACACGCATACATCAGTCGCCCTGCATGATGCGATCCGCGCCATCTCCATTCCCGTCATCGAAGTCCATATCTCCAACGTTCATGCGCGCGAGGCATTCCGTCATCACTCGATGATTGCGCCTGCCTGCAAGGGTGTCATCTGCGGCTTCGGCCCGACAAGCTACCTTCTGGCGCTGAATGCGTTGAAAAGCATAACCGACTGACCAGATAAACAGAACAATAGGGTTTGCCATGTCTGAGAATAAGAACGGTATCGACAAGGGGTTGATCCGCGATCTTGCGAACATCCTGAACGAGACCGACCTCACCGAGATCGAAGTGGAGCAGGAAGACGTCCGTATCCGCGTCTCCCGCGTCTCCGCCACGCAATACGTGCAGGCCCCGATGGCTGCTGCACCGGCTGCCGCTGTTGCCGCCCCTGCGCCCGTTGCCGCCGCCGTGCCTGCACCACGCGACAACGCCAATGCCGTCAATGCGCCCATGGTCGGCACCGTTTATCTTTCCCCGGCACCCGGCTCGCGTTCCTTCGTGGAAGTGGGCGCCACGGTGAAGGAAGGGCAGACACTCCTCATCATCGAGGCGATGAAGACGATGAACCAGATCCCTGCGCCCCGGTCCGGCAAGGTCGTCGAGATCCTCGTCACCGACTCACAACCCGTCGAATACGGCGAGCCGCTCGTCATCATTGAATAGGACGGTCCATGATCTCGAAAATCCTCATAGCCAACCGCGGTGAAATCGCTCTGCGTGTGCTGCGCGCCTGCAAGGAGCTCGGTATTGCCACCGTTGCCGTGCATTCGACCGCCGATGCGGACGCGATGCATGTTCGGCTGGCGGACGAGAGTGTCTGCATCGGCCCGCCGCCGTCGCGCGACAGCTATCTGAACATCCACCAGATCGTTGCCGCCTGCGAGATCACCGGCGCCGATGCTGTGCACCCCGGCTACGGCTTCCTGTCGGAGAACGCCAAGTTCGCCGATATCCTGGATGCCCATGGCATTACCTTCATTGGACCGACGGCCGAGCACATCCGGCTGATGGGCGACAAGATCACCGCAAAGAAGACGGCCGTCGAACTTGGCATCCCGGTGGTTCCAGGCTCACCCGGCGAAGTTCTGCCGGAGACAGCGCTGGAGATCGCCCGCGAGATCGGCTTCCCGGTCCTGATCAAGGCCACTGCCGGTGGCGGTGGCCGCGGCATGAAGGTCGCCAAGACCGAGGCAGAGCTTGAGGAGGCCGTGACCACGGCGCGCTCCGAGGCGCTTGCGGCCTTCGGCAATGACGCCGTCTACATGGAAAAATATCTCGGCAAGCCGCGGCACATCGAAGTGCAGGTGGTCGGCGATGGCGAGGGCAACGCCATTCATCTGGGCGAACGGGACTGCTCGCTGCAGCGCCGTCACCAGAAGGTCTGGGAAGAAGCCAACTCCCCTGCCCTGAATGTCGAACAGCGCATGAAGATCGGCCAGATCTGCGCCGACGCCATGAAGAAGATGAAGTACCGCGGCGCGGGTACGGTCGAGTTCCTCTACGAAAACGGCGAGTTCTATTTCATCGAGATGAACACCCGCCTGCAGGTGGAGCACCCGATCACCGAGGCCATCACCGGCATCGATCTGGTGCACGAACAGATCCGTGTTGCCTCCGGCGGCGGACTTTCGGTCACGCAGGACGAGATCGTGTTCTCCGGCCATGCCATCGAATGCCGCATCAATGCCGAGGATCCGCGCACCTTCGTGCCGTCACCCGGCATGATCACGCATTTCCATGCGCCCGGTGGCCTTGGCGTTCGCGTCGATTCGGGCGTTTACGCCGGGTACAAGATCCCGCCTTACTACGACAGCCTGATCGGCAAGTTGATCGTGCATGGGCGCACCCGCGTCGAGTGCATGATGCGCCTGCGCCGCGTGCTCGACGAATTCGTCGTTGACGGGATCAAGACGACGCTGCCGCTGTTCCAGGATCTCGTATCCAACCAGGACATTGCCAACGGCGACTACGACATCCACTGGCTGGAAAACTACCTGGCCGGCGACAAGTAGCAGCGGGAGACAGATGATAGGGGGCCGCGGCAAATATTATCCGACACTGACATCGGAGATCCTGCTGCGGGCCTATTCCATCGGGCTTTTCCCTATGGCCGAATCGGCAGACGACCCGGAGATTTTCTGGGTCGAGCCGGAAATCCGCGGGGTCCTGCCCCTCGACGGCTTCCACCTTTCCAAAAGCCTTGCGAAGATCGTCCGTAAACGCCCCTTCGAGATCCGTTTCGACACGGCCTTCGACCGGGTCATTGATCGCTGCGCCGAACCGGCGGAGGATCGGCCCAACACCTGGATTAATGCGACGATCCGGTTGCTCTACTCCGAACTCCACAGCATGGGTCACGCCCACAGCGTTGAAGCTTGGGAGGGCGAGGAACTGGTGGGCGGCCTCTACGGCGTCTCGCTGGGGTCTGCCTTCTTCGGAGAGAGCATGTTCTCCCGCCGCACCAATGCCTCCAAGATCTGCCTCGTCTTCCTGGTGGAGCGGCTGAAGGCGCGAGGGTTCACGCTGCTGGACACCCAGTTCACCACAGAGCATCTCAAGACCTTCGGCGCGATCGACGTGCCGAAGGAGGACTACCTGGATATGTTGAAGGAGGCGATGGCCTCTGCGCATCTGACCTTCTGAGCGGTCAGTTGGTCGCCTCAGGCGCCGGAACGTCGGACTGCTGCTTGCAGCCGGTCAGCCAGACGTCATAGATCGCGTGCTCCACGGCGTTGAGGCCCGGACTGTCGGCGAACATCCAGCCGGTGAAAATCCGCCGGATCTTGCGGTCCAGCGTGATCTCGTCGACCTCCACGAATCCGTCCACCCGCTGCGCCTCGGTCTCGTCGCGGGAGTAGCAGACCTTCGGCGTGACCTGGAGGGCGCCGTATTGGACGGTTTCGTCGATGTAGACGTCAAAGGTGGTGATGCGACCGGTGATCTTGTCGATGCCTGCGAAAACGGCGACCGGATTGGAAATGCGCGCAGCCGAGACGGAGGTTGCCGACAGTGCCGAGATGGTCGCTGCCACGGCGACCGCGACGGTCAGCTTGCGGGTGGATTTCCTCATCGATGATCCCATTCTCGGTCCGGTCGGGGCCACAGCGAATGCGCCCCGGTGCAACTATCCGGTAGATGCCGAATGTGGCCAAAACAGGTGTTCAGCCGCCGGGCGTCCAGGCGTCGTAGTCGCCGGTCACACGAGCACGCTCACCGGGGGATGCCAGCGATCCCTGCGGACGATAGGCGTCGGGCGTTCCGGTCATGTTGGGCTTGTGGCCCTTTTCCCATTCGCGCGGCACGTAGTTGTCCTGCGAGGGCGCGATGTCGGTGCGGTGATGCATCCAGCCGTGCCAGCCCGGCGTGATGGCCGAGGCCTCCGCATAACCGTTGAAAACCACCCAGCGGCGCGGCACGCCAAAGGAGGTGTTCGGGCCCTCGTAGTAGACATTGCCCAGTTCATCGACGCCGACCTTCTTGCCGTGGCGCCAGGTGAAGAAGCGGGTGCCGAGGGTCTGTCCGTTCCACCAGGTAAATATCTGAAGCAGGAAATTTTTCATGTGCGTTTCGTCAACTCTGGCAAACGCTGCAGGCAGCGCGATCTGTGACTGTTTGAGCGGTTATGCAACCTGACGGCCCTGATGTCCAGTGATTCCAGACCGGCTGGCGCTCACCTGAGCTTCATCTTGAAGCCGTAGTGGCTCTTGGCAAAACCCAGGCGCTCGTAGAAACGGTGGGCATCGGTGCGGGCCATGTTCGACGTCAGCTGCACCATGCGGCAGTCGCGCCGCCGCGCCTCCTGGAGCGCATGTTCGATCATGGCGGCGCCGATACCCTGGCCGCGCATGTCGTGGCGTGTCTGAACCGCCTCGATCACCATGGCGAGCCCGCCGCGGCCGGTCAGGGTGCGGTTGAACATGATCTGGAAGGTTCCGACCACCTCGCCTGCCCGATCGGCCACGAACAGCTGCTCGTTGTTTGACGCATCGATGACGTTGAAGGCGCGGAGGTAATCGTCGAAGGCATCCGGATCGGTGGTGTCGCCATGGCCGCCGATCTCGTCCTCGGCGAACAGAGAAATTAACGCGGGAAGATCCTCCTCGTGTGCCCGCCGGATCAGAAGGCCTTCTGGCATCGGTGCGTCTCCCATCAGCGCGGCAAGGGCTTTTCGAGAACGACGGCGGCAAGGCCCGAGGCCGGTCCGCCGCACTCCTGCGTTCGGTCCACCTCGAGGAAGCCGAGCCGCTCATAGAAGGAGATCGCGCGCGTGTTCTGCACCGCCACCTCAAGCCGCATGACCTCGGCATCCGGGAAGCAGGTTTCGAGTTCGGCAAAGATGTCGCGACCGATACCCTGCCCCTGGCAGGACGGCTTGACGTAGAGGTGGTGGAGGAAGGCTGTCTTGGCCATCTTCTTGGACATCACCGCATAGGCCACGCCGCCGAGCTGCTTGCCGTCATCGGCCACGAGGAACTCGCCGCCCGTCTTCTCAACCCGGGCTTTCAGCGCTTCCGGCGAATGCCAGGCGTCGACCAGCTCGCGCACCTTCGCCTCGCCGTAGATCACGTCATAGGTGGCGTGGAAGGTTTCGACCAGCAGGGCGCGGACCTTGTCGAGGTCACGCTCTCCTGCGGTGCGGACGAAGTAGACCATCGGCCTATTCCTCGATGCCGAGCTTTGCCTTCACCAGTGCCTGGACAGCCTGGGGGTTGGCCTTGCCGCCGGTCGACTTCATGACTTGGCCGACAAACCAGCCGGCCAGCGCCGGCTTAGCCTGCGCCTTGGCAACCTGATCAGGGTTGGCGGCGATGATCTCGTCGACGGCTGCCTCGATGGCGCCGGTGTCGGTCACCTGCTTCATGCCGCGGGCATCGACGATCTCGGCCGGATCTCCGCCTTCATTCCAGACGATCTCGAAGAGATCCTTGGCAATCTTGCCCGAGATCGCTTCCGACTTGATGAGGTCGATGATGCCGCCCAGCTGGACGGGAGAAACAGGAGTCTCTTCAATGCCTTTGCCGGCTTTGTTCAAGGCGCCCAGCAGGTCGTTGATAACCCAGTTGGCAGCCGTCTTGCCGTCGCGGCCAGCGGCCACGGCCTCGAAATAATCGGCAATCGCCTTCTCCGAGACGAGCACCGAGGCGTCGTAGACCGACAGACCGAGCTCGCGCACGAAGCGCTCCTTCTTGTCGTCCGGCAGTTCCGGAAGATCCTTCTTCATCTCCTCGATGAAGGCGTC